>NZ_JBFUBE010000002.1:0-422149 GCF_056405915.1 Flavobacterium sp. P1_E4
GATATAGTTCGAATCTGGACGATACTTAAACCTCTAAAGCAATTTTAGCCGATATAGTTCGAATCTGGACGATACTTAAACCTCTAAAGCAATTTTAGCCGTTTTTTTTTGTTTAATTTTTAGAAAAAATTAGATAAAGATATAGTTCGAATCCAGACGATACTTAAAACCTCTAAAGCAATTTAGAGGTTTTTTTTWTGTTTAATTTTTAGAAAAAATTAGATAAAGATATAGTTCGAATCYGGACGATACTTAAAATCTCTAAAGYAATTTTAGCCGTTTTTTTWTGYTTAATTTTTAGAAAAAATTAGATAAAGATATAGTTCGAATTCGGTCGATACTTAAAACCTCTAAAGCAATTATAGTCGTTTTTATGCTTACTAATTTTAAAAAATAAACAAAAGATAGCGCTGAATAAGTAAATGATTGACATAAAAAAAGAGACTAATCATAGTCCCTTTTTTATTAATATTTATAGAAAAATTATTTATCTATTTTTTCAAAAGCTTTTTTTACCATTTGTTTTTCTTCTGGAAACCAGCCTTGAAAGATTAAAACAAAACCAAAAATCATTAGAACAACACTAATTCCTCTTTTGATTTTGTAAATATTTGTTGGTGTCATTTTGTGCTTCAATTGCTTCGCTAAAGCTATTTTAATACAATCAATACTCAAATAAGTTATAATAACTGAAATGAAAAACGTAAATACTCTTGTGGTTTCCATTTCTAATTTTGGACCTACCGAAATAATTACGGCCAACCAAAAACCAAGTACACCAATATTAATAATATTCAGAAAAAAGCCTTTAAAGAAAAGACCAATGTAATTTTTTTTTATAATCTCATTATCGATTGTTTTAGTGTTTATTTTCTTTTCTTTTTTAGTTCCTAAAAAAGATATAAAGCCATAAGCCATCATGATAAAGCCTCCAAAAATAAACAGGGAAGAATTATCATTCAAACTTTGAATCAATCTATAACTACCTAAATAAGCAATTGTTATAAAAAAAACATCTCCTAAAACAACACCTAAATCAAAAACTAAAGCAGCTCTAAATCCTTTAATTATACTTGTTTCAAGTAAAATAAAAAAAACAGGGCCAATCATAAAACTCAATAGAACTCCCCAAGGAATACCAGTTAAAATATCGTTTATCATTAAAAAATGACTTTAAAAATTATTTATTATTTCTGAACAATAGTTCCACCCATAACTGTTTCTTGTTTTATTTCTTTTGGTTTACCATAAATAAAAATAGTCCCTCCAGTTTTTACTTTAGCATCAACAAGAGTAGTTGCATTTACATCAGCATTTCCACCAGCAAATATACTTACAGTTGTTTGGGAAGTTTCTAAATCTTTGCCATTAAAAACACCTCCAGAATTAACAGAAACCGATTGAGTGACCGCTTTACCTGACACTGTAACAATTCCTCCAGAAAAAGCTTTAATAGATGTTTTATCTACATCTAATACAACAGTTATTTTAGCTCCTTCCTGAGTACCTAAATCAAAAGTTGTTTGTTTAAAAGTATCTGCACAAGTTACAGAACTACCTTCATTAGCATCAATACTTTGAATTTTTTTGAAATATAATGTCACTTTTGCTTCATCTCCTGTCATCAATTTTGTTAATGGCATTCTTATTTTCAAAAGTCCATTTTTATTAACAATTTCCACTTTACTTTGTTCAGGTCCTGTAATTATGGCCTTCGTTTCATTGGAAGCTATTAGAGTAACACTTAATTTATCAAACACTTTTACATCATCAAAATCCTTGAGAACTATTGTGGTTTGTGCAAAAGTAAATTGAACTAGAAATACAAAAAATACAAAAATTATTCTTTTCATTTTAATAAAATTTAATTGTTAATATCACTATCTAAAAATAACATTATTCATTCCTTCTTATAAAATTGAAATCCAATTGTTTTTTAACTAAATCGGCATTTTTTACTTTTACATAAATCTCATCACCTAATTGCAATAATCGATCAGAATTGGCTCCAACCAAAGCATATTGTTTTTCGTCAAAAGTATAATAATCCTCTTTTATATCACGGGTTCTTACCATACCTTCACATTTATTTTCTATTATTTCAACATAAATACCCCATTCGGTAACTCCAGAAATAACACCTAGGAATTCCTGATCGTTATGGTTTTGCATGTATTTTACTTGCATGTATTTTATAGAATCTCGTTCCGCATTGGTAGCTAAACCTTCCATAGTTGAGGAATGTAAACATTTTGCTTCATACGTATCTTCATCAACAGATTTTCCTCCATCCAAATAATACTGCAATAAACGATGAACCATAACATCCGGATAACGACGAATAGGAGATGTAAAATGAGAATAATAATCAAATGCTAATCCATAATGGCCAATATTATCCGTAGAATATTTGGCTTTACTCATAGATCGAATGGCAAGAGTATCAATTAAATTTTGTTCTTTTTTACCATTCACTTCTTCCATCAATGCATTCAATGATTTCGAAATATCTCCTTTGTTTCTAAAATCAATTTTATAACCAAACTTAGCAATAAGATTTTGCATCGCTATTAATTTATCTTCATTTGGTTCATCGTGAATTCTATAGATAAACGTTTTCTTTTGTTTACCAATGTATTCCGCCACTTTTCTATTTGCCAAAAGCATAAATTCTTCAATCAAATGATTCGCATCTTTTGAAACTTTAAAATAAACTCCTTCCGGTTCTCCTTCAGCATCCAAGTTGAATTTTACTTCTACTTTATCAAAAGAAATGGCACCTTCATTCATTCTGTTTCTTCTAAATATCTTTGCTAATTGATCCATTTTTAGCGTAGCTGCCACAATTTCATCTGAAACCACATAAGAACTTCCAGTTATAGAAATATCGACAGGAATAGTATTGTCTTTGGTTTCTATGATGTATTGCGCTTCTTCGTAAGCAAAACGTTGATCGGAGAAAATAACAGTTCTACCAAACCATTGATTTACTACTTTGCTAGTTTCTGTAATTTCAAAAATAGCCGAGAACGTATATTTTTCCTCTTGAGGACGTAATGAACAAGCAAAATTAGAAAGTACTTCTGGTAACATTGGTACTACCCTATCCACCAAATAAACTGATGTAGCTCTTTGAAAAGCTTCATCATCGAGTATGGTCCCTTCTTCCAAATAATAAGAAACATCGGCTATATGAATTCCAATTTCATAATTACCATTTTCTAATTGTTTGAAAGATAAAGCATCATCAAAATCTTTGGCATCTTTTGGATCAATTGTAAAAGTCAGCGTATCACGCATATCACGACGTTTCGCAATTTCACTGGCTTCAATCGAAGTGTCTATTTTTTGGGCAAAAGTTTCTACTTCAATAGGAAACTCAGCTGGCAAGCCATATTCGGCTAAAATGGCGTGAATTTCAGTGTCATGTTCACCTGGTTTTCCAAGAACTTTAACCACTTTTCCAAAAGGACTATCGGCTCTTGTAGGCCAATCTTCAATATGGACCAAAACTACATCTCCTTGCTCAGCCTCCCCTATTTTATCCTTTGGAATAAAAATATCTGTGTACATTTTTGGATTCGCAGTTGACACAAAAGAGAAATTCTTTTGAATATCAATAACCCCAACAAAGTCGGTTTTGTATCGTTCAATTACTTCAATCACTTCACCTTCAGCTCTTCTACCGCTTCTTTTATTATAAACATACACTTTTACGGTATCTTTATCTAGAGCGTGATTCAAATTATTGCTTGGAATAAAAACGTCTTCTTCAAATTCTGGACAAATAAAATAAGCAGTTTTACGACCGGTCATATCAATTGTTCCTTCGTAATACTCTTTGCTTGCCGCTTTTATTAAATATTTTCCAGGTTCGGATTCTATAATTTTCTTTGAAGCTGCCAAAATCTTTAGATCTTTTATGATTTGATTACGGCTTTGGGTATCATCTAATTCTAACTTGGCTCCTATTTGCTTATAATTAAAGGCTTTATTGGCACTTTGCGATAATATTTTTATAATTTTATCTGAGAAATCTTTCTCTTTCTTTATCGGCTTTCTTAATCTTTTACTCATGTATCTTTTCTTAAAAGTCTAAAATTACAAAATTGTATTCACTATTCCTTATTCTGCCTAGAGTTTTAAACTAATAATAACTTTACTACATTTATAAAAAATTCAAAATGAAAGGCTTTAAAACGATTGCTATTTTTAATTATCCACATGAAATCGTGGTACTTAGACATATTCTGGATCAGGAAGAAATTCATTATTTTTTTGAAAATGAACATATCGTCTCCATTGACCCATTGGCAAGCTTTGCCTACGGTGGCATACAACTAAAAGTACACCCAAACGATTTTGAACAAGTTCAAGAAATACTAGACAATTTGAATTCCAAACTTTCAATCGTTTAAAAATTTTCAAAAATTCAATTTTATTTTTTGTTTTCAAATTTCAAAGTTGTCAACATATATTAAATACAACAAAAAGAAAATTTAAATTTAAATTAATTATTTATGGTTATTATAGCTTGTTAATAGTTGCTATAAATTTCTAGAAAAATGTATTGAAATGAAGTTTTAGCTTTTTATCTTGAGTTATTAACAGTCTTATTTATACTTAAATTCCTGTTTTTTAGGATATTTTTTAAATTAGTTAACAACTGTTAACAATTCAAAAAATAGATAAATTGTAAATAAGTGAATTTTGTTTTCTTGTTGAAAAACCAATTTTAAGTATTGATAACTTTTCTAAAAATTCATCAAACTTTATTTGGATTTCTAATATAGGTTTTGGATTACTTATTTTTTGTTTACAAACATAAAAAACTTCTAAAATTCTATCTAAAGTTATAAACACTTTTTGTTAACTTAAGGTTAATTGAATATCAAGTACTTACGTTTTGCTATTAACAATACAAAATATTAACATTAAAATTACATTCTGTGTATTGATTTGCAGACTATTATATATTTATGAAAATGTTAATAAACTCCAAAATTTCTTAGTATCAAGGAGTTGTGTTACAGTTATAAAATAATATAGAAGTTCTTATTTCTTAATCTATTATTAGAATTGAATAACTATTTTTTGGCTTATATCTAAAATACTTTGGTTAAATTTGCAGTTCAAAATCTAATACAAAAAAAATGAAAATTTCGATAGGAAATGACCACGCTGGACCAGATTATAAAAAAGCTATTGTTGCAATGCTTGAAGCAAAAGGATATGAAGTGACCAATTACGGTACCGATACTGAAGCAAGTGTTGATTATCCTGATTTTGCGCATCCGGTTGCTGAAGATGTAAGTGAAGGTAGAGCTGATTTTGGAATTGTTATTTGCGGAAGCGGAAATGGAATTGCCATGACTGTTAATAAACATGCTAAAATCCGCGCTGGTTTATGTTGGACTAAGGAAATTGCAGTTTTGACAAGATTGCATAATGATGCCAATATTGTTAGTATTCCGGCACGATTTACTTCTATTCCACAGGCTGTAGAAATTGTTGAAACTTTCTTGGCTACCGAATTTGAAGGAGGAAGACACCAAAATAGAGTTAATAAAATTGCTTGTCAATAAAAAATTCGCGAGGTGCTTCGCACCAAAATATTTAAAGGCTCAGTTTTAAACTGGGCTTTTTTTGTTTTATAATGATATTAAATCAAAATAAAACAAGAAGATAATGGTTATAATCTGAAGGGAAACGATTCCGAAAAATTTCAACAAATAGCTTGTTTTTGATGTTTTGTGCCGAAAAATCGACATCGCAAGCGATGATCCAATTGTTCCACCGATGGCCACCCAGGCCAAAAGTGTTTTTTCGGAAATTCTACTTTTGTTTTTAATGGCTAGTTGTTTGTCGTAGGCTATTGTAATAAACGCCATAAAATTAACAAGAAAAAAGAAATACACTAATAACTTCATTTGAGTAAAATAAGGTTCAAAGATAGTAGAAGTTTGTTGTTTTTATTATATTTAGAGTCTCTATTTAAGCCTTAAAAATATATAAATTATGAGCCCAGTTAAATTATTTGAAGAGAAAAAAGTACGTAGCCATTACGATGCTGAAAAAGAAATTTGGTATTTCTCGGTTATTGATGTGATTCAGATTTTGACAGGAAGTACAATACCTAAAAGATATTGGACAGATTTAAAAAAGAAGTTAAAACTTGAAGGAAGTGAAGCGTACGATAAAATCGTACAGTTGAAAATGCTTGCCGAAGATGGTAAAAATCGCCTGACAGATACCGCAGATACTGAGACATTACTTCGCTTAATCCAATCTATTCCCTCACCAAAAGCGGAACCGTTTAAACAATGGTTGGCAAAAGTAGGTTACGAACGTATACAAGAATTGGCTGATCCAGCTCAAAGTTTAGATCGCGCCCGTGAAAATTGGCAAAAACTAGGAAGAAGCGAAAAATGGATTCAGCAACGAATGACAGGGCAGGAGACTCGTAATAAATTAACCGATTATTGGAAAGAAAGCGGTGTCGAAAAACAAGATGAATTTGCATTATTAACCAATATAATTCATCAGGAATGGACAGGATTATCTGTAAAAAAGCACAAAGAAGTTAAGGGTTTGGAAACCCAAAACTTAAGAGATCATATGAGTGAGGCTGAATTGATTTTTACTGCATTGGCGGAACTTTCTACTAGACAAATAGCAGAAAGTGATCAAGCCAAAGGACTTATTGAAAATGCAAAAGCAAGTAAAAAAGGAGGTGCTATTGCCAAAAATGCCCGTATTGCCCTGGAAGACAAAACCGGAAAAAGCGTAGTGACAGGTGAGAACTTTTTGCCACCATCAAAAAAAGAATTAAACTGATAGAAATGCATTCCTTTTTCTATTTTTACATGATAATAAAATTACAGCATAAATAATGACCAATTTACAATTCATATCAAAGTACGTTGCCACAGCAACAATCAACATTCAAAACACGGTTCAATTATTACAGGAAGACTGCACGATTCCATTTATTTCGAGATATCGAAAAGATAAAACTGGAAACTTAGATGAAGTATTTATTGAGCAAATTGCTAAATTTCAAAAAGAATATGAAACTATTGTAAAACGTAAAGAAGCTATTTTGAAATCCATTCAAGAACAAAATGCTTTGACGCCCGAATTGGATAAAAAAATCCAGCAGAGTTTCGATTTACAAGAGTTGGAAGATTTTTATCTGCCTTATAAAAAGAAAAAAAGAACCAAAGCCGATGTGGCTAGAGAGAATGGATTAGAACCTTTGGCGAAGATTATCATGGCGCAAAGCAAGGATGATGTTGATTTCTTGGCAACACAATATTTGAATGAGAATGTGATTAATGAAGAATCGGCATTGCAAGGTGCAAGAGACATTATTGCCGAATGGATTAATGAAAATATTTACGTTAGAAAGCAACTCAGAAGATTGTTTGAGCGCAAGGCTACAATTACGACTAAGGTTGTTAAGTCTAAAAAAGAGGAGGAAGGCGCCCAGAAATTCAATCAGTATTTTGATTGGGCAGAACCTTTGACCAAAGCACCATCACATCGTTTGTTGGCCATTATGAGAGCTGAAAACGAAGGTTTTATCAAGTTCAAAGTAGATGTGGAGCTTGATGATGCTTACGATATTATTGACGAATTAATTATAAAAGGAGACAACAGTACCACGCCACACATTCAATTGGCGATTGAGGACAGTTATAAACGTTTGTTGAATCCTGCAATTTCGAACGAAGCATTGCAGGAAGCTAAAGCCAAAGCGGATGCCAATTCGATTCAGGTATTTGCGAATAATTTAGGGCAGTTGTTATTGGCTCCGCCATTGGGTGAAAAACGAATTTTGGCAATTGACCCAGGATTTCGTTCGGGATGTAAAGTGGTTTGTTTGGACGAGAAAGGGGATTTGTTGTATAACGAAACCATTTATCCTCATGCACCTCAGAATGAAACTGCAATGGCGATGAAAAAGATAAAATCGATGGTAAATGCCTATAATATTGATGCGATATCAATAGGAAACGGAACGGCTTCACGCGAAACCGAATTCTTCATCAAGAAAATAGCTTTTGATAAACCTTTACAAGTATTCATCGTATCGGAGGCTGGGGCTTCGGTGTATTCGGCTTCGAAGATTGCGAGAGAGGAATTTCCTAATTATGATGTTACGGTTAGAGGATCGGTTTCCATTGGGAGAAGATTATCGGATCCGTTGGCAGAATTGGTTAAAATTGATCCAAAAGCCATTGGAGTTGGGCAATACCAACACGACGTGGATCAAAACAAACTTAAAGAAGAACTGGATAATACGGTGATTCGTTGCGTGAACTCGGTGGGAATAAACATCAATACGGCAAGTAAGCATTTGTTGGGTTACGTGAGTGGAATAGGGGAGAAGTTGGCCGAAAATATTGTAACATACCGTTCAGAAAACGGACCTTTTACAGACAGAAAACAACTCAAAAAAGTGCCTCGTTTGGGTGACAAAGCCTACCAACAAGGAGTTGCTTTTATCCGAATTTCGAATGCTAAGAACCCTTTGGATAATTCTGCAGTTCATCCAGAAGCGTATGCTATTGTTGAAAAAATGGCAAAAGATTTGAAAATAACGGTAAATGATTTGATTGCCAACAAAGAAAAAACGGCTTTAATTAAACCTGAAAATTACATTACGGCGGATATTGGAGTTTTGACCTTGAAAGACATCATAAAAGAGTTAGAAAAACCGGGATTAGATCCAAGGAAAGCAGCGACTGTTTTTGAATTTGATCCGAATGTCAAATCAATAAAAGACGTTAGAACCGGTATGATTTTACCCGGTATTGTGAATAACATTACCAATTTTGGATGTTTTGTTGATATTGGAGTGAAAGAAAGCGGTTTGGTACATATTTCCCAACTCAAAGCGGGTTTTGTAAGCGATGTGAATGAGGTTGTCAAATTACACCAACACGTTCAGGTTAAAGTGACGGAGGTAGATGAAGACAGGAAAAGAATTCAGTTGACTATGGTGATTTAAATGTATAAAAAAGGGGTTCAAATTAAATGAACCCCTTTTTTCATATTTATTATGTTTTTTAAAGTTGGATAACTCCACCTATATTAAAGCTGCCTCCCGAATTTTTGATGTCATCACTAGAAGCGTTATTAATATTGGTTAAACCAGAAAAATTTTGATAATCTAGTAAAATACCGAATTTCTCAGTAACTTCTATTTTATAGCCTATTCCAAAAGTGAATCCTAATTGGAAAGATTTTAAAGTATTGCTAGAAATTTCTGTAGTATTTCCTGAAGGATCACTTACTTCAGCATTTAGTAAAAAAGAAGGACTTATTCCAAAATTTAAATTCCATTTTCGAGTGCTCCCAAAGTGCCAGTTAGCATTTAATGGAATACTCAAATAGTTTAATTTATCTTCCCAGTTACCTCCATATTTATATTCACCCCCCATTTTGTCAAAAACTAATCCAGAACGCAAGCTCCACCTGCTATTAAAATAGTAATCAGCTGTTGCGCCAAATTCTACTCCAGCATTTGCGTCAGTATTACCTCCTTCATTGTTTTCGCTAAAGTTAGAATATCCAATTTTTGGGGTAATTTCAACAGTTCCTTTTTCTCTAGATTGTGCGTTAGCAAATGCAAATGAAATTAAGGCAATTAAAGGCAATAAAATTTTTTTCATAATAGTTTTTTGGGTTAATTTTTTTTGTGGCGAATGTAGTAAGCAAAAACTTTATAAACAACCGAAACAAGAAAAAACTTATGTGTTAAAAAAAGCTGTTTCAATGACGGGAATTATTTAAGAAAATTGGAAGCTTCTAAATTATGTGACTTTATTAAGTATGCATTATTTAAGGTGAAATCAACTACTTATATTTAAGTAAAAAACTACAAATTACATAAAACTACGTATTTTTACTTATTTGTAAAGAATTGCGAATATCCAAATAGCACCGACTCTAAGTAGATGAAATGATAATTGACATCATTTTTTCGGGTTCATTTATAAAAAATGCATAAAAAAAGAGTCTTTTTTTTGAGTTGATAACATGGCTCAGAGGGGTGTGTCAATTACCATTTATTGCGAAAAACCTATACATTTACTTCAAATAAAGACAGTTACAGTATAATTTTTACTGATTTTGTCATTTAACAAAGATTTGTTCATTGATCCAAATGGTCAATAGAAGAATTGGTTTTGGATGTCTTAAACACTTAAAAAACAAACAATAATTAACTACAGATGAAAGAGAATCAAGCTATTTGCAACAGTTGTAGTAATGAAAATTGTTTTATCAAAAAGCATATTCATTTGCCCAACATGCAAAGTTACATAGAGAAGAAACACAGTTTTACCTGCAAGAAGACACAGCAGTTCATTATAGAGGGCGCACCCATTCAGGGGCTTTATTTTGTACAAAAAGGAAAGGTGAAAACGGTAAAAACAGGAATCAACGGCAGGGAACAAATTGTTCGGTTTACCACAAATGGGGATACGGTTGGTTTTAGGGGTTTTGGGACGAGCAATCGATATTTGATAGGCGCTTATGCCTTGGAGGATACGGTTTTGTGTAATTTCAACAATGAAGTGATGCTCGACATTCTTAAAAATGTTCCAGAGTTTACTTATGATATGATGCTTTTTTATGCCGAGGAGTTGAACAAGAGCGAGAATAACATTCGTAAAATTGCCCACATGAATGTGAGAGAGCGCGTGATCGATACCTTATTATATATCCATAGAAAGTTTGGACAAACAAATGATTTGATTAATCTTGATTTGTCCCGAAAAGAAATCGCCGACTTTGCTGGAACAACCGAAGAACAAGTAACCCGAGTGATTTCGAGTTTGAAGAGAGAGGCTTTAATAAAAACGGTTGGGAAGAAAATAGGATTGCAACAAATCAATAAAATGAAATCGGAGATTATGGAACATAAGTATGTATAAGTAGTTTTAGATTTGAACTTTGAATTTATTAAGCCCTTCTGGGGCTTTTTTTGTGGAAATAAATGTTGTTTTAGGAGTATTGGAGGATAAATATTTTTTTGACGTTGAGCTAAGTACGTATTTTAGATAAAAACTAAGTGGCTATTGATACCAATAATTATGGGACTTCATGAGATTTGTTTGCGTTAACGCAGAAAATTAATTGTTTTCTGAATAATTTTTGCTGTGTAAAAAAGAGGTTTTAGGCTGTAAAAAGAAAATACGTAAGTATTAATACGTATGTATATTTGCTTCATACTAATCAAAACCAATTTATCATGCAAAAGATTACAACCACAATACAAAAAATAAAAGCACTTAAAAAAAGAAAAAATTCAAAATCGATACTATTAGGTTTGGCCATAACATTGTTTGGTTATAACGCTGCAAATGCACAGTTAACAGCATCAGGACAATTTAGACCAAGAACAGAATTCAGAGATGGTTACAGTACTTTGCAATCAAAAGACGCCGAGACAGCTGTTTTTACTTCACAAAGAACCAGATTGAATGTTGGGTTTACAGGATACAGATTCAAATTTTTTGTTGCTGTTCAGGATGTTCGCGTTTGGGGACAAGATGCTTCAACAATTAACAGAGTAACAACTGCAGAGAATAATGGAATTCAATTGCACGAAGCCTGGGGTGAAATTATGTTGAATGACACCGTAAGCAGTATTCAAAATTTATCTTTAAAAATAGGACGTCAGGAGATTTCGTATGATGACCAAAAGGTAATAGGAGGACTGGATTGGTTACAACAAGCGCGTTACCATGACGCGATTGTTTTGAAATACTTTAACAAAGGATGGACAGCCGATTTTGGTGCTGCTTTTAACCAAAACAAAGAATTATTAGCGGGAACAATTTACAATGGAGTACCAGCTGCAACTTCTGGTTATACCGCAGGAACCAACGGTTTGGGGACCAATTATAAATCATTGGAATATGCATATTTGGCTAAGAAATTTTTCTTTGGAGACATTTCCTTTTTATTCTTAAGCGATAATTTTAATAAATACTCAAATGTCACTTCGGGAACTCCACCGGTGACGACCAAAGTATTCGAGCAAGGAATTTGGACCCGTAACACTACCGGTTTCTACTATAATATCAATGCTACCAGAAAATTGAAATTTGAAGGAAGTTTGTACCACCAATTTGGTCACGACAAAAACGGCCGTAGTCTAAGCAGTGATTTGACTTCTATAACGGCGACTTTACAAGTAGGCAGAAAATTATTTATAGGCCCTGGAGTTGATTATTTATCAGGAAACGATGGAACAAAAGCCGTTACAGCGACTTCAGAGAACAATCAATTTGATCCGCTTTATGGAACGCCTCACAAATTTTGGGGAACTATGGATTATTTCTACGCCTCAAGCGGTTTTGGAGCTCAAGGTTTGCTAAACTACTTTTTGAAAGCCAAATACAACTTGAAAGACAACCTAACCCTTTTTGCAGATTTACATGGTTTCGAAGCCGCAAACACTTTGTCTAACGGAGCAGGAGGAACGCAAAGCAGTTATTTGGGAACAGAATTAGATTTGAAAATGTCTTATAACATGACCAAAATGATCAATATTGAAGCTGGTTACTCATTCATGCAGGCAACCAATTCAATGTCATCAGCACAAGTTAAAAATGTTGCAAACGCGAATTTAACTCCACAATGGGCTTATGTGATGGTGAATATTAAGCCTAATTTTTTAAACAAAAAGTAATTGAATTAACGATTTAAAAATTAAAAAAATGATACAGACTAAAAAACATATAAGAACTCTTTTTGCCCCATTGATGTTGGTAATGTGTGTGGTTTTGTTTTCTTCTTTCAAAACAAATCCTAAACCGCCAATTGCCGGCGAACCGATCAAATTAGGTTTTATTCCCTTGACCGATTGTTCGCCAATCGTAATGGCCAAAGAACTGGGATTATTCAAAAAATACGGTGTTGAGGTTATCGTAACCAAAGAAACGTCTTGGGCAAATGTTCGTGACAAAATCTTAACAGGTGAATTGGACGGAGCACACTGTTTATACACTATGCCTTTTTCAGTATACACTGGAGTAGGAGGTAAGGCTGGTTCCGAAATGAAAATCGCCATGATGCTGAATGTAAACGGACAAGCAATTACCCTATCGAATGATTTTTGCGGTAAAGTGGGATTCAAACAAATGAATAAAGTAACCCCGGTTGTGGCTGCCAAATTGAAAGCCGAAAAAGAAGTGACTTTCGCCATGACTTTCCCAGGAGGAACCCACGATTTATGGTTGAGAAACTGGATGTCATTGGCAGGATTAAATCAAAAAGCGGTTAAAATCATCACGATTCCGCCTCCGCAAATGGTTGCCAACATGAAAGTGGGTAACATGGATGGATACTGTGTAGGAGAGCCTTGGGGCGGTGTTGCCGTAAAGCAAGGGATTGGATTTACACAGATTGCCTCTCAAGATATTTGGAAAGACCACCCAGAAAAAGCTTTGGTTGTGAACAAAGAGTTTAGCGAAACACGTCGTGAAGATTTAAAGAAAGTTATGAAAGCGATTCTAGAAGCCTGTATCTGGCTGGATAATCCTGCCAATCGCAAGAAAGCGGCCGCTATTATCGGGAAAGCGCCTTATGTAAATGCCCCTGCCGATGTTATTGAAGCCAGACTAATGGGAGATTATAACTTAGGCTGCAACCAAGGAACTGAAGTATATGACAAAGATTATATGTTGTTTTACAAAGGAGGAACCGTGAATTATCCTCGTAAATCTTATGCTATCTGGGCTATGGCACAATTTGTACGATTTGGATATTTGAAAGAAGAGCCAAACTATAAAGCAATTGCCGATAAACTAATTCTTCAGGATTTATACGAAGAAGTGGCCACAAGTATGAAAATAAAGATCCCAACAGACGATATGAAACCCTTCTCGCTCACGATGGACAAAACGGTTTTCAACCCATCGAATCCATCAGCATATTTAAAAGTGGTGAAGCGTTAAAAATTTGGGCGTGACCACGTTGAACAAAGGGGGCTACTTGAGAGACCGCTTATTCGCCCCCTTTGTTCAACGCGGTCGGGCTATCACGAGCGCTATGGCGCCTTGCTCAAATGAAATTCACTGAACTCCAATGAAAATAAATGTATAGTGAAGTAATCCCTCACGCACTTCACAGATTTCAAGATCGATTTGTTCCTTAACACCTATGACAGAGGTATTAAAAACTAATAGCATTGGTACTTAATACAAATAAAAGAGGCAATAAAGACTAATATTATTGGTACTTAGTACCAATAATAGAGGTAATAAACACCAGCACTATTGGTGGTTTGCACCAATAATAGAGGTAGTAAATACCAACACTATTGGTACTTATCACCAATTATAGAGGTAGTAAATACCAATAATAGAGGTAATAAACACTAACACTATTGGTACTTATCACCAACTTTAAACACTAATAAAGAAATATTAATAAAAATCTATAATCATGTCACATTCAACTACAGCAACAATCGAACAAGAAGAAGTAGTAGAAAACTATTCACTTCTCAACACTTTTGGTAAAGTAATTAAGAAAAAAAACCTTAGAAAAGCGTCACGCTATATTTTAGAAAAGGCAAAATCAATTGCATTTGCTTGTATTGGATTGACTATTTTTTGCGGATTTTGGAGCTTATTAAGTTATTATACAAAGGAAGCGCTTCCAGGACCAACAGCAACTTTAAAGGTTTTATACGAAATGTTGAGCGATCCATTCTATGATTATGGGCCCAACGACAAAGGAATCGGACTGCAATTGTTTGTCTCCATCAAAACCGTTTTATTAGGGTTTTCATTAGGTTCCTTATTTGCAATTCCTTTCGGAATCCTGATTGGAGCAAGTTCTTTCTTCAAAAAAGTATTCTATCCTATTGTTCAGTTTTTAAAACCAGTTTCGCCTTTGGCTTGGTTTCCTATCGGTCTAGTTGTTTTCAAAGACACTGGAATGGCGACCATATTTATCGTGTTTATCACCTCTTTGTGGTCTACATTGATTAACACTTCTTTTGGAGTAAGTACAATTCCGCAAGATCATAAAAATGTAGCCAAAGCTTTTGGCTTTTCAAAATGGAGATATTTAACCAAAGTTGTTTTCCCATACACCTTGCCACACATTATAACAGGATTGCGATTGAGTATAAGCGTTGCCTGGTTGGTTATCGTTGCCGGCGAAATGTTATCGGGTGGTGCAGGAATTGGATTTTTCGTATGGGACAGCTGGAATGCATTAAGCCTTGAAAAAGTGATTTCGGCCATAATCATCATCGGATTTGTGGGAATTATTTTTGACGGATTTTTTACAATGATTGAGAAAAAAGTATCTTATTTATAAGATTCTAAGACTCTAAGATTCTGAGTTACTAAGATTTTAAAAGCTGTCTTAGCATTAAAAATCTTTAAAAAACTTAGTATCTCAGCATATTAGTAACTTTAAAAAAAATGAACTCAAAAGTCTTAGAAACTTAGAGTCTCAGTAACTTAAAAACTTTAAAAAAATGAGCTATTTAGAAATAAAAGATTTAGAAATATCTTTTCCAACTCCAAAAGGAAAATACATTGCAGTAAAAGACATTAACCTTTCGATCAAAAAAGGCGAAATCATATCAATCATTGGGCATTCAGGCTGTGGAAAATCAACTATTATGAATGCGATAGGAGGGATGTTGACACCAACAGGAGGATCGGTAGTATTGGACAATAAAAACATCAAAGGGCCAGGACCAGATCGTGGAATCGTTTTTCAAAATTATTCGTTATTGCCTTGGCTAACGGTGGAAAACAATATTTTTCAGGCTGTCGATTCGGTTATGGATTGCTCCACAGCAGAGAAACACGAAATCGTGATCAAAAACCT
Organism: Flavobacterium sp. P1_E4; assembly: GCF_056405915.1. NCBI lineage: Bacteria > Pseudomonadati > Bacteroidota > Flavobacteriia > Flavobacteriales > Flavobacteriaceae > Flavobacterium > Flavobacterium sp. P1_E4. The sequence continues at coordinate 15,874 of NZ_JBFUBE010000002.1, forward strand.
AAAAATGGTTAATTTGTTCCAACATAAAGATAAATTGCCAGGTCAGCTTTCTGGTGGAATGAAACAAAGAGTGGCTATTGCCAGAGCTTTTGCCATTAATCCTGGAGTATTATTGCTGGACGAACCTTTTGGAGCATTAGACGCTTTAACAAAAGGATCTATGCAACTCGAAGTTTTGAAATTGTGGAATCTGGACAATAGAGAAAAAACTATTATAATGATTACACACGATATCGAAGAAGCATTGTTTTTGTCAGACCGTATCGTGGTTTTGCATAATGGTCCAGCTTCTACCATTCGCGAAATTGTGACGGTAAATTTGCCAAGACCTAGAAATAAAATTGAAATCGTTAAAACCCCTGAATATATCGAGCTAAGAGATCATTTATTGCACCTCTTAACCGACCATTTTTCAATTGAGGATATGGGGGTTACCTATAAAAATTAGTTAATTTGGTTACCTAAAAAAGGCTTTTCAATCTCTTGAAAAGCCTTTTTTTTAAAATAAAAAATTCCAAACTCCTTATATAAAATTGGAATTTGGAATTTAAGATTTAGGAATTTTTTATCAAAATTCTTATTTCGTTTCTTCTTCTTTTTTGTCAGCTGGCTGATCGTCTTTGGCTGCGTTTTTAAATTCTTTAACACCGCTTCCTAAACCTTTCATTAATTCTGGAATTTTTTTACCTCCAAAAAGTAATAAAACAACTGCCAATATAACAAGGATTTCTGGTAAACCTAATCTTCCCATGATTGAATATTTAATGCCGTAGCAAATTTGTAATAAATCTAATGTGCAAATGTATATAGAATAACTTAATACACATTCATTTTGATTGATTTATTTACTTTTGACAGCGTTAAATATTTTATAAAATTGTAGGGTTAGGAATTCAACTACTTAGAGGAGGCTAGTGTTGGCAACGCTTTAAATTATTATATTTGTGACTTAAACAAATATCATGTCCAAGAATCGATTAAAAAAGAAGAAGTTTTTTGACAGATTATTAATCAAAAATCGATTAATAATTTTGAACGAGGATACTTTTGAGGAAATTTTTTCTTTTAAATTGAACATTATGAGTGTCTTTGTTTCGCTTTCATTGGGTGCTATTTTCCTGATTTCAATTACAACCGTTTTGATTGCTTTTACTCCTTTACGAGAATTTATACCTGGTTATTCTTCTTCTCAATTAAAGAGAGATGCAACCGTTTTGGCATTAAAATCAGATTCCCTTTCGATAGCTTTGAAGAAAAATGAAGCCTATATAAAATCGATTCAAAAAGTACTGAACGGTGATTTGGAATACGCCAAATTCAATAAAGATTCTATCCTTTCAAGTGCTGATGAAGCTGTAGAACCAGTAGATTTATCAGCTTCCGAAAAAGAAAAAGAGTTGAGGGAAAGAGTGAGTAAAGAAGAGAACACTCAGCAATCCTCCCCAAAAGGAAAGAACCTAAACACTAAAAAATAATCCGACAGTATCGGAATTATAACAGAATATTACAATTTTTAAACAAAGCCCAAAAGAATGTCACTAAAATCGATTGCAGCAAAAATATTTGCACAAAAAATATATAAAAAGACACAAGCTTGGGCCAATTCTCCAGTTGAAACCCAGAAAGCTGTTTTCCAAAGTTTGATACAGACCGCTAAGCAAACTCAATTTGGGAAAGATCATCATTTTGAACAGATAAAAACGTATGAGGATTTTGCAAAACAAGTTCCTGTTCGTGATTACGAAGCTTTGAAATCCTATGTGGATAGAGTGGTAAAAGGGGAAGAAAATATACTTTGGAAAGGGAAACCACTTTATTTTGCAAAAACTTCGGGAACGACATCGGGAGCGAAATACATTCCGTTGACCAAGGAATCGATGCCGTATCATATTGAAGCAGCCCGAAATGCGATTTTGCTTTATATACACGAAACCAAAAATGCCGATTTTGTAAACGGTAAAATGATTTTCTTGCAAGGAAGTCCTATTCTGGAAGAAAAATACGGAATAAAATTAGGGAGATTGTCTGGAATTGTGGCACATTTTGTTCCAAAATATTTGCAAAAAAACCGACTACCTTCTTGGGAAACCAATTGTATTGAAGATTGGGAAACCAAAGTAAACGCTATTGTTGATGAAACTATTGACGAAGACATGACCGTGATTTCGGGAATTCCTTCTTGGGTTCAAATGTATTTTGAAAAACTGCAGCAAAGAGCAGGAAAGCCCGTTGGTGAGATTTTCAAGAATTTCAATTTGTTTATTTACGGAGGTGTCAATTATGAACCTTACAGAGCCAAATTTGAAAATCTTATTGGGAGAAAAGTCGACAGTATCGAATTATTTCCGGCTTCTGAAGGTTTCTTTGCTTATCAGGATTCCCAAAAAGAAAAGGGAATGTTGCTGTTGCTGAATTCTGGAATTTTTTATGAATTTATAAAAAGTGAAGACTTTTTTACAGAAAGTCCAAAACGATATACCATTGGTGAAGTGGAGTTGGGAGTTAACTACGTTTTGATTATTTCTACCAATGCCGGACTTTGGGGTTATAATATTGGCGACACCGTTCAGTTTACCTCTTTGAAACCCTATCGTGTTATTGTTTCGGGTCGAATCAAACATTATATCTCGGCTTTTGGTGAACACGTTATTGGGAAAGAAGTGGAACACGCTTTGCAGGAAGCCATGACAGGAACAACAGTGCGTGTGAATGAATTTACGGTAGCACCGCAAATTACGCCTATTGGAGGGTTACCCTATCACGAATGGTTTATCGAATTTGAAAATGAACCAGACGACAGCGACACTTTTGCGGAAGCGCTAGACAATGCCATGCGAAAACAAAACATTTATTATGATGATTTAATTGTGGGGCATGTTTTGAAAAAACTTGTTATTACCAAAGTGGCTAAAAACGGTTTTCAAGATTATATGAAATCTATTGGAAAATTGGGCGGACAGAATAAAATTCCAAGACTTTCTAATGATAGGAGTATTGTAGCGGTTTTAAACCAAAAATAAAAACTATACATTTGAGGGTATAAAAGAATATAAGCATGAAAGAGACTAAAAATATATCCAGATCCAGAGCACAAGAATCATCGGCGGCAATTGAAAAAATGTACATTACGATGCGCCATCTTTTCAATAGAGGATTTTACAAACCGATGGGAATTTCTGGAGACACATTAAGAGAAGCTTTGTTGGCTTTAAGACCTGAAATTTATGGAAATATTGCCGAAGAAAAAGTTGAATTAAATGGACTTTTATATGTTATAGAACGTCTTCCGGTAGGAATCGAAGAGTGCCGTTTTATTAATTTAACCTCGGATGAAGGTTATTCCAAATCACATTTTAAAGCTATAGTTCCACCAAAAAGACGTCGCAATTGCTACCGAATAGATGAGGAGCAGATGAATGTTGAAATCACTCGAGGACGATCGGACATTTACGATATTCTGACCCATTTGACGTTTATTTTCATCGAATCACATAAAATTAAGAATAGAGTTTTGCTAGATGATGGCGGTGAAGTTTCCCGTGATTGGATAAAACTGGAATCGGCAGTTTCCCAAAACAAAAAACTGAGTCTTGTTGAAAAAGAAAAAGCTATTTCACATGCAGCTAATATCCTGGGGAGAACCTTCGAGGAAGTTTTGGACATTTATGATGCTTTTGGAACAGAAACAGCGCCAGACCGCTTTTTGCACGTAATTTATTGGTTGGGAAAACTAGCGATAGAAGAAGTTGTTGATAGCAATAAAAGAACGATTACGTTCAGCCCTATTTTAAGAGAACGCTTGGGACATCATATCCACGGAGAAGTTTGGGCAACCAACATCAAGGAAGTTTTAAAAGCTAACCAGCTTTTGGACAGACCGATTCACGTGATTAGTGCTAACATGCACTCGGTGATGAATTCTATTTTTGCCACACCTATTTTGAAAACAAAATTCAAAGACAAAACCGATTTCTTTATTTATGAAGAATTGAGCAAATCGGGGGCGAATGAGCTTCGCAATCAGGTTGAAGCCGTTGCGCTGAAACAAGGTATGATTTTCTTGCCTGATACATCGGGAACCAATATAGATGTTCAAATTTTTGATACTGCCAAAATTGACTGGTCGAAATCATCTTTCCCAAAGGCAGATTTAGGAGAGAAAAAACCGATTATTATTGTTATGGATTATGCTTTTGGAGAACAAGCTTATGAAACCATAGACGAGTTATTGAAACCTTATAAAAAAGATACTTTGCTTAAAGTAAAATCGGTTTCGATTATGGGGAAAGCAGGAATTCTGGAAGGAGGAAAAGGAGATATCATGATTCCAAACGCCCATATCAATGAGGGAACAGCCGACAATTATTTCTTCGAAAATGAATTGACTGCCGAAATGTTTGAAGGTAATGACATAGCAATTTTTGCAGGGCCAATGGTTACGGTTCTTGGAACATCGTTGCAAAATCGTGATTTATTGAAATTCTTCCACGAATCGACTTGGGGAGTTATTGGGTTGGAAATGGAAGGTTCCTATTATCAAAAAGCCATTCAATCTGCTTCCAAAATCAGAAAAAGCGTTCCTCACGACATCAAAGTGCGTTATGCTTACTATGCCTCAGATAACCCTTTGGAAACAGGAAGTACGTTGGCTTCTGGAGGTTTGGGAACCACAGGAGTAAAACCTACGTATTTGATCACGATTAAAATACTGGAACAAATTTTTAATGTAAAATAAAAACAGAACATGAGTATACAAAAAGAAAATAATCCTGAGAATCCAGAAATTGACTTGCGAAATGTTTTTAGTAGGATAGCAGATTTCTTCGAATGGATTAATACTTTGTTGTTTAGAATCATTCGTTTTTTTATAAAAAACGCAATTGTTATAGGTGCCTTGGTGGTGGTTGGATTTGGGATTGGCATGTATTTGGACACTAATCTAAAGGCCTATGATAATCGTATTATTGTAGCGCCAAATTTTGGAAGCAGTGATTATTTATATTCAAAAATTAATTTATTAAAAGCAAAAATCGCTGAAGGAGACACTGTTTATTTGAAAAAAATAGTTGGATTACAGCAACCTAAAATTTTAAAAAGTATTGAAATAAAATCTATTACGGATGTTTATCAATTTATAGAAGATAAGGAGAAAAATTTTGATTTAATTAAATTGATGTCTGAAGAAGAGGGTTTACAAAAAGTTATTAATGATACGACTACGAGTAAAAACTACACCTATCATAAAATTTATTTAACGACCAATAGTTTGGTAAACGACCAAAATTTTGTTCAACCGTTATTGAATTATCTTAACAAATCAGATTATTACGATAAAATACAGGCTATTAGTTTGAAAAATTTGCAACAGGAAATAGTTCAAAACGATACTATTTTAGCACAGATTAACGCTGTTTTAAATGGGTTTTCTAAAGGGAACGGCTCGAAGAATGACAAATTGGTTTATTATAATGAGAATACACAACTCAATGATGTCATAAGAACAAAAGAAGATATAATTAGGAATCAAGGAAAGAATCGAGTAAAATTGGTCCGATTTGATAAAACGATTAAAGAAATAAGTTCCATTCTGAATATTAAAAAGGCTCAAAAAATAAAAGGGAATATGACTTTTGTATTGCCTACTTTATTTGTAATTCTATTTGTTCTTTTGCGATTTTTTATGGCGTTCTATAAAAAACAATCATTGAAGGAGAAAGAAAAGCAAGCTTTTTAGGTATTTGTTTTAGCCACTTATATTCAATTTACAAACTGGATTTTTCATATTTGAGCAAGAAAATTAATTGTTTTGTTATAAATTGAAAATATAAAAATTAAGATGTATAAAGGAAAATTTAGTATTGATACTATTTCTTTTTGTATTTCATTATAAAATGGAAACTGAAAAAAAACTAAAAGCAGTTAAAGACTATTTAATATATGGTTCAGGACAATTAATAAATTTAATTGCCCCGTTATTAGTAGCTCCAAAAGTAATTTCGACCTGTGGTATTGAAAATTGGGGAAAAGTAGGCGTAGCACTATCAATTTTTACTTTATTGGGATTATTTATTGATTTTGGATCCAATCTTTTGGGAGTTAAAGAAATTAGTAGCAATAAGGACAATTTTTCCAAAATTAGAAATTATTTGGATTTATCCTTTTCATTTAAATGGATGGTTTTGTTTGCTCTATTTTTAATCGTAATTGTTGTCATTTTTGCTTTTGACATACAAGAGAGTAAACTTTATTTTTTGGGATTGGCTATGCTATCTGCTCAATTTTTTAATGTGACTTGGATATATCAGGGACTGGAAAAATTTTCGTCGATTAATAAAGTTATTTTTTTTTCAAAAACATTATATATTTTACTAATCTTTATTTTAGTAAAAAAGAGCGAAGACTATATCTATGTTCTGTTTTTACTGGGAATTTCCAATACGTTGGTCTATTCTTTTTTCTTCTTAAAAATGGTTCGTTTTTATAAGCTCAAAATATTTAATGTGAATTTTCCTTCACTCAGAAGATTTATTAAAAATGAATATTCAATATTCATATCCAACATTTCAATTTCTGTTTATACACAGTGTCCAATATTAATAATTAGGTATTTATTGGGAGATTATTATGCTGGGATATACAAAATTGGGGATATGATATTAAGTGTTTTTAGAAGTTATCTATCCGTTTTTTTTAATGTTAGTTTCCCTAAATTTTGCAGTGCTTATACAAAAAACAAGTCTGATGGAATTTTATTTTTAAAGAAGGTTAATGGGATAAATGTTTTATTATTAGGTGTTGGGATATTTTGTTGCATTGTATCTGGATTTATAATTCTTGATACTTTACAAATGAATACTAAAACACAGGAACTAATAGTTTTTTATACATACTTTACTATTGTGCCTATTATAACGGCGTTAAACATTCCATTTTACCAATTCTTGATTTATAAAAACCAGCAAAAAGCATTGTCAAGAATTTTATCTTTGTGTTCATTGCTTATGCTGTTTGTTTGTTTTTTTCTCACTAAAGCATTTCATTTAAAAGGTAGTTTAATGGCAGTTTTTTTAATTGAGACGGTTATCTCTTTCTTAATAATATTATATTGCAGCGTTAAGTATAAAGTAAATTTAAAAACGACAATTTTAAATGTCAAATAAGATGGAAGATAGCTACTTAGAGAAAAGCAAGGATTATTTTTCAATTATTCGAGAAGATATCATTTCATTTATAGGGAATGAGAAAGATTTAAATATTTTGGAAATAGGAGCGGGAGCGGGTGAAACTTTATTGGAGCTAAAAAAAAGAGGTATTGCAAATCAAATCTCTGGTTTTGATATAGTGGATATAAATCCTAATAAGGAAAAATTTGATCGTTTTATTATAGGTAATATCGAGAACGAAATAAATCCTTTTGACAAAAAGGAATTTGATATCATTATTTTGGCAGATGTATTGGAACATCTTTATGATCCTGAAAAGGTGATTCAAAAATTGATTCCTAGTTTAAAAAGAGGAGGGAGTTTTTATATCAGTTTACCTAATATTAGAAACCTCGAAGCATTATATCAAATTTTCCTAAAAGGAAGTTTTAAATATACAGATAACGGAATTTTTGATAGAACCCATATCCGTTTTTATTGTAAAAAAGATGTTGTTGAGCTTATGAGTTTATTTGATGAACTAGAGATAGTTAAAATCGAGTCAAATTTGAATCATATTTCATCCATAAAATCAATCTTAAATAAACTTACGTTCAGATTTTTTGAGCAGTTTTTGAGTATGCAGTATTTTATAAAAGCAACATTAAAATAAAGGGTTTAAATACAAAGAACAACAAGAGTTAAGTGCCAAATAAAGTTTATATAGTACTCTTAAATTACAATGGCTTTTTGGACACGATAGAGTGTCTAGAAAGCATATTGAAATTGGACTATGAAAACTTTCAAATATTAGTAATTGATAATAGTCAGACGCAGATACCTTTTGAAAATTTGTCCAATTGGGCTTTAGGAAAAATAGACATCACTGAAACTGTTTTCGAAAACCTTGTTTTCCCATTGGAGCAAAAACCCCTAGATTTTTGTACAACATCTGAAAATGATTTTTTGCAAAAAGAGCTAAACCACAAAGTAGTCCTTGTAAAAGCCAATCAGAACAATGGATTTGCGGCTGGGAATAATATCGCCCTGCGTTATGTTTTAAAATTCGGAACTCAGGATTCGTATATTTGGTTATTAAACAATGATACCGTAATTGGTAAGGATGCACTTTTATCCATTGTAAGTCAAATGAATTTACAGAAAGAAGTAAAGTACATTTATGGGACACCACTGCTAGAATATTATAATCCAATAAGAGTTCAGTCTATCGGGGGTCTTTATAATAAAAAAACAGGTTTGTCTTCTCACTTTGGAGAGGGCAAAAAGACAAGAGATTTTGACAATACTTTTGATGAGGTAATCAAAAGTATTGATTATCCGATAGGAGCGTCAATGTTAATAAAGATGCCTTTTTTAAAGGAATTAGGCTTGTTGAGTGAGGATTATTTTTTGTTTTTTGAAGAATTAGATTGGGTTCATAGAGCCAAAATTATTGGTGGTAAAGTATCGATTTTAAATTATTTTGGAGTATTTCATAAACAAGGCAAAAGTACCGAGTCCAAATTCAAGGAGAAAAAATCAGAATTTATAGATTTGATTTCATTGAATAGTAGAGTTCTCTTTGCTAAAAAATTTAATCGAGAGAATCTTCTTTTAATTCAATTGTCCATTTTAACACTTACATTGGGGAAAAGAGTTTTGCAGGGTAATTTTAAAATTATACCCAAAATAATTAGATTGGTATTCAAAGAAGGGGTGACTTATGATGAAAATTTTTATTGTTCAATAGGATATAAAAAAATCAATTAATTATGAAAATTGACATCAATAAACTTTTCCTTGTATTTTTGCCTTTTACCCAGGCATTGACTATTAGTATTTTTTTTCCATTAAAAATATCCGAAATAGCGCTTGTGATTCTATTGCTTTTTTATTTAAACAAGAAAGTGATCTCGTCAAGTTCTATTTGGTTTTGTAATGTCAATAAGATTGTTTTGTTGTTTTCACTAATAGTAACGCTTTCATTTATTGTAAATATATATTGGAGCTATCCATATTCTGCCAAAATTTTTCCTTTTCGTATTAATAGAGTTGGGGATAGTTTTATTAGGCTATGTTATTTTTATTTGTGCTTGTTGGCCTATTATGTTTCTTTTAAATTTTTCGTAAAAGATATTAAATTATTGGACAAATGGATATTGGGTGCATTGATAGTAGCAATATACGGTTGGTATTTGTTTATATTTTCAAAACTAAATTTGCCATATATCAAACTTCCCGGGATGGATGATGTTCCGTTAAGTTTAAATGGATTTATAAGATGCAGCACTTTTAAAGAGGGTAATTATTTTGGATTATATTTAATTTTATCGGCTGCCATAGCGTTCTATCTTCAAAAGAAAAAAGAGGCTTGGTTTTTACTTTTTAGTGTAATTATTACATTGTCTACTATTTCAATAGTATCAGCATTTGTATTTTTAACGTTTTATTTCCGAAGAGAGTTTTTTAAAATGCGATTTTTATTAAAAACTGTTCCAATAGTGGTTCTTTCCATTTTCATTTTCACAAAAACAGATTTTTATAAACTTTATATTTATGGAAAAATATTCGATTCAACAAAAACACTAACCACTGGAAATTTTTCTAAAGTAGACAGAATCATTACGGGTCAGGTTGCAATAGATTCTGGATTAGACAACCCATTTTTGGGAGTTGGCCCAGCCAATTATGGATTGCATTATGATCATTACAATCATTATAAAAAAATTGTAATCAATAGGGATGATTATTTTGATCAATTGGCTAGAAGGAAGAATATAAGGAGTATTCCGAATAACGTATATCTAGAAGTTTTGTCCGAATATGGAGTGATAGCATTCGTTTTGTTTATTGTTTTTTTAGTTTCAATTTTGATTAAAAGCTATTATTTAAAAGAAGATGCTTTAACGGGAGGAATGCTGGCGCTAATACTGTCTTTAAATGCTTTTCCTTCCTTTATAATGTTATTTATTTGGGTTTTTATTTCTATTCCTTGTGCTTTAGAATGGAATAAAAGAAATGACAAAAGGAGCACAGAGAAGGTAATTTTGGACAACTAAATAACTAAATATGAACTTTATATACATGGCAAAAATGTATGATGCATTTAAGGAAAAAATTGTGTTTTTTTTACTGGCATTTGCGTTTGTGTTTAAGATTAAATGGGCAACACCAATAATTCTATTTTTATTATTTATTAGTTTTTTTGACAAATCAAAGAATACAGATTCCAATAGCGTAAAGAAGTTATGTTTTGTTTTTGGGAGTTTCATTTTTCTTTATGTCCTTTCGTATGTTTTTAATTTTGATTCTTCCCCGAGATTGATAATTAGATCTTTAGGGTTTGTGTTTATACCCCTGTTGTTTTTACTCAAGAAGTTTTCTTTATACCAGATAAAGAATTTTGCATATTCATTTTTGGTATTGCAATTAATACACATACTCTATATTGATTTTATAGTAATCCATTATTATTTATTCTCGACGGTAAAAAGTTTTGAACTTTTCAATTCATTAGTCGAAAATAGATTTATACTTGAGAGACCTTATTTTGCATTAAATTGTTTGTTATCCATCGTATGCATAAAATTCGTGATGGAGAATAGTAATATAAAAAAGGGATTCCTATTTTGTTTTCTTGCAATTATTGTTATCACTTTGTTCATTATTGCGGCTAGACTTGCGATGGGTATTTCTGTTTTACTTAGCTTTCTTTTCTTTTTGAAAGAGAAGAAAATAGTTTATTTTATAATACTCTCTTCAATATTAGTAATAACAATTATTAGTAACAGATATATAATTCAGCGGATAGCAATTGAAAAAGGAGAACCAAGAATTGCAATATGGCAATGTGCAAGGACCATTGTTGATGAAAAAGGGTTTAATTATTTTGTAGGGACATTTAGCAGCGAAGAGGTGGATAATAAACTTATTGCCTGTTATAATTCCAAAGAGGTGAGTAATGGGCCTTATTGGTGGATTGGAAAAAATAACTATAAGTATAATACACACAATCAATTTTTATGGTTTTTTACCAGTTATGGTCTAGTAGGAACTATACTTTTCTTGTCTATTTTTGTTATCCATATTAGTAATTTCTATAAACATAAAAATGACTATTCGTTATTTTTTGTATTAATATTTCTATTTCAATGTTTGTTTGAAAATGTATTAAGTAGGCAGCTTGGTATTTATGTGTTTTTATGGTTTTGTTTTGTTTTTATAAATTCACCTAAAAACAGCCTTAAAAATGAGTGATAAAATATATGTAAATGGTAGGTTTCTTACTCAAAAAACAACAGGCGTTCAGAGGGTAGCAACTGAAATAAGTACTCATTTGCAAGCTCATTATAAAGGCGAAATTATTTTTGTTTGCCCAAATAAAGAATTTTTAAATCCAGTTGCTGAGTCTTTGAATTGTATTAAGGTGGGTTTTTTTGGAGGACATTTATGGGAACAAATTGAGTTGCCATTCTTTTTGTTTAGAAAAAAAGCTGCCTTACTGTTAAACTTTTGTAATACAGCTCCAATGCTGTGCAGCAAAAATTTTTTGGTGATTCATGATGTTGCTTTTAAAGTCAATGAGAAATGGTTTGATTGGAAATTTATCCTTGTTTATAACATTTTGTTTTATTTTAATTTAAAAAAAGCAAAAAGAATTATAACAGTAAGCAATTTTTCTAAAAATGAGATATTAAAGTATTATCCCAAAATAAAAAACGAAAAAATAGAAGTTGTTTATTTGGCAAGTTTTTTAGAATACAATGGAAATAAATTCTTTAAAAAAGGATATTATTTAGCTATTAATTCTTTGAATGAAAGAAAAAACATTAAAGTAATTATTGAAGCTTTTAAGTTGCTTGCCCCCAATATTTACAGGTTAAAAGTAATCGGAGAGAAAAATATAAAAGTGTTTAAAATGAACAATTATGAAGCCATTTCTAATGTTGAGTTTTTAGATGAGGTTACCGATGATTCATTATATAAATGGATAGTGGAGGCAAAAGCTCTAATAAATGCCTCTTTTTATGAAGGTTTTGGTCTTCCTGCTCTTGAAGCTATGAGTTTATATACACCTTGTATTTTGTCTGACATTCCTGTTTATAGGGAATTATATGGTGAAAGCGCATTTTTTTTTGATGCCGTAAGTGCTAATCAATTGGCACAAAAAATAGTAGAAATGGAGCAATCTGATAATTATTTTGAAGTTTGTAAAAAAGGATTTGAATTAGCACAAAAAAGCTCTTGGAATAAAGCCTCAAAGCAATATATTTCGATAATTGAAAGTTATAAAAAAACAAAAGTAATATATTTTGAAAAAAGCATTAATTAACGATTGGTACTATGTAAATGGTGGAGCCGAGAAAGTGATTCATTCGTTTAATCATATTTGGGATGATTTTGATCATTATGCTTTAATTGACTTTTTGAATGAAACGGATCGAGAATTTATTTTAAATGGAAAAAAAGCCAAGACAAGTTTTCTCCAATATTTACCCACTGTCAAGTCCAATCACCGAAAATTTTTGCAACTTTTTCCGTTTGCAATAGAAAGATTTGACTTAAGTGAATATGATTTAGTACTAAGTTCTTCTTCTTCGATTGCAAAAGGGGTTCAAACAAAAAAAAATCAATTGCACATTTGTTACTGTCATTCTCCTATGAGATACGCATGGAATTTGCAAGAGCAATACTTGAAGGATTCTGGTTTGAATAAGGGGTTAAAAGGAATCTATGCTAAGTATGTCTTAAATAAGATTAGAAAGTGGGATGTTTCAAATTCAGAGAATGTTACTTTTTTTATTGCTAATTCTAATCATATTGCAGAAAGAATAAAAGAAACATACAATCGAGAAGCTACTGTAATTTATCCTCCTGTTGATGTTGAATTTTTTACTTTAGAAGAAAACAAAAAGGATTACTATTTTACGGCATCCCGAATGGTTTCTTATAAAAAAACACTCTTGATTGTTGAAGCTTTTAATGAATTGCCACATCTGAAACTCGTTGTTGCAGGCTCTGGCCCCGAATTCAATGCCATAAATAAAATAGCCAAAAGTAATATTTCTTTGATCGGACATATTGATACTTTGGAATTAAAAAAACAAATGCAGGAAGCAAAAGCCTTTGTTTTTGCTGCTGAAGAAGATTTTGGAATTGTACCCGTGGAAGCACAAGCTTGTGGGACTCCCGTAATTGCTTTTGGAAAAGGAGGTGTTCTGGAAACCGTTGCAGAGGGTAAAACTGGTGTTTTTTTTAAGGAACAAACAGCCCAAAGTTTAAAGGATGCCGTACTTTATTTTGAAACTCAAAAATTCAACTCAAAAGAAATTCGAGAGCACGCTTTGCAATTTTCTAAAGAGCGATTCGAAAGAGAAATTAAGGCATTTGTGGATGAAAAACACCAAGAACATCGAAACTTGAATATGAATAGTTTATTATAAAAAGATAGGAAATAAGGAGTATTGCAAAACGCATTCTCACTATATTTGCGGTCAATATTTATTTTTATGAAATCGCCAAGACAGTATTTGTCGCAAATACCAATGAGGATCTGGCGATACCATATTCCAACTAAAACAATATTATCTTCTTATGAAAAGAATACTCATCACCGGAGCAGCAGGATTTTTGGGATCTCATTTATGTGATCGTTTTATCAAAGAAGGATATCATGTAATAGGAATGGATAATCTTATCACAGGTGATTTAAAAAACATAGAACATTTGTTCAAATTAGAGCATTTTGAATTTTATCATCATGATATCACCAAGTTTGTGCATGTTCCAGGAAAGATTGATTACATTTTGCATTTTGCTTCGCCGGCAAGTCCTATAGATTACCTTAAAATTCCAATTCAGACTTTGAAAGTTGGTTCGTTGGGAACGCATAATCTGTTAGGTTTGGCAAGAGTAAAAAAAGCTAGAATTCTTATAGCTTCTACATCTGAGGTTTATGGAGATCCTTTGGTTCACCCACAAACAGAAGAATATTATGGAAATGTAAATACGATTGGACCAAGAGGAGTGTATGACGAAGCCAAACGTTTTCAGGAATCAATTACGATGGCATATCATACCTTTCATGGTGTGGAAACTAGAATTGTTCGAATTTTTAATACTTATGGACCAAGAATGCGACTCAATGATGGTCGTGTTATTCCAGCTTTTATTGGGCAAGCCATTCGTGGAGAAGATTTAACCATTTTTGGGGACGGAATGCAAACCCGTTCTTTTTGTTATGTAGATGATCAGGTAGAAGGCATTTTCAGATTATTACATTCAGATTATGTTTTTCCTGTAAACATTGGTAATCCCGATGAAATCACCATCAAAGATTTTGCTGAGGAGATTATAAAATTAACAGGAACTAATCAAAAAGTAGTTTACCATCCGTTACCTGTAAACGACCCTTTACAACGCCAGCCAGATACTACAAAAGCCAAGGAATTATTGGGTTGGGAAGCAAAAGTTAATCGTGAAGAGGGGATGAAAATAACCTATGATTATTTTAAGTCTTTATCCAAAGAAGAATTATCCAAGGAGGAACATAAAGATTTTTCTAAGTACATTAATTAGTGAAAACTAAAACAGGAAGATATTCGGGTTATATTCGCCCATTTTCGCGCTTATTAGATTTGGTTATTATCAATGTTTTTGCTGCGTATTTTTCTGGTATACCTATTTTTCAGGACTTTTATGCTTTGTTCATAAGTTGCGCATGGTTTATTATTGCAGGCAATTTAGGCTTCTATGAAGTCTATCGATACACCAAAGTAATAGCTATATTGAACTGTACTTTGAAGCAAGCTATTGCTTTTGCAACGTGTTGTCTAGCCCTTGCTTATTTTTATCCCGAAAGAAATAGTTTGTCTACAATACTGAAATTCATAACAATATCTGTTGACATAATTCTTGGTTTTAAATTATTTATTTATTTTTTTCTAAGAAAATACCGAATCATATTTGGTGGTAATTTTAGAAGAGTAGTGCTTATTGGAAAGAATAAAAGTATTGAACCCCTACAGCATTTTTTTGAAGAAAATCTTGATTACGGTTATAAATTGATTAAAGTATTCAATTTGGAAAATCATAAAATGGAACATCTTCAAGAAAGTTTTTCTTTTATTTTGGACAATAAAATAGATGAAATTTATTGTTCTTTGACAGATTTGACCAGTAAGCAAGTGGATGATTTTATATTTTTTGCCGACAATAATTTGAAAACTCTTAAGTTTATTCCAGACCAAAAACAATTACTTTCTTTAAATACAGTTTTTGAATATTATGATTACATCCCTGTAATTTCGCAAAGAACTATTTCCCTTGATGAATCCTTGCATAAAATAATCAAACGCATTTTTGACACTGTTTTTTCAATATTGATTATAGTTGGGATATTATCTTGGTTAACACCTATTTTGGCCATTATTATTAGAATGGATTCCAAAGGGTCATTATTTTTTGTTCAAAAAAGGAATGGATTGAATAACAGGGAATTTAATTGTTTTAAGTTCCGATCTATGGAAATAAATGAGTTAGCAGATATTGAACAAGTATCTAAAAATGATGCAAGAATCACAAGAGTTGGTAAGTTTATACGAAAAACAAGTATCGATGAATTGCCACAGTTTTTTAATGTTTTATTGGGAGATATGTCTGTAGTGGGACCAAGACCGCATATGGTAAGTCACACCAATATGTATGCAGAACGGATTGATAAGTTTATGGTGCGTCATTTTATAAAACCTGGTATAACTGGTTTGGCCCAAACCAAAGGGTTTCGAGGTGAAGTTGAAACAGACAAAGACATTATAAACAGAGTGAGGTATGATATTTTTTATATAGAAAAATGGTCGCTTTTGTTGGATTTGAAAATCATTTTCAATACTATTCATAACACTTTAAAAGGAGACAAGAAAGCGTATTAAAATGGAAAAACCTTTAGTATCTATAATTACTCCGTCCTTCAACTCTGAAAAATTCATTGCTGATACAATTCGGTCGGTACAAAATCAAACCTACCAGAATTGGGAGATGATTATTGTGGATGATTGTTCTACAGATAAGACCTTGTCTATCATTGAAGATTTTATCGCCAATGACAATAGAATACATTTTTTTCAATTGGATAAAAACTCAGGAGCTGGTATTGCTAGAGGAGAAGCGTTATCAAAAGCGCAAGGAGATTACATAGCTTTTTTGGACGCAGATGATTTGTGGAAACCTTTAAAACTTGAAAAGCAGCTTCAATTTTTAAAAGACAATAGTGCACCTTTTACATTCTCTTTCTATGATTGCATGGACGAAGAAGGAAATTCTTTAAACAAAAGGGTTGAAGCACCAAGAAATCTTTCGTATCATCAATTGTTCTTTTGTAATTATGTTGGAAATCTTACAGGCATTTATGATAGAAACTATTTTGGAAAAATAGCGATTTCATCAACTCGAAAACGCCAAGATTGGATGATGTGGCTTACCATTTTGAAAAAGATGAAGAAAGCAAGACCCGTACCAGAAAGTTTAGCAATTTATCGCATCAGGGATAATTCACTATCGGCCTCAAAAGTTGAATTATTGAAACATAATTTTGCTGTTTATAGAAGTTTTCACGGCTATAATTATGTTGTTTCCTTTTTCATTATGATTGGGTTTTTATTTACTCAATTGATAATAAAACCGCGTTATATAAAGAAAATTTAATTTACATTTTTGTGGCTATTTTTTATATCCAATTTTTACCCTTTTGCTTTCATTTTCCTTTTTCTCCGTTAATTCATCCAGATAAGAAAAAACCAATTCAATGTTCTTATCATGATTTTCTAACTTTTTTTGAATTTGAACAATGTCGATTTTAATTTCGGTGGTATCCAAAAGCATTTGTCTCACTTTTGTAAAAATGCGCATGATTTGGATATTCGTTGGAATGGCTTTATTGCTATTTAAAACACTTGATAACATAAAACGCCGTGTTCGGTGAAAGCCATTGGAGCATATCGCAAACCTATTTTATCGGAATTGGAGATCACAATTTGTGATCTCCAATTTTCAAACTCTGATTTATTAAGTTCAAACATAAAATCTTCAGGAAATCTTGATATATTTCTTTTGACAGCTTGTTTTAAAACTCTGGTTTCAATCCCGTAAAGTGATGCTAAATCACGATCAATCATTACTTTTTGATTACGAATAAAATAAATTTTGTTGGAAATAGTTTCTTCTGAAAGGAAAAATTCGTCGCTCATTTTTTTAATTTAAACGACTAATATACGATTTTATTTACATTATAAAAATGAAGTAAACTGCTTCAATTTTCCACGATTGCTTCTTTCCAAGACTTTTTTTCGGCTAAAAGTAAAGTGTAAATTTGGTTCTAGGTACAGTGCAACGGCTTTGTTTATTTTTCCAATTTGTCCTTCATCCAATTCTGATTCGCTGACATATTCTATTTCAAAGCGGTCTATTTTAGTTTGTTTGATGACAAATTCTTTTACATTTCCATCTTCTTCTATGATGCTTTTGGTTACGTAATAAAAAGTCAATCCAGGTGATTTTTTACCGCTAGGTAAAATAGCAATATCATTGGTTCTACCTATTAATTTTTTTAGAATTGGTTTTTTCACGGTGCTTTTTTCGTCTAAAACTCCGATGTCGCCAATATCATATCGAATAAAAGGATGTGCTTTGTTGAATAATGAAGTGATTACAATTCGTCCTGAAGTTCCGTTTGGAACTACTTGATTATTTTCGTCCAAAATCTCTACAAATAGGGTTTCTGAATTGACTAGCCATTCATCTTCTAGATTTTGAAAAGCGATTAAGTCCAATTCTGAAGCTCCGTACTCATTAACAATCGGAATGCCAAATTGTTTTCCCAACAACAGTTTGTCTTCTTTAAAAAGCATTTCGGAAGTGACCATACACACTTTTAAAGTGGGACAGATATCTTTTAAAACAATGTTTTTTTTCTGTAAAAATTTGGCAAATAAAACTATCGATGAGGTATAGCCATTGACATAGTCGAATTTTTTGGTTTTAAAATCTTTTAAAAATTGCTCCAAAACTTCATCAGATAAATTGAATATTGAAAACCGATATCGTTGACTCAAAAAATCCTTAAACCTTTCTTTTTTGTTTCCGATAAAATCTAATGGGATTCCATAAAAACGTGCTTGATAGGAGGAGTTAAAATCAATTCCATACCAGCCGAAACGATAAATATTGGAAGCCCATGTCAAGGCATGGCAAAATTTATCTTTGGCAAATACAAAAGGATGCCCGCTAGAACCGGATGTTTTATTAATATATACTGATTTTTCAGTGTAGCCCTGAGAAAGCCTTTCATTCAAGGGCTTCTGTAAGTTTAGTTTATTCAAAATTGGTAAATCGGACCAGTTTTTTAAAGATTCGATTCCGGCCAATTCCCTGTAAAAAGGATTATTATTTAAATGAAAATTTACGATATCCATTTTTTTTTGTTCAATGAAATGACCATATTCTTCTTCAGGAATAGCAATGATTTTTTGCAATTCAGCTTTGGCTTTCTGCATAGGAAAACCATTTATTTGAAGCGTTAAGTCGAATATTTTGAACATTGGAGGAGTATATTTTGTCAAAAATAATATTTAGCCACAACTATTGGTGATTTAGTTACAACTTTTTGACATATAATTATTTTTTAAGTTCAAAAGCAATTATTTTTGCACCATCTGTCAAAAGACAGTAATGCAACTAAAAAACCGCACCATGAATATTTTACTATTAGGATCAGGAGGAAGAGAACATGCTTTTGCATGGAAAATGATTCAAAGTCCACTTTGTGACACCCTTTTTGTAGCGCCAGGAAATGCTGGAACTGCTCAAATTGCAAAAAACGTTGACATTAGTGCCACTGATTTTGAAGCAATAAAAGCATTGGTAATCAAAGAAAATATAGAAATGGTTGTTGTTGGACCAGAAGATCCTTTAGTAAAAGGGATTTATGATTTTTTCCTAAACGATCAAGAGTTAAAGGATATTCCAGTAATTGGACCTTCAAAAATTGGGGCAACATTGGAAGGAAGTAAAGAGTTTGCCAAAGAATTTTTGATGAAACACAAAATTCCAACAGCAGCTTATGATAGTTTTACTGCAGAAACTGTTGAGAAAGGATGTAAGTTTCTGGAAACATTACAACCTCCATATGTTTTGAAAGCAGATGGTTTGGCAGCGGGAAAAGGAGTTTTAATCATTCAGGATTTGGCGGAAGCTAAATCTGAATTAAGAAATATGTTGGTAAACCAAAAATTTGGTGCAGCAAGTTCCAAAGTAGTTATTGAAGAATTTCTGGACGGAATAGAATTGAGCTGTTTTGTATTGACTGATGGGAAAAATTATAAAATTTTACCAACTGCCAAAGATTACAAACGTATAGGTGAAGGAGATACAGGTTTGAATACAGGTGGGATGGGAGCAGTTTCTCCAGTTCCTTATGTTGATGCCGTTTTGATGGAAAAAATAGAAACACGCATTGTAAAACCAACAATTGAAGGTTTTCAAAAAGACGGGATTCCATATAAAGGTTTTGTGTTTATTGGATTGATCAATGTCAACAATGAACCAATTGTTATCGAATACAATGTGAGAATGGGAGATCCTGAGACAGAAGTGGTTGTTCCAAGGTTGAAATCGGATTTGGTTGAATTGTTTTTGGCTGTAGCCAATGAAAAACTGGATGAATTCAATCTTGAAGTTGACGAAAGAAGCGCCACTACGGTTATGATTGTTTCTGGCGGATATCCTGAAGATTTCGAGAAAGGAAAAATAATTACAGGTTTAGAAATGGTTACTGATTCTATCGTTTTTCATGCGGGAACCAAATTGGACAATGGAAATGTAGTAAGTAATGGAGGAAGAGTTATGGCGATCACTTCATATGGTGATAGTTTTCAAGAAGCCTTGAATAAATCATATAAAAATGTTGATCAAATACATTTTGAAAAAATGAATTTCCGAAAAGATATCGGATTCGATTTAATCTAAAATAAAAAAACACGAATTGAACAAAATAGTAAGTTCAATTCGTGTTTTGGTTTTTATTTGGATTCGATTTTTAGTCCAAAAAAGAATGAGCAGTTGTGTCTTGAAACTCCTCGCCATTTTCTTTATGTAATTTCAATTGTTTAATCCAATAAACGATAGCAACTGAACAAATAATCATGAAGATCCAGTTGATAGTATTGGCACCAAACCATGATTTAAGCTCTAATGAACGTAAAAAGTCTAAAGGAGCGAATAAAATGTTTACAAATAAGTATTGTATTCCTTCAAAAAATGATGTCATAATGTATCTCTTTTATTTTATTATTTATGTTTTGGAATTTAGAACGTCAAATAAATCAAATTTTCTATTGAATCTTTTTTAATCTTGTTCCATTCCTTTTTAAACAAGTATTATATTTACAGTCACAAAAGTATAAAATATCMTTATGATAACAAGTGTTTTTAAAAAATCTACACCATTAAATTTTTCTTTGGTAGTTATTTTAATGCTGGTTTTCTTTTTTCTATATCAAATTCAAGATGTTACTTGGGTAAATTCTGTTATTTCTATTTTAAAAAGTGTAGGACTATTAGTGATTTTGTTGGCCACTATTTTTCTTTCCAGTTTTATTTCAAAACGTAACGGATTGAGCAGGGACAGTACTTACACCGCTTTTTTTTATTTTCTATTTCTGCTTTTTTTTCCAGATTTATTAAAAAACACAAATCTGATTCTTGCCAATTTTTTTATTTTGTTGGCCATTAGACGCCTTGTTTCTTTACAAACTTTAAAAGAAACAAAAGAGAAACTTTTTGATGCCTCATTGTGGATTTTTATAGCCGCTTTATTTCAATTTTGGAGCATTTTATATATTCTTCTGGTTTTTATATCCGTTATATTTCACGTTTCAAGAGATTATAGAAACTGGGTTATCCCTTTTATAGCTCTTTTTGGAGTAACGATTTTATTTCTTTTATGTTCTTTAATTTTTGATTTCCACAGTATTGCTTTTTTGCAGGAGAAAAGCAAAATCAGCTTAAGTCTTGATTATTTTACCAATAATTATCAAAATATCGCTTTTTCTATTTATGTTACAATCGCTTTATTTTTTGTAATATCAATGTTTTCAACATTATCTAGCAGACCTTTGGTATTGCTTTCTTCGTATAAAAAAGTGATTGCTTCGTTTTTTATAGGGATTTTAGTTTTTGTTTTGTCAGCGAATAAAAGCAACGAATTATTAGTCTTTACTTTTGCGCCATTGACAATAATGGCTACGTCCCATATCGAAATATCACAACCAAAACTAAAAGAAGAAATTGTTATGTTTGTGCTTTTGGCTTGTAGTTTTTTTACTTTCTTTTCTCAGTTATAATTTATCTCCGTAGGCCAAATCTCCAGCATCGCCAAGTCCAGGAACAATATAACTTTTATCATTAAGTTTTTCGTCCAGTGAAGCAACCCAAAGATGACAGCTGTCGGGTAAATTTTGTTTTAGATATGATATTCCTTCTGGAGCGGCAATAATCACGGCGATATGGATTTCTTTTGGGATACCTCTTTCCATTAGTTTATTAAAAACAGCCACCAAAGATTGCCCAGTGGCCAGCATTGGGTCAACCAACAAAATATTTTTCCCGTTAATATCAGCAATTGCTTGGTATTCCACTAGTATGTCAAAGAAATCATCATGATTAGGATGGTGCCTGTAGGCCGAAATAAAACCATTTTCGGCATTGTCAAAATAGTTTAAAAAGCCTTGATGTAAGGTTAATCCAGCTCTTAAAATGGAACATAMAACCAACTGATCTGCAATTTCGGTAGTTTTTTTGACCCCAAGAGGAGTTGTTATTTCAATATCTCTGTAATGAAAAGACTGGCTCATTTCATAGGCCATAATTTCTCCAATGCGCTCAATATTTTTGCGAAATCGCATACTGTCTTTTTGAATATTGACATTCCGAATTTGACTTAAAAAATGATTTAGCACACTATTTTTTTCTGATAAATAATGAATTTCCATGGAGTCGTTATTAGAAATTTAATTTGTGGAGTTTTTTTTACACTATCAAAAGTATAAAAAGTATCTTTGTATTTCTAAAATCATTAAGATATGTTTTCAAAATTAGCTTATTCAGTATTTGAGCAAAGTATAAAAGATTATCATCAATTTGATAATGTTGATCAACCTATAAACAATCCTTTTCCAAAAGATAAATTTGAACATTTGTTATATCTAAAAAACTGGATTGACACTGTGCAATGGCATTTTGAAGATATCATTCGTGACCCAAATATTGATCCAGTTGCAGCTTTGACTTTGAAAAGAAGAATCGACGCTTCAAATCAGGAACGTACAGATATGGTTGAATATATAGATAGTTATTTTCTTCAAAAATACAGTCATGTTGTAGTTAAGGACGATGCTAAAATCAACTCAGAAAGTCCAGCTTGGGCTTTTGACAGATTGTCCATTTTGGCTTTGAAAATTTACCATATGAATGAAGAAGCTACACGTACAGAAGCTTCACAAGACCATAGAGATAAATGTCAAGTAAAATTGAACATTCTTTTGGAACAAAGATCTGATTTGTCAATGGCAATCGATGATTTATTGACAGACATTGAAAATGGAGATAAATTCATGAAAGTGTACAAACAGATGAAAATGTACAATGATGATGATTTGAATCCTGTTTTGTATCAAAATAAAAAATAATTTTTTGGTAACAAACTTGTCTCCAAAAATTAAACATATAGCCGTCATAAGACTTTCCGCAATGGGGGATGTCGCTATGACGGTTCCTGTTTTACGAGCTTTTTCGAATCAGTATCCGGAAGTAAAAATCACGGTAGTTTCTAGACCTTTTTTCAAACCTTTTTTTGCTGGCATTCCCAATCTCTCTTTTTTTGCTTTTGATGAAAAAGAAAGGCATAAAGGATTCTTGGGACTGTGTAGGTTATATCAGGATTTGGGACCATTGAATATTGATGCTTTTGCTGATTTGCACAATGTACTACGTTCTAAAGTAGTGCGAACACTTTTTGCTGTAAGCGGGAAAAAAATAGCATCTGTAGATAAAGGTAGAGAAGAGAAAAAAGCCCTTACGCGTTCTGAAAATAAAATTTTCAAACCATTGACCACGATGTTTGAAAGACACACCAAAGTCTTTGAAGAACTTGGTTTTTCTGTGGATTTAGCCAATCCAATATTTCCACCGAAAGCCATTTTGGATTCTGAAATTCTAAGTCTAATAGGTAATTCACAAGAAAAATTTATTGGGATTGCACCTTTTGCACAATATGATTCAAAAGTATATCCTTTGGATTTAATGCAAGAAGTGATAGACACTTTAGCATTAGACCAAAACAACACTATTTTGCTTTTTGGAGGAGGAAAAAAAGAAATCGAAATTTTGAGTACATTATGCTCCGGCAAAGCGAATGTCATCAATATGGCTGGAAAAATTAAGTTTCAACAGGAATTGCAACTTATATCAAATCTGGATGTGATGCTTTCTATGGATTCTGGAAACGCTCATATC
Organism: Flavobacterium sp. P1_E4; assembly: GCF_056405915.1. Classification (NCBI taxonomy): domain Bacteria; kingdom Pseudomonadati; phylum Bacteroidota; class Flavobacteriia; order Flavobacteriales; family Flavobacteriaceae; genus Flavobacterium; species Flavobacterium sp. P1_E4. Next base: position 39,582 of record NZ_JBFUBE010000002.1, read on the forward strand.
GCGGCAATGCTTGGAGTAAAAGTCATTACACTTTGGGGTGCGACACATCCTTATGCAGGATTTTCACCGTTCAATCAGCCTTTGGAAAACGCCTTAGTTTCGGATAGGAATTTGTATCCAAAATTACCAACATCTGTTTATGGCAATAAAAAAGTAGAGGGTTATGAAAACGCCATGAGAACTATTGTTGTTGAGGACATAGTTTCTAAAATTAAATCCTATTTAATTTAAGCCACTAAATTATATTCTCCATTCACATCGAGAAGGTAATAACCCATTATCTTCTTTTTGGTTCTATTTACAATAATTACAACAAAATGATTTTCCTGTTCAGTAGATAGCAGAATGTGTTCAAATTCTCCTGTAGAATTGCGGTAAACTTTATATATCAGTTCCTGTTCTTTATTTTTTTTCGATATAACTTTAATCGATTTTAACTTATCTACATAAGGCCAAATATTAAAAACGATCACTTCTGCTCGCACTATTTCTTCCATTTTTCCAACCATTGTAGAATTGTATTTTTCTTTTGTTAGTAATTTTGGCCCTTTTTTATTTCTCGTCTTTTTAATTATAACGAGTGCGCACAAAAAAGCTGTTATTGCAAAAAGCGAAATAAAATGTAAGTGGATGTGGTGAAGGATAGTCATGGTATTTAGTTTTTTATTAAACGTACTTCAATAATGTAAACTAGAGATTTGTCAAACAAACCTATCTAAAATTAGGGATGTCAAGATTATTCTAATTTATTTTACTAATATAATAAAAAACAACCACTTATAAAACAAAAAACTTCTCTTTTTGGAGAAGTTTTTTGTTTATCATTTGCGATTTCTAAATTTAAACATCATCATAATCCACCCGTATTGTGGCAGTAGTTGGATGTGCTTGACAAGTAAGGATTAAACCTTCTTCAATTTCGCTATCGGTAAGAATAGAATTTTTCTTCATTAAGGCTGCTCCAGATGTTACACGTGCCAAACAACTGCTGCAAATACCTCCTTGACAAGAATATGGTGCATCAATTCCTTGTTTTAGGGATGCCTCAAGAATAGTTTGTTTTTGTGACATTTCAAACGTCGTTTCATCATCATCAACCATAACGGTGATTTTTGAATGTCCAATTAACGCCTCTTGAATGGTGTTTTCATGTGAAGAGGTCTTGAAAAGTTCGAATTTTATGGCCGAATCTCTCACATTTTTTTCTTTCAAAATACTTGAAACGGTATTGATCATTTCTTCTGGGCCACACAAATAGAATTTTTCAAAATCCAATGCTGCGTGTTTATTATTCAAGGCAAAGTTTACAACTGACTTGTCAATTCTACCAAACAAAGCATTTTCAACATTAGCTTGGCTATACACATAATGTACAAAAAGACGGCCTACATATTGCAATTGTAAATCATGTAATTCTTGATGAAAAATAGTTTGTTCAGGCGTTTTATTTCCATAAACCAAGACAAATGAACTTTTAGGCTCGCTTTTCAAAACTGATTTTATAATTGATAAAACGGGAGTAATTCCGCTTCCTGCAACAAAAGCAATATAGTTTTTTTGACGGTCTATTTCGGGTTCAAAAATAAATTTCCCCTCAGGTTTCCCTACTTCAAGTACATCACCCGCTTTTAATTTACTATTGGCAAATTGAGAAAAAACTCCGTCTTTAACGGCTTTCACAGCAATTCGCAATTCACCGCTTCCAGGAGCTGAACAAATGGAATACGCACGACGAATTTCAACATTATCCAATGTCAGTCGTAAATTAATATATTGACCAGCAATAAAAGTATAATTAGGTTTTAATTCTTCAGGGACATTAAAAAGTATCGAAACAGCATCTTTGGTTTCGCGTTTTACTTCTTTTACGATCAATTTTAGAAAGGATGGCATAGGAATATTTTTTTGCAAAAGTAATAAAACTATTTAGGATTGAAAGAATTTGATACTATTCAAGTTTATTTCTATTGCATTTTGTAACATTTTCCTACTTTAAACTACTTATTTGCAAAATCAAACAAAAAACCATGTTTACAAAATTTATTTATCTCGAATGGAAATCTTTTACGAGATCCGCTTCGTTCGCTTCGAATTTGGCTTTGAAAATTTTAATGGGATTCCTTGTATTATATTTTACATTAGTTTTTTTAGCATTAGGAATAGGAGCTTTTTATATTCTTAGAAAAATGAAACTGGATCCGTTGGTTACCGTAAATCAATTTTTGGTGTATTATTTTTTGATGGATTTGATTGTTCGGCTTTTGCTGCAGGCAATTCCAGTTATGAATATTCGACCGATGTTAACGTTGCCTTTTAAAAAAGCAACCATTGTCCATTTTTCGCTAGGGAAGACCATGTTGTCTTTTTTTAATATAGTACATGGTTTTTTCTTTCTTCCTTTTTGTGCTGTTTTAATCTATGAAGGCTATGATGTAATTAGTGTATTGCTTTGGGGAATAGCTCTTTTTTCATTAGTTTTTTGCAATAATTTTTTAAATATTTTACTAAACAATAAAGACAACCTATTAGGAGTTTTTATAACAATTGTATTGATTTTGGCTGGTTGCCAATATTACAAACTTTTTGATATTACTAGTTATGTTTACCCATTTTTTGAAGCATTATTCCATACCAAATGGGTTTTTATGTTGCCAATTCTAGTTTTAGCAGGATTGTATTTTTGGACTTATAACTATCTAAAAGGGGATTTGTATTTGGACGCGGGACTATCTTCCAAAAGCGATATTGCCAAAACGGAGAATCTAACTTGGTTAAACCAGTTTGGAACTTTAGGGACATTTTTGAAAAATGACATTAAATTAATCAAAAGGAATAAACGCTCGAAAACCACTGTTGGTTTAAGTATCTTGTTTTTATTTTACGGACTAATATTTTTTAACAGTAATTCACATCAACCAGAAGTGATGAAAATTTTTGCTGGAATATTTGTTTCAGGAGGATTTTTATTTACGTTTGGTCAGTTTGTTCCTAGTTGGGATAGTTCCTATTATCAATTGATGATGACGCAAAATATTCCATATCGAGGCTATTTGAGTTCTAAGTGGTGGCTAATTGTTATTGCTACAGTTATTTCTACCATTTTGGCTTCTTTTTATTTGTATTTTGGATGGCAAGTGTATCTTACGATTGTCGCGGGAGCCATTTATAATATTGGAGTGAACTCACATTTGGTGTTGTTGGGAGGTGCTTTTACAAAAACGCCTATTGATTTATCGATGTCGAAAGGTGCTTTTGGCGACAAAAAAGGTTTTAATGTTAATACCATGTTGCTTTCTATACCAAAATTAGTTCTGCCATTAGTTTTATATTGGTTGGGGGCTTATATAATGAGCCCAAAATTAGGATTGGCTTTTGTTGCTTTTGCAGGTGTACTAGGGTTTATGTTTAGAAACACCGTTTTTTCAATAATAGAAAAAATTTATAAAAAGGAGAAATACAAAACTATTGCAGCTTACAAACAGAAAGCTTAATAAATAACTTTCTATAGTGTTCAATCTAAAAACGATTATCTAAAATTTACAATTACTATGATACAAGTAAATAACCTTTCCAAAGAATACAACGGGACTACCGTATTGAATATAGAATCATTAGAAATTCCAAAAGGACAGAGTTTTGGATTAGTAGGAAATAACGGAGCAGGAAAAACCACTTTTTTCAGTTTGTTATTGGACTTGATTCAGCCTACAACGGGTTGTGTTTTAAATAATGAAATTCAGGTGAATACAAGTGAAGATTGGAAACCTTTTACGGCTTCTTTTCTAGACGAAAGTTTTCTAATAGGGTACTTAACCCCCGAAGAATACTTCTATTTCATTGGTGATTTGAGAGGGCAAAACAAAGCCGATGTTGATGCGTTATTGACTCAATATGAAGAATTTTTCAATGGTGAAATTCTTAAAAATAAAAAATACTTACGCGATTTATCCAAAGGAAACCAAAAGAAGGTGGGAATCATCGCTACATTAATAGGGAATCCAGAGGTAATTATCTTGGACGAGCCTTTTGCCAATTTAGACCCGACAACAGTAAATAGACTAAAAAAAATTATTAAAGAATTGGCTGTTAATCCAAATATAACGGTGCTGGTTTCTAGTCATGATTTGCAGCATACAGTTGAAGTTTGTGATAGAATTGTTGCATTAAACAAAGGGGAATTGGTAAAAGATATGCCAACTACAAAAGAGACACTCCAAGAATTGGAATTGTTTTTTGCGGTTTAAATTTATATATTTCAAAAAGAAACGTATTTTTACAAGTCATTATACTAAAATACTTTTTTATAAGTTTAATGATTTAAACGTTTACCCTTGAATAGCAATACATTTAAATACTTTTTGGCCGTATTATTTTTATCATTTTTGATAGCCTGTTCTACCAAGAAGGATACTTTTTTGGCTAGAAATTCCCATGCTTTAAGTACAAAACTTAACATACTGTACAATGGGCAAATTGCTTTAGAAAAAGGTGTGAAAGGAATAAATGACAACACAGTCGAGAATTTTTGGAAACGTTTACCTGTGGAAAAAATGCAAGTCAGTGATGATGTTCCAGTTGATGGGAAACCTAAAAATTCCGATTTTGAAATTGCCGAAGCAAAAGCAACCAAAGCCATCCAAAAACATTCCATGAATATTGGTGGTCGAGAAAAGAACTATCAGATTGATGAAGCTTATTTATTGCTTGGAAAATCAAGATATTATGATCAAAGATTTATTCCTGCTTTGGATGCTTTTAATTACATTCTTTATAAATATCCTAATAGCAGCAATATTTATGATGCTAAAATGTGGCGTGAAAAAACAAATGTCCGTTTGGGGAATGATGCTTTGGCTATAAAAAACACCTCAAAACTCATAAAGGATAACGATTTAAAAAAGCAAGAATTTGCCAATGCGAATGCTATTTTAGCAAGTGCTTTTTTGAATATTGAAGAAAAAGACAGCGCAATCGTTAAACTAAAATTGGCAAACGACTTTACCAAAATCCATGAGGAAAAAGAACGTTATTCTTTTTTGTTGGGACAATTGTATGAAGAAGCAGGCCAAAAAGACAGTGCTATCTATTTTTATCAAACGGTTATTGATATGAATAGAAAAGCAGAAAGAAAATTTGTTATTCAGGCTTACGCCAAAAAAGCTAAACTCAATAATTATCAAGGAGAGGACTATGATTTATTTGTCAAAAAATCCAAAAAAATCATGGAGGACAGAGAAAATAGACCTTATTTGGATGTTATTTATCATAGCATTGGAATTTTTTATGATAATAATAATGAGAAAGAAAATGCATTAGATTATTACAATGCTTCTTTGGATGCCAAATCTACAGATCCTTATTTGAATGCTTCTAATTATAGAAATATTGGAAATTTATATTTCAAACACACTGATTATTTTTTTGCAGCCAAAAGTTATGATAAATGTTTGGAATTATTGGATCCAAAAACCAGAGAATATCTTCAGATTTCTAAAATTAGAAAGAATTTGGATGAGGCGATTGTCAATGAGGCGATTGCCAAACGTAATGACAGTATTATCTATGTTGCTTCTTTAAAAGAGCCGGAACAAGTAATATATTATGAAAATTATATTCAAAAATTAAAAAGTAGCGATGAGCTTAAAAAATTACTTGCCGAGAAACAAAAAAAAATAGAAAACAATATTGCATTAAATGTTGGGGTAAATATGCCTGATAATGCAACCTCAAATCAAAATGGTCAAGAAACAAATCCAACGTCTTTTGCACCGCCTACTAATAATAATCCAGCAGCAACATCCAATACATTCTATTTTTATAATCCCAACACTGTTGCTTACGGAAAATTGGAGTTTAAAAAAATATGGGGCAACAGGGCGCAAAACGGTTATTGGAGAGTTTCATCAGTAGGGGGGCAAAATCAAAACACACCAGGAAGCACAGCTGTGGTTGAGATTACAGAAAAACCAGTAGTTTCGACGGAAGTAAATGAAAAATATACTACAGACTATTATTTAAAACAATTACCAAAATCACAAACTGCAATTGACAGTATTACCAAAGAAAGAAATGCAGTTTATTATCAATTGGGAGTTATTTATAAAGAAAAATTCAAAGAATATAATTTAGCGTCTGCGAGATTAGAACAGTTGCTATTGTATCAGCCTGAGGAAAAATTAATTCTTCCTACGAAATACAATCTATATAAGATATATGAAATTACCGATCCAACAAAAGCGGAGTCAATTAAAAATGAAATAGTAAGCCAATATCCTGATTCTCGTTATGCTCAGATCATTACTAATTCAAGTCCAAAAACAGGCATTGGCAATGACACCCCAGAAGGAGAATATGAAAATTTATATAGATTGTTTCAGCAGGAATATTTCACCTCTGTCTTGAAACAGGTGGATGGTTTGATCAATCATTTTACAGGAGAAGCGATTGTCCCGAAATTTGAGTTGTTAAAAGCGTTTACAATTGGAAAGTTATATGGATTGGAAGCTTATAAAAAAGCAATACAATATGTAGCCGATAATTATGCCAACAGCAATGAAGGAAAAGATGCTATTGAAATTCTTAAAACGCAAATTCCGCTTTTGGAAAAAATGAGTTTTAGTACAGTTGATTCTAAAAATTGGAAGGTCATTTTTAGAATTGATAAGAATGATGAGAAAGGTGCATCGGCAATTGAAAGCAAAGTGACTTTGTTTTTTGCCAATGAAAATGTGGAGAAATTAAAATATAGCTGTGATATTTATACTGAAAAAGAAAGCTTCATCTCTATTCAAGGAATCCATTCAGAATCGTATGCTCAATTTGTAGCCGCTCTTTTTGCAGAAAACGAAAAATACAAAATTAGCCAACCAGGAATAGTGATTTCAAATGAAAATTATAAAATAATTCAAATCAAGAAAAATCTTGAAGAGTTTCTTTTATTAAAAAAACCGTAATTATGTTTGATCAAAAACCAAAATCGTACACAGATCTTTTAGGGAAAACGAATAGAATTGTAGAAGGCACTACAATACACGGGGACATAATTTCACCAGCCGATTTTAGATTAGATGGTGAATTGATAGGTAATTTTACATCTAATGGAAAATTAGTGATTGGGCCTGCAGGAAGTGTCAAAGGTGATATCATTTGTAATATGGCAGACATTGAAGGAAAATTTGAAGGGAAAATTCAGATTGAGGATACTTTAAACATTAAAGAATCAGCCAGTATTATAGGAGAAGTTATCATAGGTAAATTATCGGTAGAGCCGGGTGCCACTTTCAATGCAACCTGTGTTATGTTGTCTAATAATACTAAAGGGACAAAAAGTGCCGACGAATAATGACCCTAAAAAGAACAACTACAACAAATGGTTGGCATTAATTAATATCCCAATACAAATGGGAATTATTATTTATCTTTTTGCCTATTTTGGAAACTGGTTGGATGAAAACCATCCCAGCAGAAGAGTTTATTATGTAAAAGTGATGGCAATGGTAGGAGTTGTTTTGGCACTTTATAATGTTATCCGACAAGTAAACGAAATCAACAAAAAACAGTAAAATCAGAAGCATAATGAATCTTAAAAAAACGCTCCCATTTTTAACTTTATTGGGTATTGTATTCTTATTATATGTAATTCATAAATTGGTTTTCTATGGTTTTAATATCAACCAGGAGACCTTTCACTATTCTCTAGAAACGCTTTATTTGTTTTTCTTCGTTTTGTCTGCTATTATTTTCAGAGTTTTATTAACAATAAGAAAAAGAAGTTTTGACAATGTCGGAATGTCTTTCCTTGTGGCAACAAGTATAAAGATGGTTTTTTGTTATTTGATTTTGAGGCCATTATTACAAGTGCCAAAGACTAATGACCCTACAGAAAGAATAAATTTTTTCATATTGTTTATTGTCTTTTTAACAATTGAGACCCTTTTTACTATACGCTTAGTAAACGAAAAGCAATAATCACTACCTCTGTGAATCAAATTCTCAAAAAAATACTTTTATATGCTTTTGAGTATTAATAAAAAATGTACCTTTGCACCAAATTTTAGAATCGTTAAAAAATAAGATATTTAAGAGATATGGTGATTTCCAACAAAGCACTTAGATTTATTATAGCGACTTTCGTTATATGTCTTCCTTTTATTAGTATGGCAAGTCCAGAAAAGGACACTACAATTGTTCAAACTGTAGTAGCACATGAAGGTGCAGAAGCAAGCCACGAAGCACATGCTGAACCAACAGATGTGAAATCTAAAGTAAAAGCATTTATAAAACACCACGTTTTAGATTCTCATGAATTTTCTTTTTTTCAAGATGATGAAACAGGAGTTCATTACGGTTTTTCATTACCTATTATTATTTGGGATAATGGTTTTCAAATTTTCTCTTCTTCAAAATTTGAACATGGAGAAGCTGTTGCTGAATCAAACGGGAATTTCTACAAAATAAACCACCACGACGGAAAAATTTATAAAACTGACGCTGCTGGTACAATTACCGAAGATGAAAAATCAGGACATCCTACAAATGTACGTCCTTTGGATTTGTCAATTACAAAATCTGTTTTGTCTATAATGATTGCAGCGGTTTTGATGTTTTTCCTTTTTACAGGTTTAGCAAAATCATATGCTAAGAATAATGGAATCGCTTCTGGTGCTGGTCGTATTTTTGAGCCAGTTGTATTGTTTATTCGTGATGAGATTGCTATTCCAAATATTGGTGAGAAGCACTACAAGAAATACATGAGTTATTTATTGACTATATTTTTCTTCATATTATTTTTAAATATTTTCGGTCTGATGCCGTTCGGTATCAATGTAACAGGGAATCTTACTATTACATTTTCATTAGCTATATTGACGTTTTTAATCACAAATCTTACTGCTAATAAAAATTATTGGGGACACATTTTTTGGATGCCAGGTGTGCCAAAACCGATGCGTATTGTATTGGCGCCAATAGAATTATTAGGAGTAGTTATTAAGCCGTTCTCATTAATGATACGTTTGTACGCGAATATTTTTGCAGGACATATTGTATTGATGAGTATCATTGGGTTGATGTTTATCTTCAAAAGTTGGTTAGGAAGCAGCTTGTCATTTGGTTTGTCATTTGCGCTTTCTATTCTTGAGATATTAGTTGCGTTTTTACAAGCGTATATTTTTACCTTGCTTTCTGCTTTGTATTTTGGTATGGCAGTAGAAGAGCATCATCATGAGGAAGCTCATCACTAAAATGTTTAACTGTTAATTTGTTTAACCGATTCAACGATTCAACAAATTATCGATTAAACCATAAAAAAGAATGTTTAATTTTTAATATATATATTATGGAAGGTTTAAATTTCGTAGGAGCAGGATTAATTGTAATTGGAGCAGGTTTAGGAATTGGTAGAATTGGTGGTTCAGCAATGGATGCTATTGCTCGTCAACCAGAAGCTTCTGGAAAAATCCAAACAGCTATGCTTATTGCAGCTGCACTTATTGAAGGTATTGGTTTCGCAGCGTTATTCGCAGCTTAATTAGCACTTAAAAAACAAACAATAGTTACAACGGTTGGTTGTAACTATTGTTTTAATTAAATGTTGAAAATTATATTAAACAGATTAAATTTTATTTTTTAAAATACAATTTACAATTTACAACTTATAAAAAATGGAAAAGTTAATAAATCAGTTTGAGTTAGGTTTGTTTTTCTGGCAAGTATTAATATTTATCGGATTAATAATCTTATTGAAAAAATTCGCTTGGAAACCTATTCTTGATGCTGTAAACGATAGAGAAGAAGGAATTAAAAATGCTTTACTTTCTGCTGAAAATGCTAGAAAAGAAATGCAAAACTTGCAAGCTGACAACCAACGTATTTTGCAAGAAGCTAGATTAGAGCGTGACAACATGCTTAAAGAAGCTCGTGAAATGAAAGATAAAATGGTTGATGATGCAAAAACTGAAGCTCAAGCTCAAGGTCAAAAAATGATCGATCAAGCTAAGGCTGCAATTGAAAGCGAGAAAAATGCAGCTATGGCTGAATTGAAATTACAAGTTTCAACTTTGTCTTTAAGTATTGCTGAAAAATTATTAAAAGAAGAATTGTCTAACAAAGAAGCTCAAACTAAATTGGTTGAGAAATTGTTAGGTGACGTAAAATTGAACTAATCATGGCAAGTACTAGAGCAGCAATTCGTTATGCAACCGCAATTTTAGATTTATCCAATTCAAAAGGGGTATCTGAAGCTGTGAATAATGACATGAAATCTATTGCTTCAACGATTAAGGGTAATACGGAATTGAGTACTTTTATTCAAAATCCAACCATTAAAGTAGAAGTGAAAGAGAAAGCACTTTTAGAAGTTTTTGCTACTGTTGATAATGTAACTAAAGGTTTGCTTCATTTGTTGTTTGAAAACAAAAGATTCGGAATTTTAGATGTTATCGCTGCAGAATATAGCAAATTGTTTGATATCATGAATAATGTTGAAGTAGCAAAAGTAACTACAGCTATTGCTATGGATGCTGAGCTTGAAGCTAAAGTATTGGCTAAAATAGCAACACTTTCTGATAAAAAAATCACAATCGAAAATACTGTAGATCCTTCTATAATTGGAGGGTTTATATTAAGAATAGGTGATCAGCAGTATAATGCTTCTGTTGCCAACAGATTACAAATATTAAAAAGAGAGTTAAGTAATTAGTTTTATTACACATTAGTGTCTAAATTATAAATTAAGATGGCGGAAATTAAACCTGCTGAAATATCAGCAATATTAAGAAAGCAAGTAGAAGGTTTTGAATCTGGTGCTACGCTAGAGGAAGTAGGAACGGTGCTTCAAGTTGGAGATGGTATTGCTCTTATTTATGGGCTTTCAAATGTTCAATACGGTGAATTAGTTGAATTCGAAAACGGATTAGAGGCTATCGTTTTGAACCTTGAACAAGACAACGTTGGGGTGGTACTTTTAGGACCTTCAACAGGAATCAAAGAAGGATCTACTGCAAAAAGAACACAACGTATTGCTTCCCTTAAAACAGGAGAAGGAATGGTAGGACGTGTAGTTAACACTCTTGGTTTTCCAATTGATGGAAAAGGACCAATCGGCGGTGAATTATTCGAAATGCCTTTGGAAAGAAAAGCTCCTGGAGTTATCTTCCGTCAACCAGTAACAGAACCATTGCAAACAGGTGTAAAAGCTGTTGATGCTATGATCCCAGTTGGTCGTGGACAACGTGAGTTGGTTATTGGTGACCGTCAAACAGGAAAATCTACTGTTTGTATCGATACCATCTTAAATCAAAAAGAATTTTACGATGCAGGAAAACCTGTATTTTGTATCTATGTAGCAATTGGTCAAAAAGCTTCTACTGTTGCAGGAATTGCAAAAACATTAGAAGAAAAAGGAGCAATGGCTTATACAGTGATCGTAGCAGCAAACGCTTCTGATCCAGCTCCAATGCAAGTTTATGCTCCTTTCGCAGGTGCTGCTATTGGAGAATATTTTAGAGATTCTGGTCGTCCAGCTTTAATTGTTTATGATGATTTATCTAAACAAGCAGTTGCATACCGTGAGGTTTCTCTTTTGTTGAGAAGACCACCGGGACGTGAAGCATATCCTGGAGACGTTTTCTACTTACACTCTCGTTTATTAGAGCGTGCTTGTAAAGTGATTGCTGATGATGGAATTGCAAAAGACATGAATGATTTACCAGATTCTTTGAAAGGAATCGTAAAAGGTGGAGGTTCTTTGACTGCATTACCAATTATCGAAACACAAGCAGGTGACGTATCAGCATATATCCCAACAAACGTAATTTCGATTACAGATGGTCAAATTTTCTTAGATGGAGATTTGTTTAACTCTGGGGTTCGTCCAGCGATTAACGTAGGTATCTCTGTATCTCGTGTTGGAGGTAATGCTCAAATTAAATCAATGAAAAAAGTAGCAGGTACTTTGAAATTAGATCAAGCACAATTCCGTGAATTGGAAGCGTTTGCTAAATTTGGTTCTGACCTTGATGCTGTTACATTGAACGTAATTGAAAAAGGAAAGAGAAACGTTGAAATCTTGAAACAAGGTTTGAATGATCCTTATACAGTTGAAGACCAAGTTGCAATTATCTATGCTGGATCTAAAAACTTATTGAGAAATGTTCCTGTGAATAAAGTGAAAGAATTTGAGAAAGATTTCTTGGAATTCTTGAACAACAAACACAGAGCTACTCTTGATGCTTTGAAAGCAGGAAAATTAACAGATGAAATTACAGACGTACTTGAAACTGTTGCAAAAGAAATTTCAGCGAAATATAACTAATCTAGTGAATAGTGAAAAGTGAGTAGTTAAGGCTATTCACTTTTCACGACTTACTATTTACTTAAACATAAAATGGCAAATTTAAAGGAAATCCGTAATAGAATTACTTCCATTTCATCAACGATGCAAATCACATCGGCAATGAAAATGGTTTCTGCAGCAAAGCTAAAGAAAGCACAAGATGCAATCACAGCAATGCGCCCTTATGCCGAAAAATTAACGGAATTATTACAAAATCTTTCAGCTTCACTTGATGGTGATGTTGGTGGAGAATTTACTACACAACGTGAGGTGAAAAAAGTTTTAATTGTTGCTATCACTTCTAATAGAGGTTTGTGTGGTGCTTTTAATACGAATGTAATTAAGGAAGCTAAAAACCGTTCTGAATATTATGCTGGTAAGCAAGTAGATATTTTTGCTATCGGTAAAAAAGGAAACGATATTTTGTCAAAAAATTTGACTGTAATTGATAATCAAAGTTCAATATTTGATCAATTAACTTTTGAAAATGTTGCTGTTATTGCTGAAACATTAACTCAAAAATTTGTTTCAGGTGAATATGATAGAATTGAATTGGTTTACAATCAATTTAAAAATGCTGCTACTCAAATTGTACAAACTGAACAATTTTTGCCATTGGCGCCTATTCAATCTGATAAAGCAGTATCTAATGGAGATTACATTTTTGAACCTGCAAAGGAAGAAATTGTAATGACATTAATCCCAAAAGCATTAAAAACACAATTATACAAAGGTATTCGTGATTCATTCGCTTCTGAGCACGGAGCACGTATGACTGCTATGCACAAAGCTACAGACAACGCAACCGACTTGAGAGATCAATTGAAATTAACTTACAATAAAGCTCGTCAGGCGGCTATTACTAACGAAATCCTTGAGATTGTTGGTGGAGCAGAAGCTTTGAAAGGATAATTTATAAAATACATTAAATGAAAAAAGAGCCGTTTGGCTCTTTTTTTATGCTTTGTTTTTAAAGGAACAAATAGCTTTATAATCCTTCTGCTCTATGTTTAAGGGTGAATCTAGCTTTTCCCTGAGCTTTTTTTTGAGGGAACAATTAGCTTTATAAACCCTATGCTCTGTTTTGTGGGGATCAATTAGCTTTATAAACCCCTTATCTTAATTTTGTTATACAAATATCAGTCATTATAAAGGTTTATACAATACCCACTTTTGGTGATATTTCAATAAATTGTTTTCACTTTTCTGAATGGTTCTTTTTTGTTTATTTTTGTTTCATCTATTTTTTAAATTCTATTCAATTGAAACTCGTCGAACTTACTACCGTTCCAGAAATGCTAGCTCAAATTGAAGTGATGCAACATTTGTATCCTAAACTTACTTTAGAAAAGTATGAATCATATTTGCAGGAAATGGTTCCCCATAATTACAAACAAGTGGTGGTTTTTGAAAATGACATCTGCGTTGGAATATCTGGTTTTTGGACAGCAATTAAACTTTGGACCGGAAAGTATATTGAAATAGATAATTTTATTGTTCATTCTGAACATCGTTCTAAAGGAATTGGAAAAATGATGACTGATTATATTGATGTAAAAGCCAAATCTGAAGGATGTACTGCTATTGTCTTGGATGCTTTCACCGGAAATTTTACAGCGCATCGTTTTTATTATAATCAAGGGTATGAACCAAGGGGCTTTCATTTTTTGAAAATGCTAAATGAAGAAGGATTAACATAATCATAATTTCATTTTTGAAACTTTATTCAACAGTAAAACTCCAAAAATAACCAAAGAATTGGTTATTTTTGTTTCATAATAATTAACAGAAAATTAATTTTGGGATTATATAAAAAGCTTTTTAAACAAACGGCCATATATGGGCTTGCCACAGTAATACCAAGGATGTTCAGCTTTTTGCTGGTACCACTCTATACGGGACTATTACCTCAAGCTGAGTACGGAAAAGTATCTATAATATTTGCTTGGATGATTTTTTTCAATGTTATTCTTGCTTATGGTATGGAAACTGCTTTTTTTAGATTTTATAATTCTGAGAAAAATAAGGATAGCGTAGTAGAAACGACAACAGTTTCCATTTTCTGGTCCACAATTCTTTTCGTTTTTATAGCCTTATTGTTTCGAAACTCTTTGGCACTTTGGTCTGGAGTCGATACACAATACATTACTTATTCCATCTGGATTTTAGCATTGGATGCTTTAGTTATTGTCCCTTTTTCAAAGTTGAGAGCCAATCAAAGACCTAAATTTTATGCTTTGATCAAAATTGGAAATGTAGTAGTCAATCTATCATTCAACATATTCTTTTTAGTGTATTTACCAAGCGTTTCAGTATCACAACCTGACAGTTTTTTAAGCTCCGTTTATATTGAGAATTTCCAGATAGGTTATATTTTTCTTGCCAATATCATAGCCAGCTTCTTAACTTTTGTGGTGCTTTTTCCAGACTATTTTACAATAAAATGGAAATTTGATTATGAGCTTTGGAAACGAATGATGCGTTATGGATTGCCTATTATGATTGCCGGAATTGCCTTTGCAATTAACGAACAGTTTGATAAAATTCTTTTGGGTAAATTATTACCGGCCAATATTGCGGCTGAGCAAGTAGGGGTTTATTCGGCCTGTTATAAATTGGGACTGTTTATGGTTTTGTATAGAACTGCTTATACACTAGGAATTGAGCCTTTCTTTTTTAGCCATGCTTCCAATGAAAATGCACAACAAACGTATGCGACTGTTACCAAATATTTTGTGATTTTCGGATCCTTTATTTTATTGTCCGTAATCGTATTTGCTGATCTTTTGAAACAAGTTATGATTCCAAATTCTTCCTATTGGGAGGCAATGAAAGTGGTTCCGCTTATTATTTTGGCCAATTTTTTCTTGGGGATTTACACCAATCTTTCTGTTTGGTATAAACTCATCGATAAGACTTATGTTGGAGCCTATATTTCTATTGTTGGAGCAGTGGTAACTTTGGTATTAAACTATTTATTGATTCCAAAATACAGTTATTACGGTTCGGCAATTGCTACAATTTCGGCTTATGGGAGCATGATGTTCATTTCCTATTATCTCGGAAACAAGTATTATCCAATTCCTTACGACAAGAAAAAAATAGTAGGATACCTTACTTTATCTACCGGTTTTTCATGTATTTCTTTTTATGGTTTTAACGGGAATTATTTTATTGGGGTATCACTTTTAGCAATATTTATGGGCTTCATCTATTATAATGAAAAAGAAACACTTTTACGAATTTTAAAACGTCCAACTAAAAATTAGGAGCTATTCCTGCTATTCGTTACAAACGAAGTTCACTGAACTCCTATGAAAATAAAAGTATAGTGAAGCAATCTTGCTGGTTGAACACCGGCCAACAAGGATTTTCACTACTATCAGGGCTAGGGCATTCCGTAATCAAATAGATTTTATATTAAAAAAATAATGACAATAAACATCATCAACAAATCACAGCATGCATTGCCAAATTACGAAACCATTGCTTCTGCAGGAATGGATTTAAGGGCAAATTTAACTCAATCAATAACATTGCAACCTTTAGAAAGAACTATTGTTAAAACAGGTCTTTTTATAGAATTGCCAATAGGTTATGAGGCTCAGGTTCGTCCAAGAAGCGGATTGGCTGCCAAAAATGGTATAACCGTTCTTAATGCTCCCGGAACAGTCGATGCCGATTATAGAGGTGAGATTGGAGTAATTTTAGTAAATTTATCCAATGATCCATTTGTTATAGAAAATGGAGAACGCATTGCACAACTCATCATCGCCAAACACGAACGCGCCGATTGGATCGAAGTACAGGAATTAACCGAAACATCAAGAGGTGAAGGAGGATTTGGAAGTACAGGAGTTAAATAAAAACATTTAATAATTCAAAAGTTAAACAATTTAGAAGTTCTGTGAATTTTTAAATCTTTAATTAAAAATAACCAACCAAAATGAAAATAATCGTACCAATGGCTGGACGTGGATCACGCCTTCGCCCACATACATTAACCATCCCTAAACCTTTAATTCCAGTAGCCGGAAAACCGATCGTACACCGTTTGGTCGAAGATATTGCTGGTGTTTTAAATCAGGATATTGAAGAAATTGCTTTCATCATTCACGAAAGTTTTGGAAAAAAAGTAGAAGAAGACTTAATTGCAATTGCCCAAAAGTTAGGAGCCAAAGGGACTATTTATTATCAAAACGAAGCACTTGGAACAGGTCACGCAATTATGTGTGCCAAAGATTCTTTGAGTGGACCGGCGGTTATTGCCTATGCCGATACTTTAATTCGCGCCAAGTTTGATTTGGATGCCAATGCCGATAGCGTTATTTGGGTAAAACAAGTAGATCAGCCAGAAGCTTTTGGTGTGGTGAATTTAAATGAGACAAACGAAATAATCGAATTGGTTGAAAAACCAAAAGAATTTGTTTCTGATCTTGCCGTTATTGGAATTTATTATTTCAAAGATGTTGCCGTTTTAAAAAATGAACTTCAATCAGTGTTGGATAACAACATTATTCACGGAGGAGAATATCAAATTAATGACGGAATAAAACAAATGATGGCCAAAGGCATGAAATTTGTTCCAGGAAAAGTAGATGAGTGGATGGATTGCGGAAACAAAGATGTTACCGTTGAAACTAATTCCAGAATGTTAGGTTTTCTTCAAAGTGACGGAATCAATTTGGTTGATGAAAGTGTTAAGTTAGAGAATTCGACTATTATTCCACCTTGCTATATTGGAAAAAATGTAATTTTAATCAACGCAACCGTGGGACCAAATGTTTCATTGGGAGACGCCTGTCATGTACAAAACAGTACAGTACAAAACTGTTTGATACAAACTCATTCACATATAAAAAATGCCAATTTAGACAATGCAATGATTGGAAATCACGCTAGTTTTGATGGAAATTTCAAGAATGTAAGCATTGGTGATTATTCGGTTTTAGAATAATTTTAAGCATATATTTAAAAATATCAAGCAGCATTATTTAAGTTTTTATTATGCTGCTTTGTTGTTTTTTTAATTTATTTTGCAAAGGAGAACAATACTGTTGATTTTGTTCCCAAAGACTTATTTTTCAATGAAAAAAAAATGGACTTTCATATTCGCTTTTTCTGTTTTGCTAAGCAATACTGTTACGGTATTGGCACAAACAGAACCTGAGGAAATTAAAGTGGAAGGTGATAAATTTCAAGATTTTTTCTATGAATCCATTTTTCAAAAAAGCATAGAAAATTACGACAAATCGCTAGTCGCATTGGAACAATGTTTAAAATTGCAGCCCAATGATGCTACCATTTATTTCGAAATGGGGAAGAATTATCAATATTCCAAAGATTATAAGAATGCCTATTCCTCTTATGAGCACGCCACTCAAATTGACGCTAACAATAAATGGTTTTGGGTAGGACTGTATGATGTGTGTTATGAAACCAAAGATTTCAATCAAGCTATAATCTACGTCAACAAAATCATTCCTTTTGATGCAGAATACAAAGAAGATTTGGTTTCACTTTACATGGTAACCAAACAACACGACAAGGCTTTGGCGTTAATTAATGACTTGAACGAAAAGGTAGGGAAGACAGAGAGAAGGGAAATGTATAAAATGGAAATCTTGTCTGAAGGGAAATATCAAAACACCGAGATTGATAATTTAAAAGAGCAAATTGAAAAAAATCCAAAAGAGGAATCCAATTATATTGCTTTGATATTTTTATATTCAAACAATAATGAGGAAGATAAAGTACAGGAAGTTGCCAAGAAATTAGAAAAAGAAATTCCTGAATCGGTTTGGGCACAAGTGAGTTTATTCAAAAATTATCTCGATAATAATGATGGTGCCAATGCGGTAAAGTCGATGAATATGGTTTTGGCAAGTTCCAAAATTGATTCAAAAATAAAACATCGAATCTTGAATGAATTCTTGCTTTTTACCAATGTCAATCCACAATACGTACCTGATTTGGATAATGCAATCGATTATTTTAAAAAAGATACATCCGTAAATGTTGCCAAGGAAATAGGCAAGTTTTATCACAATAAAAAGCAATGGGAAAAGGCAATTAAATATTATGACCTATCGCAAAAAAATAGTTCAGAAGTTGATTTGGAGACCAATTTGCTTTGGCTTCAAGCCAATACCGAACTCAAACAGTTTGAACCGGTAGTCAAAAAAGCAATGGCAATGATCGATACCTATCCTGCAGAACCTCAGTTTTATTACTATGCAGGCATGGCCAATAACCAGTTGCAGTTATTCAAGAAAGCCAAAGATATTCTCGAAATGGGTTTAGATTATGTTGTGGAAAATAAAAATTTAGAAATCAATTTCAATATACAACTCGGAGAAGCGTATAACGGTTTAGGAGATGTAACCAAAAAAGAATTATATTTTTATAAAGCCAATCAATTATTAAAAGAAAAAAAATAATGAATCGATTTCTAGTAAGGGTACTTTTTGTTTTTATGGTTTGCTTAAGCAGTTCACTAACATTGGTGTCCTGTAAAGCGAAAGCAAAAGTTGTTAATGAAAATAAAAGTACAGGTATTAATCGTATGAGTGCAGAGCGAATTATAAAAAATCACTATGCCAATAAAAACGATTTTAAAACATTATATATAAAATCAAATGTAAAATATAGTGATGAAAAACAAACTCAAAATTTAACTGCTGAAATTAAGATTAAGAAGAACGAACAAATTTTGGTGAGCATACGTTTTCTTGGAATTACTATGGCCAAAGCCATGATAACTCCAACTACAGTAAGTTATTATGAGAAGCTTAACGCCAGTTATTTCGAAGGCGATTTTAGTACATTGAGTCAATGGTTGGGTACTGATTTGGATTTTAATAAAGTGCAAAATATTTTGATTGGTCAAGCAATGGATGATTTAACCAAGGGGAATTATAAAGATTCATTAGTTGATCAGACTTATCGATTGGAAGATATTTCGAAAAATAATATCAAGAAATATTTCTTTTTTGACAAAGATAAATTTTTGCTAAATAAGCAAGAGATTAGCCAAACTGTTGAAAACAGAAAGATAGAGGTATATTATTCAGATTATAAAATGTATAACGAATCTCCAATTCCATCGGATATTGCTATTAATGCTGAACAGGAAAAAGGTAAAACAGAAATTAATTTAGGATACAGCACAATAACCATAAATGAAGAACTTACTTTTCCATATAGTGTTCCAAATGGTTATAAAAGAATTTTAATTAAGTAAATTTGAACAAATATAATTGTAAGATGCGAAAATTTCTCTTAGGCCTATTTTTTTTATGTACTACCTCAGTAATGTGGGGGCAGGAATCGCAACAAGAAAAATTAGAAAAACGTAAAGCGGAAATTCAACAAGAAATTTTGGATAATGAAAAATTACTGCAAACGGTAAAGAAAAAAGAAAAGTCGGCCGTCAATGTAATTATTTTGCAAAGCAATAAAATAAAGTTGAAAGAAAAATTGATTCATACTACGGAGAAGCAGACAAAGATCCTTGGTAATGATATGTATATCAATCAATTAAAAATTAATAAATTGAACAGAGAATTGGTTATTCTTAAAGAAGATTATGCCAAGATGATTGTCAAGTCTTATAAAAGTAGATCGGAGCAAAGTAGAGCGATGTTTTTATTGTCATCAGAGAACTTTTTGCAAGCCTACAAAAGAGCTCAGTATATGAAACAATATACGAGTTATAGAAAAATGCAGGGTGAAGAAATCAAATCCAAAACAGATGAACTTTTAGGTTATAATGAAAAACTGAATATTCAAAAAGCAGCCAAGAAAAAATTGTTAGCTGAAAATACCAAAGAAAAATTATCTCTTGAAAAAGAAAAAAGAGAACAATTGAAGTTGGTGAATTCAATTAAAAAAGACAAGAAAAAAATCACGGCCGATATTAAGAAAAAACAACAGGAATCAAGAGCGATTGACCGTCAGATTGATCGTTTAATTCGAGAAGCGATTGCTGCGGCCAATAGAAAAGCAGCTAGTGAAAATCCAAATGCTCCAGTAGCAGCCTACACTTCTTCAAAAATTGTATTAACGGCTGAATCCAAAATATTGGCAGATAACTTTAGAGCCAATAGAGGAAAATTGCCTTGGCCAGTAGAAAAAGGCTTTGTTTCACTTCCATTTGGGGATCAACCACACCCCGTTTATCCAAGTCTTGTGGTCCACAATAGTGGAGTGGAAATTACCACAGAACAAGGGGCAAATGCGAGAGCCGTTTTTGGTGGTGAAGTGACCAGTGTTATTGTTCTGTCTCCTGTGAACAAAGCAGTCATGATTCAGCATGGAGATTGCTTCACCGTATATCAAAATTTAAGTTCTGTTTTTGTGAGCAAAGGAGAAAAAGTAAATATTAAACAAAGTTTGGGAAAAATACGAACCAATGGAGAAGGAAAAACTATCTTGAAGTTCACTATTTCACAAAACACAACCTACAACAACCCTGCATCTTGGTTGTATAATATGTAGTTTTTGTAAGTACAAAAGCAGCACTAATTTATTTGCAAAAATAAATTAGTGCTGCTTTTTAATAAAATCATTCATTAAATTTGCACCATATATAATTTGCGATGTTAAAATATTTTCTGAGTTTTATTTTTCTAATAACAACGGCTTCACTTTGGAGTCAAGACAACCAACAAAAAAAATTAGAAGAGCGTAAAGTTAAAATTCAACAAGAGATTCGTGAAAACGAAACTAAACTTCAAACGGTAAAGAAGAAAGAAACAACGGCGACCAAAGCGATTGTTTTACAAAGCAACAAAATCAAACTTAAGGAAGAATTAATTGCTACTACCGAAAAACAAACATCACTATTGGGGAATTCAATTGTTTCCAATCAAGCTCAAATAGCAAAATTAGAAAAGGAATTACAATTGCTTAAAGAAGATTATTCTAAAATGATTGTTCAATCCTATAAAAGCCGTTCTGAAGAAAGTCGGGCGATGTTTTTGTTGTCATCAGAAAGTTTTTTGCAAGCTTATAAAAGGGCACAGTATATGAAACAATATACAAACTATAGACACATGCAAGGACAAGAAATAAAATCCAAAACGAATGTGCTTTATACGTTTAATGCCAAATTGGATGTTCAAAAAAGTGCGAAAGAAGAACTCATAGCCGAAAATGATAAAGAACGATTGTCTCTGGAAAAAGAAAAACAGGAGCAATTAAAATTGGTTGAGTCCTTAAAGAAGGACAAAAAGAAAATTATTGCTGAGATCAAGAAAAAACAGCAAGAGGCTAAAACGATAGATAAAAAAATTGACAAATTAATTCGTGAAGCCATTGCCGAAGCCAATAGAAAAGCGGCTAGGGAAAAAGCAGAAAAATTAGCAAGAGAAAAAGCTAAAGCAGTCGCAATTGCAAAAGCCAAAGCAGAAGCAGCCGCCAAAGCCATTGCCTTAGAAAAAGCCAAAGCATTAGAAAAGAAAAAGGAAATAGAGAAAGCCAATGCATTAGCAGCAGCACAAGCAAAAGCCAATTCGAAACCAAAACCAAAACCGATTCCGATTCCAAAGGAAGTTGAAAAAGCCATTGCACAGGAAGCGCCAGTCGTTGCGAAGGAAACAACGGTCGCTCATCCAGCCGTAGCTGTTTCAAACACAAAGATAGATTTGTCGCCTAAAGACAAAGTAGATTCGGATAATTTTAAAGCGAATAAAGGGAAACTGCCTTGGCCGGTAGAAAGAGGATTTATCTCTTTGGGTTATGGTGATCAATTCCATCCAGTATATAGAGATCTGCAAATTCACAATAGTGGATTGGAATTTACTACTGATTCAGGTGCCAGTGCCAGAGCCGTTTTTGCTGGAGTGGTAACGAGCGTAATTATTATTTCACCCGTAAATAAATTGGTGATGTTACAACATGGAGATTTTTTTACCATATATCAAAACTTGAGTTCGGTTAATGTAACTAAAGGAGACAACGTGAGTATAAAACAAAGTTTAGGAAAAATAAAAACGAACGGAGAAGGGAAAACAATATTGAAATTTGCTATCACACAAAACACGACTTATACCAACCCGAGGTCTTGGCTTACGGGTAAATAGCAGAAATAAATTAATAAAATTTAAACATTCTTCTAAAAAATATAAATTATATTTGATAAAACTTAAATTTGAAAACTATGAATTCGAATAACCCTTTTTTAAATAACAAAACATTTTCAACTGCAGTTTCAAGAAAAGACGATGTGCATCAAGCCACTGTTATTGATGAGAATCAAGACATGACTTTGGCTGGTACAATCAACAGAAGTTTAATTCTTTTTTTATTGCTTATTGCTTCGGCAACGGTAATTTGGTGGGCTACTTTTAATGGGATGAACCCAATAGTTCCTGCATTTGGAGGAGCTATAGTTGGATTGATTTTAGTTGTAATTTCCGCATTCAAACCTCAATATTCTCCATATTTAGCCCCAGGTTACGCACTTTTTGAAGGATTGTTCATCGGTGGAGTTTCAGCTATTTTTGAAGTTCAGTATCCTGGAGTCGTAACACAAGCCGTTGGTGCGACTTTTGTCACTTTTGCTGTTTGTTTAGGTTTGTATAAATATAAAATTGTAAAAGTAACTGAGCAATTCAAATCGGTTGTTGTTGCAGCGACATGCGCAATTGCCACTTATTATTTAATTTCTTGGTTGTTCTCAATGTTTACCAGTTTTACGCCTGTACTTTATGGAAACTCTATGATGAGTATTGGTATTAGTGTATTTGTGATCGTAATTGCAGCATTAAACTTGTTCTTGGATTTTGACAGAATTGAAAAAGGAGTAGAGCAAAAAATGCCAAAATTCATGGAATGGTACGGAGCAATGGGTTTAATGATAACTCTAGTGTGGTTGTATATTGAATTTTTAAGATTGCTATCCAAACTGTCCAAAAAATAATATTCAAAAATTATTTTATATAATGATACCCTTCAGAGATGAAGGGTATTTTTTTTTAAAATAATAATCAGTGTAAATCAGTTAAATCCGTGTCATCTGTGGGCCAATTGATTTTGGAGCAGAAAGATTTGTCCATTTAGGAAATATTGTCCCGCTATCCGTTGCAATCTTATAAGCCGAACACCGGCTTATAAGGATTTTCACTTCTATCGGGGCTAAGGGGAGGTATTTAGCTTTTAAAGGATTATTTTATAACACTATAAAAGGGATTGTAGCCATCAAATCATTAAATTTGCAATCTTATTTAGAGACATGTTAGAAAAAGAAACAATAAATTTCGAAAAAACAGCTATTGTTGGTATTGTTACCCAAAACCAAAGTGAAGAGAAACTCAATGAATATCTTGATGAATTGGAGTTTTTGACGTTTACCGCTGGAGGTGAAGTGGTTAAACGTTTTTCGCAAAAAATGGAACGCCCTAATCCTAAAACTTTTGTTGGAACAGGAAAACTAGAAGAAATTTGTCTTTTTGTAAAAGAAAATGACATCTCGACTTTGGTATTTGATGATGAATTATCACCTTCTCAACAAAAGAATATTTCCAAAATAATAGATTGTAAAATATTAGATAGAACTCATCTTATCCTTGATATTTTTGCTCAAAGAGCCGAAACCTCTTATGCTAGAACACAAGTAGAACTAGCACAATGCCAATATTTATTGCCTAGACTTTCCGGAATGTGGACACACTTGGAACGTCAAAAAGGAGGTATCGGAATGCGTGGACCTGGAGAAACTGAGATTGAAACAGACAGACGTATTGTACGTGATCGTATAGCATTATTGAAAGAGAAGATAAAAACTATCGACAAGCAAATGGGAGTGCAACGTAGTAATCGTGGTGCGATGGTACGTGTAGCTTTGGTAGGATATACGAATGTTGGAAAATCAACTTTGATGAATGCCGTTGGAAAAAGCGATGTATTTGTAGAGAACAAACTTTTTGCGACATTAGATACTACCGTTCGAAAAGTTGTTATCAAAAACTTACCTTTCTTACTATCGGATACCGTAGGGTTTATTAGAAAATTACCAACTCAATTGGTTGACTCGTTCAAGAGTACATTGGATGAAGTTCGTGAAGCCGATTTGTTATTGCATGTTGTCGATATTTCACATCCGGAATTTGAAGATCATATAGAGTCAGTAAACCAAACGTTGTTAGATATTAAGGCGAACGATAAACCTGTTATAATGGTGTTCAATAAAATTGATGCCTACAAACATTTGACGATCGATGAAGCTGACTTAATGACTGAAAAAACACCAAGGCACTTTACGCTTGAGGAGTGGAAACAAACTTGGATGCACCGATTGGGAGAACAGAATGCTTTGTTTATTTCGGCTACCCAAAAAGAGAATTTCGAAGAATTCAGGGAGCGTGTTTATGAAGCTGTTCGACAAATTCACATTACCCGTTTTCCATACAATAAATTTTTATATCCAGATTATAAAGATGCCGTGGAGAAGGAAGAGAAAGATGAAGATAATGAATAAAAAAAAGACCTTTTAGCAATTGTTAAAAGGTCTTTTTTTTGTTCTAAAAATTATAATTCAGGCCGACACCAAATACTTCTTTGGTTTGGAAGCCGGCAAAAGCATCATCATCATAAATGGCTTGAAAATTTAAATTCGCCGATAGTATTTTGTTGATTTTCATCACTATAATCAAATCGTAATTGATGTCAATATTTTGTGGGTCTTTCAAATAATTAGAATATAAATTCAAAAGATTTTCGGCTGTAACGTTTTCCATTATCGTGAATTTATAATATGCAGTGGCATTGAAACCCAGTTGATATAACATGCTTTTATTGGCATCCACCCCAAAATAATCACCATCTACATAACCGAGTATTGAAGTATAACGACTATCCACAAAAGTAAGTTTGGACGTTAATGGTGCCAAATTAATTTTAAAATTATCAGTCTTTTTCCAATACATACCTGGGCCAAATAGTAAGTAACCTGGCGACATGAAGTTGGTGTGTTCTTCTCTTATTTCAGCGCCATTTGCATCTTTGGTATATAAGTATCCTTTGGTAAATTGGGTTCTAAAATTAACCAAAAACGAATAATACCAGTATCCTTTTGTTTTTTTGGCTAGAATGGAATTTATTTCGATCTGATCATCCGTTTTCTTTTCAAAATTGGAGTTTTGTGTTTGCAATAAACCATAGGAAGCTAGAATTCTATTTTCCCAGGAATAATCATCTTTTTTATAATCGATTTTATAATCCAATCCCAAGTTGCCCGAAAAGCTATTTTCACCTCCAGCAATCCAGTTGTTAAAGTTGGCTTGGTTAAAAAGAAATGTAACTTTCCCAGTTGACTTCCAGCCATTCGGGATCGTATCATCTATAGTTTTGGCTGCATCTTCTGTTTTTTTTATTAGATCTTTTTCAGAAGATTGGGCAAGGAGCAGAGTTGAAAGGGGAAGCAGACAGACTAACAATATGATTTTTTTCATTGTAAGAGTATTAGTTCTAATACAAATATAATGAAAAGAATAAATAGCTATAATTCAATAAGTTAAAAAATGATGTTATTTTTTAGCCGATTTGTACAAAGGGACAGCCGAACAAGCTTCTCCATACATTATGCTTCTGGCGTAAGGTTGCAGGTATTGTGCCGCCAAAACATAGGCTCGCATAGGAACTGGTTTTTTCGAACAGCCTTTTATGATAACAGGTTTGTTCTGATATGCACTATAATCGATTTTTGGAAGTAATTCTTCGTACAAAGCAGAATCCAAATCGTCCATATAACCATTTACGATTTTTTTGGCATAGGGAGCCAAATGCATAGTGACTAAGATTATCGCCCATTGAGGGATAATAGCATCCGTACCACATGAAACTGCTACATATTGATCTTGATATTGTAACCAATCTTGATTGTTTAGCTGTTCCCTAAAGTCTTTTTCTTTTAACAAAAAACCCTCAAGAAGCCATTGTGAAATATCGATTTGCACGCGAACTCCTGCTGGATAATAGTCTTCAAGATCGAAAACTTCCAGGACACTATTCGCTACTTTATTGATTATTTCTTCCATACAATGTTTAAAGTTTAAGGTTTAAAGTTTCAAGTTTTCTAACCTGAAACTTTAAACTTGAAACAAATTTTAAAGCATTCCCAATTCTAATTTTGCTTCTTCGCTCATCAAATCTTTGCTCCATGGCGGATCAAAAGTGATTTCTACTTCAGCATCTTTTATGTGTTCGATTGATTTTACTTTTTCCTCTACTTCTCTAGGTAAACTCTCTGCTACCGGACAGTTTGGAGAAGTAAGTGTCATTAATATTTTTACTTCATAATCGGTATTAACCATTACGTCATAAATTAATCCTAATTCGTAAATATCTACTGGAATTTCTGGATCGTAAATGGTTTTTAATTTTTTTACGATTGATTCTCCTAATTCTGCGGTGTTTATTTCTTGTTCCATAATTTTAGTTTTTTTTCTGGGCATCAAATGCCAAAGCATACATTTTAATATTTTTTATCATCGAAACCAAACCATTGGCCCTTGTTGGCGAAAGATGTTCTTTCAAACCTATTTCATCAATAAAATCAGTATCTGCATTTAATATGTCAATTGCCTTTTGGTTCGAAAAAGCACGGATCAAAATAGCTATGATTCCTTTAGTCAAAATGGCGTCACTATCGGCTGTAAAGATGATCTTGTCATCGTTTTGTTCTCCTTGTAGCCATACTTTGGATTGACATCCTTTGATTAAATTATTGTCTGTTTTGAATTCTTCCTTAATTAAAGGAAGATTTTTGCCTAAATCAATAATGTATTCATAACGTTGCATCCAGTCGTCAAACATGGAGAATTCATCTATGATTTCGTTTTGTATTTCTTTTATTGTCATTCTACTTTTTTTGAAAAGGATAGTATTGTGTTTACTAGGTTCTTTATTTTTTCAGGAGGATATCCATTATCGAAAGTCTGACTTTCATAGGTTTTTCCTTTATATGTTATTTTTAAATTTGCCATTGCTGCTCCATCATGAAAACGCTTTTGGGTAGGAGCTTTTAGATTCGGAATTTCCTCCAGATCTACTTTCTGAAATTCATTTATCAAAGCATTCAATTCGGCATCCGTGAGAGAGTTTGAAACAGGTTTTCCATCTCTTGTTTTCGTTACGGACACTGTTTTATTTTCTATAACGGTGTTATTATACAATCCTCTTGAATTGGCCGTGTACTCAATTTTTGCTGTACTTAAATCCATATTATTTTGACTTTGGCAGTTTTTCCCAAGTATTAACGTCAAAAACAAGAGTGTTATAATTTTCATACTTTTTTATTTTAAGATAACATCATTTGTGCTTTTTTTACAGCTTCGACCAATGTATCAATTTCTTCTTTAGTATTGTAAAAAGAAAATGAAGCTCTAATCGTTCCCGGAATACCAAAGAAATTCATAATTGGTTGGGCACAATGGTGACCAGTTCTTACGGCGATTCCCAATTTGTCAATGATGGTTCCAATGTCATAGGGATGAATACCATCAATGTTAAATGAGACCACTGAAGTTTTTGCTTCAGATGTGCCGAAAATTCTCAAACCATCAATTTCTAATAATCGCTTTGTGGCGTGATCCAATAATTCCAGTTCTTGCTTCTGAATGTTTTCAAAACCAATTTCATTCATATAATCAATCGCTGTTCCTAAAACAATTCCGCCAGCAATATTAGGTGTTCCCGCTTCAAATTTATGTGGTAAATCGGCATAGGTTGTTTTTTCAAAAGTAACCTCTTTAATCATTTCACCACCACCTTGATACGGAGGTAATTTATTTAGCCAAGCTTCTTTTCCGTACAAAACTCCTGTTCCTGTTGGACCACACATTTTATGTCCCGAAAAAACATAGAAATCACAATCCAAGGCCTGAACATCAGGTTTTAAATGTGGTACGGCCTGTGCGCCATCAATCAAAATAGCAGCTCCAACATCGTGGGCTTTATCAATCATATACTTGATAGGATTGATAGTTCCCAACGCATTTGAAATATGGTTTACCGTTACGATTTTGGTTTTTGGTGAAAGTAACTTATCGTATTCGCTTATTATCAATTCGCCATTTTCATTCATCGGAATGACTTTGAGTGTGGCTCCTGTTTTTTCACACAACATTTGCCAAGGCACAATATTGCTGTGGTGTTCCAATGCTGAAACCAACACTTCATCACCTGGTTTTAAAATGGAAGCAAATCCATTGGCCACTAAGTTGATGCCAAAAGTAGTCCCCGAAGTAAAAAGTACTTCGTGAAGGAATTTAGCATTGATATGATTTTGGATTTTTGCTCGGGAAACTTCATAGGCATCTGTTGCTAATTGGCTCAATGTATGAACTCCTCTATGAATATTTGCATTTATTTCTTGATAATACTTTTCAATTGCATCAATAACCACTTGCGGTTTTTGTGAAGTGGCTCCGTTATCGAAATATACTAAAGGCTTTCCGTTTACTTTTTGTGAAAGAATAGGAAAGTCGGCTCTTATTTTTTGAATATCTAACATTGCTTTATTTAGAATTTTTCTAAATACAAAAGTAATACAATTGATTTAGTTTTCTAAGAAACAATAGTTAATAATTGTAAAAATAGTATGAAAGTGAAGGGTGTTGTTACTAAAGGGAGAAGGAATTTAGTTGTTTGAAGTTAGTATTACTTTTTTTACTAAATTGGTAGAATTATCTTTCATTATGAAAAAGTATTTTAAAATAGGAGTTTTTATCTTTTTTCTGTTTTTGGTTTATTTTGGTTTTGCCAATTATCCCAAGCTAGAATTGATATCTGGATTTTCGGCTAAAAGCGTTGCTTCTGGACATTTCATTGACAATCGTTCATTGGATGTCATTGAAAAAAGCGACAATGATTTTGATGTGATAGGTTGGGCTACCAATGAAATCAGCGAATCAGGAAAATTTGCAACAGCGAATGTTTTAGGTTTAAAAAATCGAAAAGCAGTTTACAGGGAAGGTTTGGGTGCGACATTAATCGATGATGCTTTTGATGTTACGAAACCGTATGAAATTCCGAAAAGAACTAAATCAAATAATAAACTTCCTTTTCCTTATGGAGATTTAGTACCCAAAGACACGGTTTTTGAAAATGTGAATTATACCAAATTGAATAAGGTTGTTGCCAATGCATTTGATGCGAAAGGGAATAATTATAAAAGAACGCGCTCAGTTTTGGTTATTTATAAAGATAAAATTATTGCGGAGAAATATGCTGATGGTTTTACAAAAAATAGTGTCATTCTCGGTTGGTCCATGACCAAGAGTATTACGGGAACACTTTTTGGAATACTTGAAAAACAAAGAAGATTTGATATTTACAAACCTGCTCCCATTGCCGAATGGCAAAATGATAATCGAAAATACATTACGACCAATGATTTATTGCATATGAATTCCGGTTTGGAATGGGACGAGTATTATGACAGAATCTGTGATGCCACAAAGATGCTTTTTCAAGACAAAGACATGACACAATCGCAATTGATAAAACCAGCAGTATTCAAACCAAACACACATTGGAATTATTCTTCTGGAACAACCAATTTGCTTTCGGGAATTTTGCGGAAGCAGTTCAAGACACACCAAGAATACTTAGATTTTTGGTATTCGGCATTGATTGATAAAATTGGGATGCATTCAATGCTTGTAGAAACAGATATGGCGGGGAATTATGTTGGATCGTCTTATGGTTGGGCAACTACTCGTGATTGGTCAAAGTTGGGTTTGTTGTATTTACACAAAGGCAATTGGAACGGAGAACAATTATTTGATCCCAATTGGGCAAAGTATGTTTCGACTCCCACAGATACTTCACATGGAAGATATGGAGCACAATTTTGGCTCAATGAAGGATACTATTTCCCAAATGCTCCCAGAGATTTGTATTATTGCAGTGGTTTTCAARGCCAAATGGTAGCTATCATTCCGTCGATGGATTTGGTAATTGTACGAATGGGTTTAACAGAAGAACCTCAATTTGATTTTAATGGATTTTTGAGCGGAATTGTGGGGAGTGTGATGAGATAATTTTAACCACAAAGCAAACAAGGTAAAAGTGCAAAGAGCGCAAAGTATTATTTGTACTTTGCGCTCTTTGCGTAAATATTAGCGAACCTTGCGGCTAAATGCTATAAATCAAATCCAATTTTAACGCCCAATTTCATGGCGATGATTTTGGTGATTCGTTGTTTCAATTCAGGTATTTTTATGTTTTCGATTACGGCATTCGAGAAAGCGTACATCAATAATGCTTTGGCTTCTTTTTTAGGAATTCCACGTTGTTGCATATAGAACATAGCAGTTTCATCCAATTGACCAATAGTACAACCGTGTGAACATTTTACGTCATCGGCAAAAATTTCAAGTTGCGGTTTGGCGTTAATTGTTGCTTTATCGCTCAACAGAATGTTGTTGCTTTTTTGGAAAGCATTTGTTTTTTGAGCTTCTCTTTCCACATATACTTTTCCGTTGAAAACTCCTGTCGAGCGGTCATTGAAAATTCCTTTATAATCTTGGAAACTTTCACAATTTGGTGTTGCGTGGTTCACTAATGTATAGTGATCAACGTGTTGATTATCACCAATAATAGTGATTCCGTTCAAGGTACTAGTCAATCTTTCTCCAAAGTGGTAGAAATTCAAATTGTTTCTGGTTAAGTTTCCTCCAAAAGAGAAAGTGTGAACCGAAACGTGACTTTCCTGTTTTTGGGAAACATAAGTGTTGTCAATCAAATTGGCTTCTAGGTTGTCATTTTGAATTTTATAATAATCCACAATGGCCCTTTTTTGAGCAAAAATCTCGGTAACCGAATTGGTTAAAACTGGATTTTCGTTTAAACTTTGATGACGTTCTATGATTTGTACGTGTGAGTTTTCACCAACAATAACCAAGTTTCTAGGCTGAACCAAAAGTGCATTTTCGCCCCCTGTCGAGAAATACATTATCTCGATAGGTTTGTCGGCAACTTTGCTTTTTGGGATGTTGATGTAAGCTCCTTCATTGGCGAAAGCCGTATTCAATGAAGTCAAACTTTCATCTTTACTAGCTATCTGATTGAAGTAAGTGTCAATAATCATTTTGTATTTTGGTTTGTTTAATGCCGATGACATTAAGCAAACATCAATACCGTCGTGAGTAGTTGAAGATAAATGCGAACTAAAAACACCATCTACAAAAACTACTTTGTAGGTGTCTATTTCGTGTAAAAAGTACTTTTTTACATCGCTATATTGAATGGCATTTTCTGTTTTTGGAAAAACGCTAAAATCATTTTTTAAGATAGCGTTTAGCGAAGTGTATTTCCAACTTTCTTCTTTTTTGGTTGGAAATCCTTTATTTTCGAAGTTTTTTATGGCTGCAGTTCGCACATTGTGAAGTTCCGAATGAACATCGACGCGCTCTTCAAAAGCCATAAAAGACGATAGTAATTTTTCTTTTAATTCCATTTTTGTTAGTTTCAGGTTTCAGGTTTAAAGTTTCAGGTTTTGCCTATTGGAACTTATTCCCTTTGAAATCTTTCTTGTTAAGATAAGTGATGAAGTTTTTTATTTTACCACTTAAGTTTTCATAATCCTTTTTTAAAAGTTCAAATTTTTGTTCTGAAATATATTCAAAATCAAAAACTCTATAAAGTTGAGATCGGGTTTCTCCTGCAGAACCTTTTGCTATAGATAAAAATTGTCTAAATTCTATATTGCCATCTCTTTCGAAACCTTCTGCAATATTATCCATTACTGAACCAGATGAAGCTTTTATTTGATCTTTGAACCGATAGTCATTTTTCAATTCAGTTTCAATCGAAATGATATGAATTTCTTTTGTTAGTCTCCTAGCTTCCTGCCAGATTTCTAAATCTTCAAACCGGTTTATTGTAGCCATAGATTTTGTTTTGTTTGTTTCAGGTTTTGTTTGCTTCAGATTTGCAACCTGAAACTAAAAAAACTTGAAACTTGAAACAATTTTTAATTCTCTCCTTTAATCCAATCGTATCCTTTTTCCTCTAACTCATGTGCTAATTCTGCTCCGCCTGATTTTACAATTTTTCCGTTGTGAAGAACGTGAACAAAATCTGGAACGATGTAATCCAATAATCTTTGGTAGTGAGTAATTACAATGACAGCATTTTTATCGCTTTTCAATTTATTTACACCATTGGCAACAATTCTTAAAGCATCGATGTCAAGACCAGAATCGGTTTCATCAAGGATAGCTAGTTTTGGTTCTAGCATTGCCATTTGAAAAATTTCGTTTCTTTTTTTCTCACCACCAGAGAAACCTTCATTAAGTGAACGAGAAAGAAACTTTCTGTCGATTTCCAATAATTCTGATTTTTCACGAATTACTTTTAGCATTTCGTTGGCTGGCATTTCTTCCTGACCGTTTGCTTTACGTGTTTCGTTGATAGCGGTTCTCATGAAGTTCGTTACCGAAACTCCTGGGATTTCCACTGGATATTGAAACGAAAGGAAAACACCTTTGTGTGCTCTTTCTTCTGGAGCAAGATCAGAAAGATCTTCACCGTCCAAAAAGATTTCCCCATCGGTTACTTCGTAATTTTCGTTTCCAGCAATAATAGCCGAAAGTGTACTTTTTCCAGCACCATTTGGTCCCATTATAGCATGAACTTCTCCTGCGTTTACTTGAAGGTTTATCCCTTTTAATATTTCTTTGTCACCTATTGAGGCATGTAAATTTTTTATACTAAGCATGTTTTTTTTGTTTAAAGTTTAAAGTTTAAAGTTCTCATGGTTACTGAAACTTTGTACCTTTAAAATCTTTTTTGTTTAAATATGATATAAAATTATTTATTTTTCCACTCAACTTTTCATATTCAAAAATTAAGCTGTCTAATTTTTCTTGGTTGATATAATCATTATCAAAAACTCTATAAAGTTGAGATCTTGATTCTCCAGCAGATCCTTTTGCTATCGATAAAAACTGTCGAAACTCTAAATTTCCATTTCTTTCAAATCCTTCGGCTATATTATCCATAATAGAACCCGAAGAAGCTTTAATTTGATCTTTTAGCCTAAAGTCTGTTTTTAAATCTGTTTCCTTGGAAATTACAATTACTTCTTTCGATAATTTTCTAGCATCTTGCCAAATTTCTAAATCTTCAAATCTTTTTATTGTAGTCATATGTTTTGTTTAAAGTTATTTTGTTTAAGGTTTTTAAAGTTAAGTGGCTCAACTTTAAACCTTAAACTTTAAACAAATATAATTATCCTACAGAACCTTCTAAACTTATTTCCAACAATTTTTGTGCTTCTACAGCAAATTCCATTGGCAATTTGTTCAACACGTCTTTACTGAAACCATTTACGATAAGCGCAATTGCTTTTTCGGTCGGGATTCCACGTTGGTTGCAATAGAAAACTTGGTCTTCACCAATTTTACTGGTCGTAGCTTCATGTTCTACTTTTGCAGTTGGATTTTTGCTTTCGATATAAGGGAAAGTATGTGCACCACAATGGTTCCCCATTAACAGTGAATCACATTGTGAAAAGTTTCTGGCATTTTCTGCTCTAGCTCCAATTTGAACCAAACCTCTATAACTGTTTTGTGATTTTCCAGCAGAGATACCTTTAGAAATAATGGTTGATTTGGTGTTTTTACCCAAATGAATCATTTTAGTTCCTGTATCGGCTTGTTGGTAATTATTAGTAACAGCAATTGAATAAAATTCTCCAATAGAGTTATCTCCTTTTAAGATAACAGAAGGATATTTCCAAGTAATTGCAGATCCTGTTTCTACTTGTGTCCAAGAGATTTTTGCATTTTTCTCGCAGAATCCTCTTTTGGTTACAAAATTGAAAACCCCACCTTTACCTTCTTTGTTTCCAGGGTACCAGTTTTGAACGGTAGAATATTTAATTTCGGCATCGTCCAAGGCGATCAATTCTACCACAGCGGCATGCAATTGATTTTCGTCTCGAGTTGGAGCAGTACATCCTTCTAAGTATGAAACATAACTGCCTTCATCTGCAACCAATAATGTTCTTTCGAATTGCCCAGTTCCAGCTTGATTGATTCTAAAGTAAGTCGATAGTTCCATTGGGCAACGAACGCCTTTTGGAATATAGCAGAAAGATCCGTCTGAGAAAACAGCCGAATTCAAGGCAGCATAAAAATTGTCTCTTTGAGGAACAACAGTACCAAGATATTTACGAACTAATTCAGGGTGTTCTTTGATGGCTTCAGAAATACTCATAAAGATAATTCCTTTTTCACCTAATGTTTTTTTGAATGTTGTAGCTACAGAAACGGAGTCAACTACAATATCCATGGCAACATTATTCATCTTTTTTTGCTCATCAATAGAGATACCTAACTTTTTGTACATTTCTAAAAGTTCTGGATCAACATCGTCCAATGTTTTGTTTGGATCTGCTTTCTTTGGAGCTGAGTAATAAGAAATGGCTTGGAAGTCGGGTTTTTGATACTTAACGTTTGCCCATTCTGGCTCAATCATTTCTTCCCAAGCTCGGAAAGCCTCAATACGCCAGTCAGTCATCCATTGTGGTTCGTCTTTCTTTTGAGAAATAGCTCGAACAATATCTTCATTTAGACCAATAGGAAACGTCTCCGATTCTAATTCAGTATAAAATCCGTACTCGTATTCTTTGGTCTCTAATTCGATTTTTAAATCGTCTTCGGTGTATTTTGACATATTTTTTTTGTCTTAAAAGTATTAAAGTCTAAAGTGGTAAAGTCATTGTAAGTCTTTCGACTTTATGATTTTGTCCTTTCGACTAAAGTGAAAATGATTCCCCGCAACCGCAAGTTCTATTAGCATTTGGATTGTTAAAAACAAATCCTTTCCCGTTTAATCCTCCAGAAAATTCTAATATAGTTCCTGCTAAATAAAGGAATGATTTTTTTTCGACAGCGATAGTGATATCGTTGTCAACGAATATTTTATCGTCTTCGCCTTTGGTTTTGTCAAATTTTAAATCATAAGACAAACCAGAGCATCCACCGCTTTTCACGCCGACTCTCACGTAGTCAACGGCGGCATCAAAACCATCGTCTTTCATCAAATCGATGATTTTCTTTTTGGCAGTATCAGAAACTTGTATCATGTTTAGGTAATATTTGTTTTATGTTTTGAACATAAATAGCTTAAAATGAATCTCTAAAAAGAGAACATAATTCTGTAAAGCTTTTTTATGTACTATCTTTATTTCGTCTAAATTAACTGCAAAGATACTATATAAAATGCTTTTTCCCATAACTGATAACATTTATATAACTAATGCCAAAATAGAAATTTGTTATATATGGTTAGAATTAAGCCATCGGATTTTGCTAAATTGCAGGTTATTTTCAACTTTAAGACATAACTAATGAAACTTTATCCAATAGAAACAGGCAATTTTAAACTCGATGGCGGAGCTATGTTTGGTGTTGTGCCCAAAACTATTTGGAACAAGACTAACCCTGCCGATGAAAATAATCTGATAGATATTGCCGCCCGCTGCTTGTTGATTGAAGATGGAAACCGATTGATTTTGGTTGACACTGGAATGGGAAATAAACAATCCGACAAGTTTTTTGGATATTACTCGCTTTGGGGTACCCATTCGATGGACAAATCGTTGGCACAATACGGTTTTCATCGCGATGATATTACCGATGTTTTTATGACGCATTTACATTTTGACCATTGTGGAGGAAGTGTACAATGGAACAAAGAAAAAACAGGTTACGAACCAGCTTTTAAAAATGCAAAATTCTGGACAAACAAAAATCATTGGGAATGGGCAACAAAACCTAACGCCAGAGAAAAAGCCTCTTTTTTGTCAGAGAATATTTTGCCGATGCAAGAAAGTGGTCAGTTGCATTTTATTGCAAAACCTGATGGCGATTTTGCAGTTTCAAAAGAATTGGGATTTGGAATTTTTTATGTTGATGGACACACCGAAAAAATGATGATTCCACATATTCAGTATCAAGATACAACAATTGTTTTTTGTGCCGATTTGATTCCAACGGCGGGGCATTTGCCTTTGCCATATGTAATGGGGTATGACACAAGACCCTTATTGACCATGCCTGAAAAATCTAAATTTCTGAATGCCGCTGCTACTGATAACTATTATTTGTTTTTGGAACACGATGCGCATAACGAAATTATAACCGTTGAGCATACGGAGAAAGGCGTGCGATTGAAAGAAGTTTTTACGTGTGACGAAATTCTTTAAAATACTAAAGTTCAATCTAAATAAAAACCCCATTTTCAAATCGATTTGAAAATGGGGTTTTTATTTGTTATTACATTTGTGCAATTACAATACTCAGGATTGAAAACGCCCCAACGCCCCACATCATTGGCGTTACTTCTTTGGTGTTTTTGGTAAATAGGGCCAGGATAATATAACAGGCAAAACCATAAGCTATTCCATTACTGATACTATAAGTTAAGGGCATCATAATCATTGTTAAAAATGCAGGAACACCAATATGTAAATCATCAAAATTGATTCTTGATAAATGTTTGGACATATAAATCCCAACGAGGATCAAAGCCGGCGCTGTTGCATATGCAGGAACGATTCCGATAATAGGAGAAACAAATAAGGCTAAAAAGAAAAACAGAGCCACAAAAACGGAACTTAAGCCCGTTTTCGCTCCATTTGCAATTCCTGTCGCTGATTCTATAAATACCACAGTATTGCTTGTGCCTAAAATTCCGCTGCACATAGTAGCAATACCATCGGCTTCCAATACTTTTTTGAGATGAGGCATTTTACCATTTTTACCAACCAGATTTGCTTCATAAGAACAGGCAATTGCAGTTCCAATTGAATCAAATAAACTCACAAAAAGGAAAGAGAAAATGGCTGAAGCAAAACTTAACTTTAAGACTCCTAAGATATTTAATTGTCCAAAAATTGGAGTAATGGATGGAGGTAACGAAAAAACGTGAGTGGGTAAATGGACATTGGAGTCGAAACCAATTCCCAAACAAGTTCCAACAATGATTCCAATCAAGATAGCGCCTTTTACTTTGTAAATTTCTAAGATTACTGTTATGAACAAAGTGATCAAACCTATAATTACGGCAGGGGTAAATTTGCCCAATGTGACTAAAGTTTCTGGATGGGCAACAATAAGTCCTAATTGTTTGAATCCAATAAAAGCAATAAAAAAACCGACACCACATCCCATAGCTACTTGTAATGAGGGAGGAATTGCTTCAACAATTTTATGCCGAATACCAAAAAAAGATATGATCGTAAAGAATACTCCCGAAAGAAAAACAACACCCAAAGCATCTTGCCAGGAGACTCCTTGACCAAGAACTAAGGTAAATGCAAACATGGCGTTTAGTCCCATCCCGGGAGCCATTGCAAAAGGAACTTTAGCCCAGATTCCAACTAATAAAGTTCCAAAAATTGCAGCAATGCAAGTAACCGAAATCAGCGCTTCCTTTGGCATACCCGTCATCGATAGTATGTTTGGGTTTACAAAAATGATGTAAGACATAGACAAGAAAGTAACGAGACCACCTGAAAGTTCCTGTTTTATTGAAGTTTCACGCTCTTTTATTTTAAAATATTTCAGTATTTTGCCCATTTATTTTTCGAGTTATTGCTGCGGAAATTTAAAATTGACTTTTCGAAGTACTCAAATTTACGATAAAAAATAAAACCCCCATTTTCAAATGAATGAAAATAGGGGGTTTGTTTTTTTGAATTTTTTAGAAATTAATTCGTTTTAAACTTCCAAACTTGACCTATAGTTTCTCCGCTTTTATTGTCTTTCACAACTACTTTCCAAAAGTATTCCTTTGCAGGTTCTAACGTAACGTCAAGGGTTTTTGCTGCTGTGTTTTCGCTTATTTTTGATGTAGGAGGATTAGTGGTTCCAAAATACACATCATAAGAAAGAATATCCGATGCATCAACATCGGAAGCATTCCATTTTAAAGTGGCTGTTGTTGTATTCAATACGGTGTTAATAGCTGGGTCTACTAATTCTGGAGAAAAAGGCAAATGGTTGACTACTGCATCAGCTGCTGTATAAAATTTAAATGTGGCTGAATAATTACTTGACAATCCTTTGCTGTCGGTTGCTTTTATTCTCCAATAATAGGCTATTCCTTTTTCTAATTGAGTACCTTCAGTATTTATAGCATTTTCTATGGTTTTAACAATTTGAGAAAACGTATTGTCTTTTGCTACTTGTATTTGATAGGTTATTGCATCATTATTAGCATCCGTGGAGGGATTCCATTGAAAACCAACTATATTATTAATACATAATTTATTATCCGTTGGAGCAACCAATGAAGGGATTGTGGGTGCCGAGTTTTTAACTGCTGGAGTTGTTACTGGATCATCTCCACCACCGCTACAAGAAATAAATAGTAATCCAACTATTGAGAGGTATATGAAATTCTTCATTTTTTTAATTTTTTATAATTTTTAGATAGTCTGGGGTGTCTAACTCAATTTTCGCAACATAAATTCCTGTAGGTTGATTTTCAAGAGTTAATTGTACTTTTCTGTTCTTGATAGCGTAGGTTTTGTTTGATATTAAATGACCATCGATCGAGTATAATACTATTACGACTTCTTTTTTAGAGGTTGGTATTTCAATCTCAAAACTTCCAGATGTAGGATTTGGGTAAGCAGAAATAGCACCTTCTAATCCTATAATTTTTTTGGCATAAATACCCTCACAGTCTTTGGCTGTTTTCACTTGAAGTAATCCTCCTTTTTTGGTTTCTACAGAAAAGCTTGAATCAGTAGTTTCAAATTGTTCTACGCCATCTACAAAAACGGTATAAGGGGCAGTTCCTTCGGTAATTTCTACAGAAACTTTGTTAGCAACTATACTAGATTTTCCAGTAATGATTGCTCCTTTAGGAATGATTACTGTGAAGTTTTGTTCGAAATTTTCACCAGGAATAGTAATGGAAATAGTATAGGTTCCAGGAGTTAAATTAGGAAGATTTAAACTGTTATTGGTAAAAGAATATAGAGTTCCATTAATGCTAGCTTTATAAGTATATGCTGCTGTTGAACTAATGTTTATTTCACCATTATTTGAGTTAAGGCAGGTTTCACCTTTTGACTCAATAGTAAAATTGTTTGAAGGTAACGATAATGCAATACATTCAACACTATTGAAAGAGGCAGTAGCATCTTTCTTAGTTGACCAATTGGTATTAGAATAAGTAACATCATCAACAAGAATGCAGTATAAGTTTGGATTGTGAGCAATGTTAGTATTGACAGTGGTTAGCAAATTATTAGTGCCGTTTTTTAGGTTTAAAGATTGAAGATTATTATAATAACAATCAAATTTTGTTAAAGCATTATTTTTAGTAACATCTAGAGTGGTTAATTTATTATTGCTACATATCAAAGTTGTCAAAGCAACATTTTTAGAAACATCCAGTGTGATTAATTGGTTGTTGCTACATTTTAAAGCAGTCAAAGACACAAAATCCTGTATTCCTGACAAATCAGTAATCGAACTTGAAGAAACGTCAAGTGAGCTTACAGATGCTATGCTTCCAGTTAAAACTTTACCGTTTTTACCATCAGTGTCAATGCCCAATGCAATCAATTTGTCTTCAAACATAGCATCTGGAATTGCCGTAGAGTAGGCACAGTCAAAACTATAACTCGCTGTAGCGTCTTTATAAAAAGACCAGTTTGTATTAGAATAGTTGACATCATCTACTTCTATGCACTTTAAATCTGGATTATTGGTAAAATTTTTGATGCTTGGACCATTGTTAATTGCGTTATTTCCGTTCTTAAGATTTAATGAAACCAATTTGTTGTTTGGGCAATAGATTTCGGTCAAGCTTGTATTCTTAGAAAAATCAAGTGTTCTAAATAAATTGTCATTACAATGAATAGTTTGTAGTTTAGTATTGTACACTAAATTTAACATAGTTAATTTATTAGCAGCAATGTTTAAACTTTCTAGATAATGATTATAAGAAAGATTTAGCTTTGTTAATGCATTATTGTCACAACTTAAACTCTGTAAAGATGTAAAATCTTCAATTCCTGTTAAATCTGAAATGCCAACATTTGATACATCCAAAGAGGTTAAGGCAGCAATACTTGCAGTGAGAACTTTACCGTTTTTACCATCAGTGTCAATACCCAAAGCTATTAATTTGTCTTCAAACTTAGGGTCTGGAATTAAAGTTGAGTTGCTACAATTATTACTGTAATTAGCACTTGAATCTTTGTAATTTTTCCAATTTGTATTTGAAAAAGTAATATCATCTACTTCAATGCAACTTAAATCAGGATTATTTGTAAAATTTGAATAACCTATTTTAGTATTATTTCCGTTTTTAAGATTCAAACTTTTTAATTGATTGGATTTACAAAATAATTGACTAAGTTTAGTGTGTTTTGATAAATTTAAATCTCTTAATTGATTATAATCAAAATCTAACATGTATAACAATAGGTTATTAGAAACATCTAATTCTGTTAACAGGTTCTCACTGCAACTTAAATATCCTAATAATTTATTATTTGAAACATCTATATTTGTTAATAGATTACCACCACATGATAATGTTTTTAAAGAAACATTTTTCGAAACATTTAGGACTGTTATCGAATTTTCCCAACAATACAAAGCTGTTAAATTTACGTTTTTGGAAACATCCAATACTTTTATTTTATTTTGTTGACAATAAAGTGTTTCTAAGGCTATGTTTTCTGAAATATCGATAGATTCAAATTTTCCTTTCCCTGAGGCTCCTGTTTTAGTAGGGAAGTAAGAAATTGATAAATATATTAAAGCTATGTTTTTTGTAACATTTAAACTAGACAAAAGATTTGCACTACAATCTAATGTTTTTAATAAAATATTATTAGAAACATCAATAGAAGGCAATTGATTTGAATAACAATTAAGTTCTAATAAAGCTACATTTTTAGAAATATCTAAATTGGTTAATTTATTATCGTAACAATTTAATGTTTTCAAACTTACAAAATCTTGAATCCCTGTCAAGTCAGCAATCGAACTATTAGAAACATCTAGTGAGGTTATAGAAGCTATACTTTCTGTAGCCACTTTCCCGTTTTTTCCGTCTTTATCAATTCCAAGAGCGATTAGTTTGTCTTCGAATTTAGCGTCTGGAATAAGCGTATAAATAGTACAATCGAGACTAAAATTAGCTGTTGTATCTTTGGTTGTAGCCCAGTTGGAAGCTGCTGTAACATCAGCTACTTGTATACAAACCAATGTTGGATTATTAGAGCAATTTAGGGTTGTGATTGAAGCGTTTTTAGAAAGGTCTATTTTGGTAAATAAATTTCCAGAACAATTAAGAGTTGTCAATGCAGTAAATCCTTCAATACCTTTCAAATTAGCAATAGCGCTATTAGATACATCTAATATAGTTACGGACATTATACTTGCAGTTACTATAAACCCATTTTTACCGTCAGTATCAATACCTAATGTTATTAATTTATCTTCAAATTTTGGATCTGGAATTAGTGTAACTGTCGAGCAATCATAAGGAGAAAATAAGGCAGAAGCATCTTTCCTATTTGCCCAGTTGGTATTTGAATAAGCAGCATCATCAACAGTTATACACCTTAGGTCAGGATTGGATGAAAGAGTTATATCTGTCAACAAAGTGTTTTTGCCATTTTTTAGATTCAAGCTCAAGAGGTTGTTTGAAGAACAATTAAAATATGTTAAAGCTGCGTTTTTAGAAATATCAAGTGTAGTTAATTGATTGTTGCTACACCCTAAAGAAGTTAAAGCGATATTTTTAGAAACATCCAACGAAGTTATTTGATTATTCCAACATTGTAAATTAACTAAAGCGAGATTTTGAGAAACATCTAGAGTTGTCAACTGATTACTGGAAGGATATAAATTGGTCAACGCTAAGTTTTTAGAAACGTCAAGAGCTGTTAATTTATTATTTCCACAATTTAAATTAGTTAAAGCCACAAAATCCTGAATCCCTGTTAGGTCAGCAATAGAACTATACGAAACATCCAATGAAGTTAATTTGTTAATATTATTTGTTAACACTTTTCCATCAGTGGCCCCAGAATCAATACCTAATGCGATTAATTTATTTTCAAAATTTACATCAGGTATCATAGTGTATTGTGCTCCAATTGTTGCTACATCAATCACAGAAACATTGTCAACTAAAATTTCTGAATTAAGTGTTCCAGTAGTCCATATATCTACCTCGATATTTTCGTTTACAGTTGCAGTATAGTCAAATTCAATTTTTCGCCATTCACTACTAGAAAACGTAGCATCTGTTTTTTTAATGATTTCCTCTTTAAATGTACTTGGCTTGTGATATAAACTAAGATCAATTGCTGAAAAACTTCCCGAAACTAATTTG
This sequence comes from Flavobacterium sp. P1_E4, assembly GCF_056405915.1. Classification (NCBI taxonomy): domain Bacteria; kingdom Pseudomonadati; phylum Bacteroidota; class Flavobacteriia; order Flavobacteriales; family Flavobacteriaceae; genus Flavobacterium; species Flavobacterium sp. P1_E4. The sequence continues at coordinate 82,306 of NZ_JBFUBE010000002.1, forward strand.
TGATACAAAGTAATACGGTAGGTTTTGTTGGCTACAACAGGAAAATATTCACTGTTAATATAATTAAATGTCCCATCAGTAATCATCATATTGGTGCTTGATGTGCCATTTTGAGACGAAGTGCTTTGCGAGGCAAAACCGCTGAAGTACCTGAACCAATTATCAGGTTGTGAGGATGAATTCCAATTTTCAAAATCCCCGTTGGGGATTAAATTGGTTTGTGCATTAATGGTAAGTGAGAATAGCAAAAAAAATAAAAGTAATTTTGTTTTCATAGGTTAATATTTATTAAAATATAGCGATGCAAGAGTACGAAATTTAACTTATTTTTACATAATTTTTTTCAGAATATACATATTTTTTTATTTTTATAACAAAATATTTGCAGAAACATTTTATCATAAAAAACCGTTAATGATTGATTAATATCTAATTTACTTCCACTATTTTTGGAGTTCATTATTTTAAATTCAGAAAATCTACATATGAAAAAAATAAATTTAACCTCAATAACGTTAATAGCCGCTTTGTCTTTATGCCTTTCGGCAAATGCTCAAACAGCTACAAAGTCAATTGATTATGTTGGCAAAAAAGGAGAATTGAGTGAACCTGAATTGCAAAGATGGTCGCATCTGGATTTAGCCAAAGACAGTATCCCAGGAATGAGCGTGGATAAAGCTTATGCCGAATTACTTAAAGGTAAAAAAGGAGTCAAAGTGATTGTTGGAATTATAGATTCTGGTGTAGATATTGACCACGAAGATTTGAAATCGGTAATTTGGACTAATAAAAAAGAGATTGCCGGAAACGGAATTGATGACGATAAAAACGGTTATATCGATGATATTCACGGCTGGAATTTTCTAGGGAATGATTTACATGAAACTCTAGAGATGACCCGTATCATAAAAAAGGGTGATGATGGATCGGCGACCTACAAAAGCGCATTGGCTGCTTATGAAGAAAAGTATAATAATGCAATGAAAGAAAAACAGCAAATGGATTTCTTAACTGCCACTGATAAGGCGATTCAAAAGCATTTGAATAAAGAAAACTATACTGTTGAAGATTTGAACGGAATCGTTACTACAGATCCCGATTTGAGCAAAAGTAAAATGATCATGACCCGTATTTTGACTAATGCAGGTCCGACTTTCAGAGCTGAAATTGAAGATTACACAAAATATGTTTACGATCAATTAAACTATAATTTGAACAAAGAGTTAGATGGTAGAAAAGTGGTGGGCGACAATCCAGAAGATATTAAAGATACCAAATACGGAAATAATATCGTTTATGGTCCAGACAAAGAAGAAGCTCTTCATGGAACTCATGTTTCTGGAATTATTGCACAAGTAAGAGGAAATAACATAGGAGGTGACGGAGTTGCCGATAATGTAGAAATTATGGCTGTTAGAGCTGTTCCAGATGGAGATGAATATGACAAAGATATTGCATTGGCAATTCGTTACGCTGTAGATAATGGAGCCAAAGTAATCAATGGAAGTTTTGGAAAAAGTTATTCTCCACACAAACAATGGGTTTTTGACGCTATAAAATATGCCGAAAAGAAAGATGTGTTATTTGTACATGCCGCTGGAAACGATGGAGATAACATTGATTTAGCTGAAAATATTAACTTCCCAAATGACTCCGAAGACAATAAAATAGAATTTGCGTCCAATGTACTTACTGTAGGTGCTTTGAGTAATAAATATGGACAAAATGTAATTGCAGATTTTTCAAATTATGGTACTGTTAACGTAGATGTTTATGCTCCTGGAACAGAAATTTATGCAACTGTTCCAAATAACAAATACAAATATGAGCAAGGGACTTCTATGGCGTCACCAAATGCTGCTGGAGTTGCTGCTTTGATTCGTTCCTATTATCCAAAATTATCTGCCAAACAAGTGAAACAAATCTTGATGGATTCTGGAACACCACTTCCTGCGAATGTACTTTTAGGAGAAAATCAAGAACAAAAAACAGCTGCTGATTCATCAAAATCAGGCAAAATGGTAAATGCTTATAACGCATTATTGATGGCCGAAAAAATGTCTAAGAAATAATTTAACTACTATTAATCCAATGGAAGAGTCAAAAACTCTTCCATTTTTTTATTTTTAATACCATGCGCAAACTCTTTCTATTTGCTTTTTTTTCAGTAAGTCTGGGTAATTTATTCGCCCAAAAAGCGGGTTACTGGCAACAACAGGTTGATTACAAAATGGACGTCACGATGGATGTCAAAAACTATCAGTACAAAGGAAAACAAGAACTGGTTTACACCAATAACTCTTCAGATACATTGAAGAAAGTGTATTATCATTTATATACTAATGCTTTTCAACCGGGAAGCGAAATGGATGCAAGACTACAATCTATCAAGGATCCAGATGGTCGTATGGTAACCAAAATAAAAGTGGATGGCAAAGACATAAAAGAAAGCCGAATTAAAAACCTTAAGCCGAATGAAATTGGGTATTTGAAAATTTCAAATTTCAAACAAGATGGTGTTACGGCTGTTGCCAAAGTGATAGGTACTATTTTAGAAGTGACTTTGGCAAAACCTATTTTACCAAATTCAAAAACAACTTTTACATTGGATTTTGATGGTCAAGTACCTGTGCAAATTCGCCGTATGGGACGAAATAGTGTAGAAGGCATTGAATTGTCGATGGCACAATGGTACCCAAAAATGGCAGAGTTTGACTTCGAAGGTTGGCATGCCGACCCTTATATTGCCAGAGAATTTCATGGTGTTTGGGGAAATTTTGATGTGAACATCACAATTGATAAAGATTATACTTTGGGAGGTTCCGGTTATTTGCAAAACCCAAACGAAATAGGCCATGGTTATCAAGATGCTGGAACTACAGTAGTTTATCCAAAAAAAGAAAAAACCTTGACTTGGCATTTTATAGCTCCAATGGTACATGATTTTACTTGGGCTGCCGATAAAAATTACCAACACGATATAGTAAAAGGACCAAATAATGTCGATTTGCATTTCCTTTTCAAAAACACGACTGAGGTAACCGAAAATTGGAGAAAACTAGAGCCTTTGATGGTAAAGGTGATGGATTATTACAACAAAACTGTTGGAAATTATCCATACAAGCAATACTCGTTTATACAAGGAGGTGATGGCGGAATGGAGTATGCCATGTGTACTTTGATGTTGGGCAACGGAAAACTTGAAGGACTTTTAGGCACAGCAACACACGAAATGGGACACTCTTGGTTCCAACATATTTTGGCATCCAATGAATCTAAGCACCCTTGGATGGACGAAGGTTTTACCACCTATATTGAAGATTCGGCCCTGAATGAATTGAAAGACAAAAAAGAAGAAAACCCATTCAAAGGGAACTATGCTGCTTACTATAAATTAGTAGAATCTGGAAAGGAACAACCACTTTCCACACACGGAGATCGTTATGATGAAAACCGTTCTTATAGTATTGCGTCTTATGTAAAAGGAAGTATATTCCTGTCTCAGTTGGTTTATGTGATTGGACAAGATAATTTGAACAAAACGGTAAAAAAATACTACCAAGATTTCAAATTCAAGCACCCATCGCCAAACGATATCAAGAGAACTGCCGAGCGTGTTTCGGGAGCTAACTTAGATTGGTACTTGGTGGATTGGACAGAAACATTAAACACCATCGATTACGGAATCAAAGAAGTAAAAGAAAACGCAGACAAAACAACTGTAACTCTAGAACGTATTGGTAGAATGCCAATGCCTATTGATTTATTGGTAGAATACACAGATGGTACTCAAGAGATTTTTTACATTCCGTTGCGCATGATGAGTTTCGAAAAAGAAAACCCAACTCCTGCCATTACAAGAACCGTTCTAAACGATTGGGCTTGGGCGTATCCTACTTTTGAGTTTAATATTTCAAAAAATAAGACATCAATCAAGAAAATCACCATCGACCCAAGTGGTTTAATGGCAGATGTTAAACAAAGCAATAATGTTTACGAACTGAAATAATTTTTTGTAAACAAAGCATAAAAGCTCTTTTAAAATGTAAAGTTTTAAAAGAGCTTTTTTAGTTAAAATCATTGGGGCGTGCCACCATAAAGAAAAGGGACCAAATCACTTAACGGTGATTCGGTCCCTTTTCTTTATGCTGTCGGGCTATCCACGCTACTTCGGTAGCTTGCTCCTATCCCTCACGCAAATACTGCTAAGCATCGTCTACTTCCCTTCAATCTTGTCTTCCTGTAAAAGTTAGACACTTCAGCTAAGATTCTAAAAATTAATGCTATGTTTGTCAGACAAGACTACCAAGTTTTGGATAGATATGTGAGACTTTACCATATATGTAAACGAATTATCAACAAACCAGACACACTATAACATCCTAAAATAACACTCAAATATGAAAAAAGTAACGACTCTGTTAACATCAGTTCTCTTAATTTGCTTTGCCTCTACAACTTTTGCTCAAGTAACATCTGAAAAAATTGATTTATTAATGAACGATGCCTTAATGAAATTTAAAGTAGCTGGCGCATCAATTGCGGTTGTTAAGGATGGAAAAGTAATTCACCTAAAAGGATACGGCCTTAGTTCTATTGAAACAAAAAAAGCGGTAAACGAAAGCACCAATTTTCAAATTGCATCCAATAGCAAGGCATTTACGACGACGGCACTTTCTATTTTGGAGGATGAGGGCAAATTGAAGTGGACGGATAAAGTAAAAGACTATATCCCTGAATTCAAAATGTATAATGATTATGTAACAGAGAATTTTAACATACAGGATTTATTAACGCATCGCAGCGGCCTCGGATTAGGTATTGGCGATTTGATGTTTTTTCCTGATGGGTCAAATTTCACCATTAAGGATGTGGTGAGCAGTTTTCAATATTTCAAACCGGTTTCTGCTTTCCGAACCAAATTTGATTATGACAATTTACTCTATGTCGTAGCAGGAGAAGTAATTGCCAGAACAAGCGGTATGAGTTATGAGGCATTCGTGCAAAAACGAATTATTGAGCCTCTGCAAATGAGCAATACTTTTGCAGCAAGCGATTTAATCAAGGACAAAAGTAATTTGGCAGTAGCACACTCATCTGAATCTGGAACTATAAAAACAATTGAAAACTTTGGAGTACAGATGAATAGTGCTGCAGGCGGGGTAATATCAAACGCTTCCGATATGGCAAAATGGATGTTGGTGCGTTTGAATAAAGGTAAATATGGAACTGATTTGAAATCAACACTGTTTTCTGAGAAAAACTACAATGAAATGTGGCGCATACATACCGTTGAAGAAGCAAATCCAAATCCTAGATACTCTTCTCATTTCTGCGGTTATGGATTAGGTTGGGAATTGGAAGATTCAAAAGGAACTCTAAAAGTATCACATACCGGCGGCTTACCTGGAATGCTTTCGGTTGTGACGATGTATCCAGATCTGAACTTAGGTATCGTGATTTTGACCAATACCGAAAATGGTGGTGCTGGACTTTTTTCTGCAGTTTCAAGTACCATTGCTGACAGCTATTTAGGTCTGGACGATTTTGGATGGACAGATAAAATGGTTGAGTGGATGAAGCAAGATAGAAGTAAAGGTGATGAAGTAACCCAAAAAGTTTGGGAAAAAGTAAAATCTGCAACGAAAGTAATCGTAAAAAATGAAGATTTTATAGGCACTTACACAGACAAGTGGTTTGGTGAAATTGAAGTGTTTGAAAAGAACAAACAATTATGGTTTAAATCACTTCGCTCCCCTAAATTGAACGGTCCTATGGCTTTTTATAATGCCAATACATTTGCTATAAAATGGGAATATCAGGCTATGAATTGTGATGCCTTTGCTATGTTTTCGCTTGATGAAACAGGCAAAGCGCAATCCATTAAGATGAAAGGTATTTCGCCAAACATTGATTTTAGTTTTGACTTTCAAGATTTAGACTTAAAAAGAGTCGAAAAATAAAGGCCTGCCCCGAACAAGTATTTACGATAAAAAAGAAGCCACTTCAATAACGAAGTGGCTTTTTGCTTTTATAGTGTCACTAGTGTAATCACAATTATGTTTGTTTGTTTTTACAGCAATAGTTGCTTGGTTCTTGCGAGGCACTAAGCACCCGAGCGAAGCGAACGGAGCGTTAGCTAATCTCATTTGTTATATCCATTCCAATAATTCAACTTCCCACAATTTACAAGTTATTAGTTATAAAAATCCTACAAATAAATAATTATTTCATTTCTGTTTTCTTACATTTGAATATATTAACCAAAAAATGTAACTAGAATGAGTAATTTAAATCCAAACAGGTTAAACCTAACCTATGCTGTTGCCGACATGACCCTGATGAAAAACAATGCCAACGCAACCATTGCCAAAATCCCGGTTGGGGCAACCCTTACCGAAGAAGAACGCGCAAGCGGTGGCGACATCAATGTGGACAACAAAATTTTTGTGGATGGTGCGTTGAATGAACTAAATTCCAATGGAGCAGCTATTATGCCCGCTTGGTTCAGCACTGCTAATTTGGCTAACGATGTCGCTTTTTACGACCAATCTGAGGAATTGATTTCACTGTATCAAAGCATTATCCTAAGACTTAAGGATGCCCAGCGTATTGCAGGCAGGGAAGCCTTGATTAATGCCCGAAAAGCCTACGAACAATACAAATCGGCTGCCGATGGAGGTGTTGCCGGTGCTCAGGCCAGCTATGACAAACTAAAAGTTAGGTTTGAAAAAAATGCTACCAGCGTACCTCAGGAACAGTTGTAATAATACTGTTTAGAATTGATAAAATATTTTTTCGATTTCAGAAACCAACAGCCTCGCTGTTGGTTTTTTTTATCCAATATTATTACAAATATAGATTCATAATTGGTATTTTTTTATAGTACTACTATAAAAATATATAGCAGTACTATGTTTTATTATAGTGTCGCTATATAATTATATAGCTAAGCTATATTTATTTATAGCAACACTATCCGTTTTATATATCGAATCTATATTTTTATATAGCGTGGCTATAGTATTTTATAGTGAAGCTATCTTTTTTTACAACTACACAATATGATTTATACTACAAACAATATTTTTAATTATAAATAAATTCGTATTTTTATCAAAATCATAACAAATAAAAAATTATGCTAACAATTCATATTGGCGAATTACTCTCAGAATACTACAATCGCAAACGCATTTACAAAAGTGTCCTGGCACGAAAAACAGGTATTGGCTATCAAACTATTTTACAACAGTGCAAGGAAAAAACCATGCAGGTTGATGCATTGGTAAAAATATCGGAAGTTTTAGGACACAACTTTTTTATGGACATAGCCGTGCAGTTCCCGAAAACGTTCACTACCAATGCTCCTATTGATGCAACCTCCACCAACGAAATTGAGGCTTTGAAAGAAAGAATAAGACTTCTTGAAAATGAAAATCAAGTTTTATTGAAGGTGATTGGGGTGAAAGGCTGAGTGAGAAAGTACTATTTTCAAGCTCCCGAAGTTTTATAGTTGAAAATAAAAAGATATTTAGTTATATGCAATTTCAAGAAGGACATCATACTTATTATATTTATATAATCACCAATAAAGCAAAAACTGTTTTATACACTGGTGTAACAAATCATTTGAAAATACGTTTAGTACAACACAAAGACAATATTGATTCAAAAAACAAAACATTTGCCTCAAGCTATAATGTTCGCTTTTTACTTTACTACGAAAAATTTACTTGGATTCAAGAAGCTATTGCACGTGAAAAAGAAATAAAGGCTTGGAGAAGAGAAAAGAAGTTGGATCTCATTAAGACGATCAATCCTGAGCTTAATTTTTTGAATCATTTGTTTGAATAGGATTTGTTCCAATTAAGATTGTGAATGTTCGAATAGTATTACAAAGTAATTTCTGCAATTTTATTTCTCAATCCACTTCCCTCAATATTGTCATCCCGAGGAACGAGGGATCTCCACAATACTATTCGGCAAAGCGACTCTTTTTTATTTAGATTACGGAGTTACTAGCGGAGATCTCTCCTCCGTCGAAATGACAATATTGGGTGTAAACGTTGTGAATACTTTAGTTTAGTCCTAAATGTGAACGTCATTTCATATTCCTTTTTTGAAGTTTCATTCCTAACAATGACATTTTTTAAACACCCCAATTATTCCCAAACTTGTCATTTCGACGGAGGAGAAATCCCCGTAAGTAATTCCCCAGTGTAGAGGACTTGCTTTGTGGAAATACTTGTGAAGATCCCTCGTTCCTCGGGATGACAATATTGTGTGTAAACGTTGTGAATACTTTAGTTTAGTCCTAGGAGTGAAAGTATTTATATTCCTTTTTTGGATGATGATAAAAAAGCAAAATCTCTTCCTTTAGCCCCGATTGTAGTGGAAATCCTCCCGATTTTTCTTCGGGAGATTGTAACAGAAAGCGGGACTATATATCCTATTATGCGGAATCTTTCTGCTCCAAAAAATAATAATTAAACTCGGATTTAGTCTTATTTACATCTGCCAGGCCCACAACTACTAAATTTCCCCCAATTTGCATTATAAAATCTCAAAAATTCACTAATTTTGCGCCCGATTTGAGTTCTTCCATTTAGAACTCACCACATATTTTCTCACTTAAACGTTTATAGCATGCAACTGTATAACACCTTAAGCGCAGAAGAAAGAGCCGAGCTTATTGATCAAGCCGGAAAACAACGCCTTACGTTGTCTTTCTATGCGTATGCCAAAATTCAAGATCCAACACAATTTCGTAACGATTTATTTGTAGCCTGGAATGCACTCGATGCGTTGGGTAGAATTTACGTTGCCCATGAAGGCATCAACGCCCAAATGAATGTTCCTGCCGAAAATATTGAGGCTTTTAGAGAGACTCTTGAAGTTTATGATTTTATGAAAGGAATTCGTTTGAATGTGGCCGTAGAACATGACGATCACGCCTTTTTGAAACTAACGATTAAAGTCCGTCACAAGATTGTTGCCGACGGTCTGAACGACGATACATTTGATGTAACGAACAAAGGAATTCACTTAAAAGCCAAGGAATTCAACGACATACTAGATGATCCAAACACAATTGTAGTTGATTTTAGAAATCACTATGAAAGTGAAGTGGGTCACTTTAAAGGTGCCATAACTCCCGATGTTGAAACTTTTAGAGAGAGTTTACCGATAATCAACGAGCAGCTTCAAGACCACAAAGAAGACAAAAATCTGGTTATGTATTGCACCGGTGGAATTCGTTGTGAGAAAGCAAGTGCTTATTTCAAACACCAAGGTTTCAAAAATGTTTTCCAATTGGAAGGCGGAATCATCAATTACGCCAAACAATTAAAAGAAGAAGGCTTGGAAAGCAAGTTCATTGGAAAGAATTTTGTTTTCGATAATCGTTTGGGCGAAAGAATTACAGACGATATTGTTTCTCAATGCCACCAATGCGGAAAACCGTGCGATAATCATACCAACTGTGAAAACGACGCATGCCATTTGTTATTTATTCAATGTGACGAATGCAAAACGGCCATGGACAACTGCTGTTCTACCGAATGTCTGGAAATTATACACATGCCTCTAGTCGATCAAGTAAGATTGAGAACTGGAAAGCAAGTTGGAAATAAAGTTTTTAGAAAAGGAAAATCGGAAAGTTTAAAATTCAAACATTCTGGGGAATTGACAGATACAGCTTTGGCAACTGCTCCAAAAACTACTGATATTCGCAAAAAGATAAAAATCAAAAAAACACTACTAGGCAAAGCGGAACATTACTACGTAAAAGCGCAAGTGGGGCTTTTCACTATCGAAAACCAAGAATTGAATTCGGGTGACAAAATCTTAATCGTTGGGCCAACAACCGGAAACCAAGAAATGGTTTTGGATAAAATGTTGGTCAACGGAATCGAAAGTACTCAAGCTATAACTGGGGATAAAGTGACATTCACAGTTCCTTTCAGAATTAGATTGTCAGACAAATTGTATAAAATTGTAAATTAGCTGAAATTCTAAGCTAATTTCTATGCCACACTCTTTCAATAAATTATGGATTCATGCCATTTGGGCAACCAAAAATCGTCAGGAATTAATAGATTTTTCAATAGAAAAAATAGTATATGATTGCATCCGAGAGGAATTAATAGAACTTGGATGTCCTGTTAGAATTATTAACGGTATGCCGGATCATATTCACGCATTGTTTTTGTTGAATCCTCAAAAATCAATTACTGACGTTATAAAGCAAATAAAAGGAAGTTCTTCGCATTCTATTAATGGCGGAAATCTTATTCTTGAAAAATTTGCATGGCAAACAGGTTTTGCATCATTTTCTGTCAGCGAATCCCAATTGGAAATTGTTTATAATTATATCAAAAATCAGAAACAACACCATCTAAAGAAAAATGGTCAAGACGAATTTGATGAATTTATAAAATTACATGGATTGAATAATTCTGATGATTGACTATCCAGTTTCCCACGGTTGAAACCGTGGGCGATGGTTGGAAAACGTAAACGAGCGTAATACCATAGCCAACGGTTTCAACCGTTGGAGACAATGCAGAGAAATATCAATATAAAAACAACAATACATTTCCCACGGTTGAAACCATGGGCGATAGTTAGAAAACGTAAACGAGCATAATACCATAGCCAACGGTTTCAACCGTTGGAGACGAACGAAATAAAAAACACATGGCAACAAACAACAAAATTGAACTTATGGCTCCCGCAGGGAACTTTGAGTCGCTTCAGGCTGGACTAGATAATGGTGCGGATTCTGTTTATTTTGGCGTAGAGCAATTGAACATGCGCGCTCGTGCCACGGTAAATTTCACAATGGAGGATCTCCCGGAAATTGCCCGTCGTTGCGAAGCCAAGAACGTTAGAAGTTATTTGACGTTGAACACCATCATTTACGACCACGACTTATCGGTAGTAAAAACATTGTTGAACAAAGCCAAAGAAGCCAACATCACCGCAGTAATTGCCTCCGACCAAGCCGTAATCTCGATGGCGAGGGGAATTGGGATGGAAGTTCATATTTCGACACAACTGAACGTAACTAATATCGAAACCATTAAATTCTACAGCTTATTTGCGGATACTATGGTTTTGAGCCGTGAATTGAGTTTACGCCAAGTAAAAAAAATCACGGAACAAATCGTAAAAGAACAAATCAAGGGACCAAACGGCAAATTGGTGGAAATCGAAATCTTTGGTCACGGTGCATTGTGCATGGCGGTTTCGGGGAAATGCTATTTGAGTTTACATTCGAATAACTCATCGGCAAACCGTGGTGCCTGCAAACAAAATTGCCGCAAAAAATATACTGTTATCGACCAGGAAACTGGTTTTGAAATAGAATTGGACAACGAATACATGATGTCCCCAAAAGATTTGTGCACGCTTGATTTTCTGGATCAAGTAATTGATTCGGGTATTCAAGTTTTGAAAATTGAAGGTCGAGGCCGTGCTCCAGAATATGTTGCAACCGTAATAAAAACCTATCGTGAGGCTATTGACAGTTATAATGAAGGCACTTTTACCAAAGAAAAAATCGCTGTTTGGATGGAAGCCTTGAACACCGTTTACAATCGTGGTTTTTGGTCGGGTTATTATCTTGGACAGGAATTGGGAGAATGGAGCGATGTTTCGGGATCGATGGCAACACAGAAGAAAGTATATGTTGGGAAAGGAACCCATTTTTTCCCAAAAGCCGAAATTGGTCAATTCAAAATCGAAGCTTACGACATTAAAATCGGAGACAAAATATTGGTTACCGGCCCAAGCACAGGTGCACAGGAAATGGTTATTGAAGAAATGTTCGTAAATGACGTAACAGCTGAAAAAGCAACCAAAGGAGACGATTGTACTTTCAAATTGCCTTTCAGAATCCGTATGTCTGACAAATTATACAAAATAGTCGAAGCCTAATGGTTATTGTAACGCTACAAAGGGACAAGTGCATTGGGTGCAATTACTGTGTGGAAATGGCGCCAGTCCAGTTTCAGATGTCCAAAAAAGACGGAAAATCGGTGTTGATCAAAAGCGTAAACGCCAAAGGTTTTTACACTTTGAAATCACCCGACCACACCATAACCGAAAGCTGTGAATTGGCGGCAAAAGCCTGTCCGGTGAAGATTATTTCGGTGAAGGAAACGTAGACGATAAAGAGTTACTCATTTTACAAAAAATCATTGTAGCTTTGGCAGAAACCATCGATTGATGAAAGCAATTGACACAATGGAAATAGAGTAATTATGGATGAAGATTTAAAAAAGTTTGTATTATATACTGCGCCTAGCGGAGAAATACGCGTTGACGTTTTGTTGCAAAATGAAATGTTATGGCTTTCACAAAAAGCAATGGCGTTATTGTTTGACTGTAGTACGGACAATGTTTCATTACACTTAAAAAACATTTTTGAAAGTAATGAATTAGAAGAAAATTCAGTTACCGAGGTTTTCTCGGCAACTGCATCAGATGGCAAAACATACAAAGTAAAGCATTATAGTCTCGATGCCATAATTTCTGTTGGTTATCGAGTAAACTCTTCCAAAGCCACACAATTTCGTATTTGGGCAACCCAAACCTTAAAAGAATATATCATAAAGGGTTTTGTTTTAGATGACAATCGTTTAAAACAAGGTCAGGCTATTTTTGGTAAAGATTACTTTAAAGAATTACTGCAAAGAGTTCGTTCGATTCGAGCGAGCGAAAGGAGGATTTACCAGCAAGTAACCGATATTTTTGCTGAGTGCAGCATTGACTATGACAACAATGCCGATATAACTAAAAATTTCTATGCCACCGTTCAGAATAAATTCCATTTTGCAATAACAGGTAAGACTGCAGCCGAAATAATATATAAAACCGCCGATGCCGATAAGGAAAATATGGGATTAACCACTTGGAAAAATAGTCCAACCGGAAGGGTTTTGAAATCTGATGTGGTTGTTGCCAAAAATTATTTGCAAGAAAAAGAAATTAAGCAACTGGAACGTACCGTAACAGGTTATTTTGATTACATAGAAGGATTGATTGAAAGAGAAAACACTTTTACTATGATTCAATTGGCCGAAAGTGTAAATAAATTTCTAGACTTCAACGATTATAAAGTTTTGGACGGTAAGGGAAAGATTTCTAAACTACAAGCTGATAAAAAAGCAATTGCTGCATATGATACTTTTAATAAAACACAGAAAATAATTTCTGATTTTGATAAAGAAATAAAAAAACTAAAGTAAAAAACCCTATTTCATTTATGTCGAAATAGATTTTTACACTTTGAAATCACTCTACCAAACCATAGCCGAAAGTTACGAACTGGTGGCAAAGGCCTGTCCTGTGAAAATCATTTCGGTGAAAGAGACTTAGAAAAATTAAGGTTTTGGATAAATCCAAAGGGAATTTAAGCGATTCAATAAAATTGTATCTTTGATTATAACAAACTGTATAAATCAATGATTAATATGTTAAAAAACAGTTTCAATACCACAAAAAACCTCAAATCATTTGCAACGTATTGGTTGTGTTTATTGTCTTATTGTTCATTTTCTCAATCGGTGGAAAAACAAACCATTCGGGTCGAAAAAATGGAGTATGCTTACAATCCCACTTTTGAAGAATCAAGTGATGGGTCTAATCCTTTTACTAATTCTCGGGTTGTTTTGGCAACCAATTCCGAAATAGCTGACAAATTGAAGCAAAGTATACTGACTGCAATAAACAATCGTTGGAATGCTGATGTTTTTAATCCTCAATGGAGCATAAAAGAAATACCCTACTATGGCAAGGCTCCAAAATTTAAAACCAATTTAAAAAAAGGAATACCCGGCAGCTGGCATTTGTTTCTTCAAGTAATTGATAATGGTCCTTATCCAATAACTTATAAAAACAGTTCGCCTTTTGAAACAAAGCCAGTTATTGAAACTTTAGATAATACTCCATTTTACATGCAGTTCAAAGTATTGATTGTTGATGGAAGTAATCAGTCCGTGATTTTTTCAAATGAAATGACGGTCGAAATGCAACGGACACCTACGCCCGCTGATCAAATTTTACTGCAAAAACTCCCTGCTTTTACGCCATCTTTTCTTGAAGCTTTTGATAAAGCCGTTCAAACATTATTTGCCGTTACTTCTCAAAGTGAATTAAAATTGGAGGTAGCTCCAGCTTGCTTATTTTTAGATACTGATAAAACATTGGCGAATGCCCAAAAACTAAATTTCGTCACAAAAGATGATTCCATTATTGAACTGATTCAACTCAAACAAGAATGGATCATTCAGAATAGCAGAACCCGAAAAACGAAAAGAAAAAATAATTTTGGCAACAATTTATTCAACTCAACATTGACCACTTTAACGGGTATAGGCACTGATAAAATAAGAGCAATGGGGTTTGCTACAAAATTTGGTTTCATCGACAAGAAAGATAACGCACATTATTTTTGTGAAGTTCCTTTTATTGAAGAAACTCGAGAAGAGAAAGAGCGTGAAGTATCAAGAGATGCTAATGGAACCAAAGAATACAGCAACTATCTCAATGGCAACTCAACTGTAAGTCGATCTTTGGACTCCAACAAAATCTGTTATTTGATTCGTGAAAAAGACACCATTGGACATTTTAAAATTACAGTCGGAGATCGTGCTGATTCCAAAAATCACTTCTCACAATATTGGGATGGCAAAAACGAATCCACTATCAGTAAGATGCCTGAATTTTGGAATAATACATTTTCGGGACAAAATGGACATACAACACCATTCAGCCTTGAAGGAGAATTAAACAAGGTGCCTTTTATCATTGAAAACAGCAAAGCAGGGAACCAAATGGACATTGAAATCAGGGGCCAAGAAATCATGACATTGAAAATTTACAACGGCAAGCCCGTTTTTGGATTATTGTATGCCAATCTTGTTGATGAAAAAACGTTTAATCTTTTAATGATGCTTTCGACTATGCCTTTTGGTTCCATACTTTAAAAAACATTTTATAAAACATACTTTCCGCATTATACTTATGCTTTTCTTTAGTATAACTTTATGATTTTTTGCCTTTTTTACCCCTTGTAACATAAAGCAAAAAAATAGTACCTTTACAGATTAAACGTAATTCGAACTTAAATTGCTTTAATAGCAATACTACATATATTATTATGGCATGTACAAGTTGTTCAACTTCAGACGGTGGTGCACCAAAGGGTTGTAAAAATAATGGGACTTGCGGCACCGATAGCTGCAATAAATTAACGGTTTTTGACTGGCTTTCGAACATGAGTTTGCCAAATGGCGAAGCTCCTTTTGACTGTGTGGAAGTTCGTTTTAAGAACGGTAGAAAAGAGTTTTATCGCAATACCGAGAATTTAACATTGAGTATGGGTGATATAGTGGCGACTGTCGCTTCACCAGGACATGATATTGGAATAGTGACACTTACAGGAGAATTGGTAAAAATTCAAATGAAGAAAAAAGGAGTCAATCCTTCGAGTAATGAAGTTCCAAAAGTATATAGAAAAGCTTCCCAAAAAGATATTGATATTTGGACCACAGCCCGAAATAAAGAAGAACCTATGAAAGTTCGTGCTCGCGAATTGGCGATTGCACAAAAACTGGAAATGAAAATTTCGGATATTGAATTTCAAGGTGATGGTTCCAAAGCCACTTTCTATTATACAGCCAATGACAGAGTCGATTTTAGACTTTTAATCAAAGACTTTACTAAAGAATTTAGCACAAGAGTCGAGATGAAACAAGTAGGTTTCCGTCAAGAAGCAGCTCGTTTGGGAGGAATCGGTTCTTGTGGTAGAGAATTGTGTTGTTCTACTTGGTTAACGGATTTCAGAAGTGTAAACACTTCGGCAGCTCGTTACCAACAACTGTCTTTAAATCCACAAAAACTGGCAGGTCAATGTGGGAAATTGAAGTGTTGTTTGAACTACGAACTAGACACTTATATGGATGCCTTAAAAGATTTTCCAGAGTTTGACACCAAATTGGTTACCGAAAAAGGAGATGCTATTTGCCAAAAACAAGATATTTTCAAAGGATTAATGTGGTTTGCCTACACCAATAATTTTGCCAACTGGCACATCCTAAAAATTGACCAAGTCAAAGAAATTATTGCTGAAAACAAACTGAAAAACAAAGTTTCTTCTCTTGAAGATTATGCTATTGAAGTTGTTACAGAACCGGAACAAAATTTCAATAACGCAATGGGGCAAGAAAGTTTAACGCGTTTTGACCAACCTAAGAAAAAGAAAAAACCAAACAAAAAACCTAGAGTTGCCGGTGAAAATGTTATTGTTCCTAACAATGCCAACAAACCAACTGTTCAAAAAAACAATCCACCGAGCAATACAAATGCTAATGCAAACGTTGCAAACAAAGAGAATCCAACTAAGGAAAATCCGAACGGCAATAACGGCAATAGAAATCGCAATAAAAACAATCGTAAGAAACCAAATAACAACAATAATCGTCCTGCTCCTAGTGCCGAAAACAAGCCAGAGCAGCCTAGAAAACCAATAATTATTAAAAAAAATGAGAATAAAGAATAGTCTTTTGCTGCTTTTGGTAGCAGTACTCCTTTTTTCATGTGATAAAAAAAGGGTTTTTGATGAGTATAAATCTGTGGGAAGTGCTTGGCATAAAGACAGTATAGTCACTTTTGACCTACCCGTTTTGGATTCGACAAAAAGATATAATTTGTTTGTAAATTTGAGAGACAACAACAATTACAAATACAACAATCTCTTTCTAATTGTGTCCTTGGAAAGTCCAAACGGCTACACTAAAGTTGATACTTTGGAATACCAGATGGCAGAGCCAGACGGAACATTGTTGGGCGATGGTTTCACTGATATCAAGGAAAGTAAGCTCTATTACAAAGAGAATGTTCGTTTTAGAGGAAAATATAAAGTACATATCAAACAAGCAGTAAGAGAAAACGGAAAAGTGCCTGGAGTTACTTTTTTAGACGGAATTACCGAAGTAGGTTTTAGAATAGAAAATAAAGATTAGAACACGATTATGGCTATCAAAAAAAGTAACACTCAGGCAAAAAGCGTCGTTAAAGATGTTAAATATTATTCCAGAAAATTTTGGAAAATTTACTTTTATGGATTGGGAATCATTGCTTTGTTTTTCCTGTTTGCCTCATGGGGTTTATTCGGATCCATGCCTTCATTTGAAGATCTGGAAAATCCAGATTCCAATCTTGCCACCGAAATCATCTCTTCAGATGGAGTGGTTCTTGGTAAATATTTCAAACAAAACCGTTCTGCATTAAAATATTCTGATTTACCAAAAAATCTTGTTCAAGCTCTAGTGGCAACCGAAGATGCCCGTTTTTACGAGCATTCCGGTATCGACGGAAGAGGAACACTAAGAGCCATTGCCAGTTTGGGAACCAGTGGAGGAGCCAGTACATTGACCCAACAATTGGCCAAACAATTATTTCACGGTGAAGGATCAAAATTTTTACCTTTTAGAATTGTACAAAAAGCCAAAGAATGGATTATCGCCATTCGTTTAGAAAGACAATACACCAAAAATGAAATCATCGCAATGTATTGCAATGTGTATGATTTTGGGAACTATTCCGTAGGGGTTAGCTCTGCTGCAAAAACCTATTTTTCAAAGGAACCTAAAGATTTAACCATTGACGAATCGGCTATTTTAGTGGGTATGTTCAAAAACTCAGGACTTTATAATCCTGTAAAAAATCCAGTTGGGGTAAAAAACCGTAGAAATGTGGTGCTTTCTCAAATGGAAAAAGCAAACCTCATCACTGAAGACCAAAAACATCAATTGCAAAGCCTTCCAATCACATTGCATTTCAAATTGGAAAGTCATAGAGAAGGGACTGCAACTTATTTTAGAGAATTCCTTCGTGATTACATGAAGAAATGGGTGGACGAAAACAAAAAACCTGATGGTTCTGATTATGACATTTACAAAGATGGTCTTAAAATCTACACCACTATTGATTCAAGAATGCAGGCTTATGCCGAAGAAGCAGTTGCTGCCCACATGGCCAATATGCAAGAAGAGTTTTTTATTCAAAATAAAGACAATAAAAATGCTCCCTTCATAAACATTTCAGAAGCAGAAACCCAACGTATTATCAATCAAGCCATGAAATCGTCCAGTAGATGGTCCACTTTAAAGGATCAGGATAAAAGTGACGAAGAAATCATAAAATCCTTTAATGAGAAGACAAAAATGACGGTTTTCACCTGGAAAGGAGAAAGGGACACCATCATGACACCAATGGATTCCATCCGTTATTACAAACACTTTTTACAAGCAGGAGTGATGTCCATGGAACCACAAACGGGTAATATAAAAGTTTGGGTTGGAGGTATCAATTACAAATATTTCCAATATGACCACGTAGGACAAGGAGCCAGACAAGTAGGTTCTACATTCAAACCTTTTGTGTATGCAACAGCGATAGAACAATTAAACATGTCTCCTTGTGATTCCATACTCGATGGTCCTTTTATAATTCGAAAAGGCCGTCACCATGTAACCGAAGATTGGGAACCTAGAAACTCAGATAACAACTACCGCGGAATGGTTACCTTAAAACAGGCATTGGCATATTCCATCAATACGGTATCCGCAAAATTAATTGACAAGGTAAGCCCAGAAGCCGTAATTGAACTAACCCATAAATTGGGTGTAAAATCAGAAATCGTTACTCAACCTTCTATCGCTTTGGGAGCTGTGGAAATTACCGTAGAAGATATGGTTGCGGCCTTCAGCACATTTGCTAATCAAGGCGTTTATACCAAACCTCAGTTCTTGTCCAAAATCGAGAACAAAAGCGGCGAAGTAATCTACGAACCCATTCCAGAGTCCCATGATGTTTTGAACAAAGACATTGCATTTGCCATCATTAAACTACTGGAAGGTGTTACCGAAAGTGGTTCTGGAGCAAGATTGAGAACTCAAGGTGGAGGTAATGGGGACAAGCGTTGGACCGGATATCCATATATGTTTACTAATCCAATTGCCGGAAAAACAGGAACCTCACAAAATCAATCCGATGGTTGGTTTATGGGAATGGTACCCAACCTAGTTACAGGTGTTTGGGTAGGCTGTGAAGACCGTTCAGCACACTTCAAAAGCCTTACCTATGGACAGGGAGCCGCAATGGCATTACCTATCTGGGGGTATTTTATGAATAAATGTTATGACGACAAGACCTTAACAGTATCCAAAGAAGATTTTGAAAGACCAAAAAATCTTTCCATAAAAGTAGATTGTTATGCCCCAAGAGCAGCAGTAGTCAAAGATACCACCGCAACTCCAGAACAAGATACTGAAGAATTTTCATTGTAAAGAAGTATTTCATGCCAACAATGGTTTATTAGAACCTTTGGGGCGTGCCACCATAAAGAAAAAGGACCAACTCACTAGTACCGGTGATTCGGTCCTTTTTCTTTATGCTGTCGGGCCATACGCGCTACTTCGGTAGCTTGCTTCTGTCCCTCACGCAGCTCACAAGAACTTTAAGGAAGTGAGAGGATTTTGTTTTTAATAAAGTCAAAAACATTGAATTAGATTAAAAATTATTCTGCTGTTTTTGTAATCTTTTTTTTGCTTATTTTTGGAAAGGACAAAACGAAACAAATAAAAAAATCTTTATGAAAGTTACTATTTGCACTATATTCTTTATTCTAATTTCACATACAACTTTGTTTAGTCAAACTATTGACAAACTAAAAATTGACAACACTGAAATGCCTAAAGAGTATTCTATTTCAGAAACTCCAAATTGCATTTCAATTCAAGCGTGTATGTTTTATAAACAGACTGATATGTACAGTATGTTTCTTGGAAAAATAAAAAATAAATCCGTTCAAAATTTTGAATGTAAAAACGATAGCGGAAGTATAATGTATTTTGAGTTTGAAGAGGATTTTAAAGGAGAAGGTTTTTTAACTGGATTGTTATGGGGACAAGCAAAAAAACCAACAGCTGAACACCCAGAACAAATCTTTACAAAAGGTAAATTTTTAGTTATTTGGAGTTTTAACGACAAAAGTGAACTTCAGAAAATATCTGAAACCAAAGTGAAACAAGTACTAAACTAAAAATATTACCACCAACAGGTACACCGGATTTGAGCAATACATACAAAACTATGAATAAAAAGCTTTACAGATTCAAAAAACAATTCTTTGACATTAACGGAATATACAATATTCCAGGAATTGTTATTTGCTCTGGATTCGGTCTTTGCTTTGAAACACATTGTTGCAAAAATTGCGGAGAAATATTCGTGCTCGATCTGGAATTGCTTTATTATAAAAAAATAAATATTAACAACTTGATAGAAGGCAAACAATGCCCCAATTGTTTCGTAGACTTAAATAGCAATCTAGTCAAATATCCTGAAAATATTTTTCACAACGGGAAACTTTTGCAAAATGCTTATAGTATTGATTTGAAACATTTTGAAAATAGCGAATTATTGGAAGTTTATGAATTAGAATAAATCAGCACAGTCGTTAACAGCAATTTTGAGTAAGCGAGGATTTTAAATTAAACTCAAACTCCTTTTGTATATTTAGCTTAGTAATAAAATGATCTAATCGAACTCAATTCGATCTAATTTTCCTGTCACCCCGCAATAAATAAAACCAAAACAAATTCTCCTTTTAGATGGATTCTGTAAATAAAACAATTCATAAATAACTTTTCATTAATTATCCTAGTTTATTTTTGCCAATTATATACCCGTTTTTATACGTGTTTTGTCTAAATTGCGTCTAGAAACAAATTACAAAGGGTATGCCAGAAAGAGATCCAGAAAACAATGCCGAAAAAGCGCGTTTACAACTAAGAACCGATAACAAAGGCTGGAAAAAATGGGGTCCCTATTTATCCGAAAGACAATGGGGCACCGTGAGAGAAGATTATTCCCAAAGTGGTTATGCATGGGGAAGCACTACTCACGACATGGCTCGTTCCAAAGCGTATCGCTGGGGAGAAGAAGGGATTGGGGGTATTTCCGACAACAAACAACACATCTGTTTAGCTTTTGCATTTTGGAATCACAAAGACCGAATCCTAAAAGAGCGCTTCTTTGGATTAACCCCAGCCGAATCAAATCATGGTGAGGATGTCAAGGAAATTTACTTCTACCAAGATTCCACTCCTACCCATTCCTATCAAAAGATGCTTTATAAGTATCCTCACGCCGTTTTTCCTTATGAAAAATTAATAGAGGAAAGTAAAAAGCGTAGCCGTCTGGAACCTGAATATGAATTACTGGACACAGGCGTTTTTGACAAAGACGAATATTTCGATATCACCATAGAATATGCCAAAGCCGATGAGCAAGACATATTAATCAAGGTAACGGTAGAAAATCGTTCCAAAATAATGGCTCCCATTACGGTATTACCTACCATCTGGTTCAGAAATACTTGGAGTTGGGGATATGAAAATTACAAACACAAGCCTACTTTAATAGGAGTTGAAAAATCACATATAGAAGTTAATCACCGATTGGTGGGACATTTCAATTTGTATGCCGAAAATGCCAAAGATCTTTTGTTTTGTGACAACAAAACCAATTTTGAAAAATTATATAAATCGCCCGCTCAATCCGCTTATGCCAAAGATGGAATAAACGATTATATCATCAATCAAAAACGAACTAGCATAAATCCAGACGCCATTGGTACCAAAGCATCGGTGCATTATGATGATTACATTCCGCCACTTGGCAAAAAAGAATACCGTCTTCGCTTTACAAATACCAATCCGGATAAACCCTTTGAAGACTTTGATGCTATTTTCAAACAAAGAATTGAGGAAGCAGACCAATTTTATGCGCCACTTCAAAAAGGAGTAAAAGACGAAAAATTAAAATCCATTCAGCGACAAGCCTACGCTGGTATGCTTTGGACGAAACAATGGTATTACTATAATGTTTTTGAATGGCTAAAAGGCGATCCATCAACACCCCGACCCGATGCCAATTGAAAAGAGGGACGCAATAGTGCCTGGAAACACATGTACACGTCCAACATTCTCTCTATGCCGGACAAATGGGAATACCCTTGGTTTGCCGCTTGGGACCTGGCTTTTCATACCTTGCCTTTGGCTAGATTGGATCCTGATTTTGCCAAAAGGCAATTATCGGTTATCCTTAGGGAATATTATATGCATCCCAATGGACAAATTCCTGCTTATGAATGGTCGTTCTCGGATGTCAATCCGCCTGTTCATGCATGGGCAACATGGAAAGTATATGAAATTGACAAAGAAGCCAATAATGGTGTTGGAGATACTGTTTTCTTGGAACGTATTTTTCACAAACTGCTGCTCAATTTTACGTGGTGGGTAAATCTAAAAGATAAAAATGGAAATAACGTCTTTGGGGGAGGGTTCCTCGGAATGGATAATATTGGAGTGTTTGACCGCTCAGCCGATTTGCCAACTGGAGGCCATCTCGAACAAGCTGATGGTACGGGTTGGATGGCGATGTACTGCCTGAATATGTTGCGAATAGCCTGTGAAATAGCACTAAAAAATCCTGTTTATCAAGATATGGCATCCAAATTCTTTGAGCATTTTCTCCAAATTTCGGGAGCCATGCAATCTTTGGGTGATAATAAATTGAACCTTTGGGATGAAGAGGATCAGTTTTATTATGACATGTTACACAAAGAAAATGGTGATGCCCAACTACTAAAAATCCGTTCGATGGTTGGGTTAATTCCACTATTTGCGGTCGAAGTTTTAACACCCGAATTACTGGAAAAATTACCCATATTCAAACGCCGTGTCGAATGGGTCTTGAAAAACCGTCCTGATTTAGCTGGTTTGGTTTCCAGTTGGTATAACCCAGGGAAAGGAGAAACCCGTTTGCTGTCTACACTTAGAGGCCATCGTATGAAAATGATTCTCAAGCGTATGTTTGACGAAAAAGAATTTTTGTCTGATTATGGCGTACGCTCCTTATCCAAATACCACAAAGAACATCCGTATAAATTTAAACATGAAGGTGGAACCATCCAAGTAGATTATACACCAGCCGAAGCCACAGGAGATATGTTTGGAGGAAATTCCAATTGGAGAGGCCCAATTTGGTTTCCTATGAATTATTTGATTTTGGATTCATTGGAAAAATTTCACAGTTATTATGGCAAAGATTTCAAGGTCGAATTTCCAACCGAATCGGGTAAGCTGATGAATTTACAAGAAGCCGCCGAAGGTGTTGCCGAAAGATTGTTAGCACTATTTGTTCCTGATGCCAATAAAAAAATTCCAATGTATGGCGAGTACAAAAAATTTCAAGAAGATACTCTTTTCAATAAGAACCATTTATTTTTTGAATATTTTGATGGAGACAGCGGTAAAGGTTTAGGCGCTAACCACCAGACGGGATGGACTGGGCTTATCTCTGAAATTATTAGACATTTAAATGAGGTACCTGAATAGGTGATTTTTTAGCTTTTTGTGAAGATACCTATGCAAAGACTCATAAATTCAATAAAATTTCTAAGTTTATACTAATGCTGTTAAATGCGGGTGAGGGATTACTTCACTATACATTTATTATCAGAGGAGTTCAGTGAATTTCATTTGAAGCAAGCTACCAAAGTAGCGCGTATAGCCCGACAGCATAAAGAGAAGGGACCGACTCACCGTTGTGATTTGGTCTCTTTTCTTTATGGTGGCACGCCCAATAGATTATAATGGTGTGTTATTGTAAATCGGTGTTGTATTGAGGCGCTAGATTTTTTAGCATATCGACAGTCATCATTTCCAGGTCAAATTCGTGGTTCCAACCCCAATCTTCTCTAGCGCGGGAGTCGTCGATACTGGCAGGCCAACTGTCGGCAATTTTTTGACGGAAGTCGGGTGCATAGGTTACCTCGAGTTCCGGAATGTGCTTTTTGATTTCGGCTGCAATCTCGGTTGGAGTGAAACTCATGGCGGCCAAATTATAGGAAGAGCGTATTTTAATTTGCTCAATAGGTGCTTTCATGATATTGATGGTGGCAGCAATGGCATCGTCCATATACATCATTGGCATTTTGGTTTCGGAGTTCAAAAAACATTCGTATTTTCCATCGCTTAGTGCTTTGTGGTAAATATCTACGGCATAATCCGTTGTTCCTCCACCAGGCAATGTTGTCCAGCTGATTAGTCCTGGGTAACGAATACTTCTCACATCGACACCAAAAATGTTATGGTAGTATTCACACCATCTTTCACCAGCCTGTTTGCTGATTCCATAAACGGTTGAAGGTTCCATAACGGTGTATTGTGGCGTATTTTCCTTTGGGGTTGTTGGGCCAAAAACGGCTATACTGGAAGGCCAAAAGATCTTTTTTATTTTTCCGGCTTTCGCCAAATTCAAAACGTGAAACAACGAATTCATATTTAAATCCCAAGCAAAGGCAGGGTTTTTTTCGGCAGTTGCCGAGAGTAGGGCAGCCATCAAATACACATCTGTAATTTGGTGAAGTTCTACCAAATGTTCGATTTGGTTAAAATCTAATGCATTGATTACCTCAAAAGGGCCAGAATTCACGACATCGTTATTTAGCTTACGAATGTCGGAAGCAATAACATTCTCGGTTCCATAAATGGCTCTGAGTTCGTGGGTCAATTCGGTACCGATTTGCCCGCAAGCGCCAATAATTAAGATCTTTGGATTCATTGTATGTTGTTTTGAAATGCAAATATAACGATTTCGTAAATTATCGAGAATAAAGATAATCATTTTTATAGATATTGTAAAAAAATAGCTAAAAGCGGAGGAAGGTCGTAATTATTGGTGTTAATATTCTGTCATTAAAATTGGCATTGTGATTGAAATCGTGATTGAATTTACCATTGTCATTGCCATCGATATTGTCATTCAGGACAAACGCATGAGTTTAAAAAACGACCGCAGATTCGCAGATTTATTTCTTAAAAAACTAAATTTTATAATTTTTGAAAAATTAATTTACTTCCTCAGTTCGCTTCGCTCGTGTTCGCTAATTCCGCTGAAAGTGGTTAAAATGTGGATAAAAAATTATTTTAAAATTTGCGAATCTGCGGTAAAAATAATTCATACGCTTGCTTTGAATCGCAATTGATATTCTGATTGCCATTGTAAATTTACTTTGTAACTTTGTGACTCAAATAATTTAGGAAATGAATAATAAATTAACGCTACTTTTTTTGGTGATCTTGATGCAGTTTTCGTGTAAAAATGACAACGAGGAACGTCTTGCCGATAACTTAAGGGATGCAAAAAAGAAAGAATTAATTTTTAAAACCATAAATAAAGGGTGGAATTTTATTGACACCCCAATCAACGCGACTTCAGAAGCTACTTTGAAGACTTGGCCGGAGTGGAGAGCTTTTATGGAAGAGTTGGCTGTTAAGCCAAAGAAAACAATTACGGCTTTTCAAAAGAAAGCCAAGGCGCTATCGACTAAAGTGATGGCTTTGAATACCAATATTCCAACTCAATTTGACAACCCACAGATAAGAAGCCGAATTGCAACTTTGATTACCCAAGTTCGAATGTTGGATTTATACATTAATCTTGATAAAGTTTCGGATAAAAAAGTAACGGAACGTCTTGCGGAAATTAATTTGGAGTTGGTTTCATTGCAAAGACAAATGGATAAAATTGTTGAAAAAAGCAAAATCCCAATGGAAGTTGGAGAGTCCGAATTGTTGATGATGTTGGATACCACAAGAGCCATTCAAGCAGGAAATCCAGGAATGCCTGGAAGTATGGCAACACCAGGAAATCCGCCACTACAAGGTAACCCGAAAACACCAGGCAATCAAACAATACCTGGAAATCCAGGAGGGGCAACCAGTCCACAAAAACAACATATAGAAACACCACAACAAAAACAACAACACGAATCACGCATTGAGTAAAGCAACTATATATTCGGTTTATGATTCTTCTCCAAAAACGGCTCAGATTGTAGCTAGTTTGTTGGAAAATAATCAGGTAAAAATGCAATTGGACGGTTTGCTGGGATCGGCGGCTTCCTTTGTGATTCAGTCTGTTTTCAAGAAATCAGAACTTCCATTTTTGGTGGTTTTCAACAACAAGGAAGAAGCGGCGTATTATTTGAACGATTTGGAACAAATGATAGGCGAGCAAGATGTGTTGTTTTATCCAGGTTCTTTCCGTCGTCCGTACCAAATTGAAGAAACCGATAATGCCAATGTTTTGCTTCGCGCTGAGGTGCTCAACCGAATCAATTCCCGCAAAAAACCAGCCATAATCGTTACCTATCCCGAAGCGCTTTTTGAAAAAGTGGTGACCCGAAAAAATTTGGATCAAAACACTTTGAAAGTAAGTTTGGGCGATAAAATTTCGATTGATTTCCTAAACGAAGTATTGTTTGAATATGAATTCAAAAGGGTTGATTTTATCACGGAGCCAGGAGAATTCTCCGTTCGCGGGGGAATTGTCGATGTGTTTTCGTTTTCGAATGACAATCCGTACCGAATCGAGTTTTTTGGCAATGAAGTCGAAAGTATCCGAAGCTTTGATGTTGGCACGCAATTGTCATTAGAAAAACAGAAAAAAATTACCATTATTCCGAATGTAGAGAATAAGGTTTTTCAGGAAAACAGGGAGAGTTTTCTAGATTATATAGCTGAAAGAACGGTTTTGTTTTTTCAGAATACCGAGAATCTTTTATATGAATTGGATAAGCAATTTGGAAGAGCCGAAGAAGCTTTTGAGAAATTATCGAAAGATATCAAGCACGCCACGCCAGAACAATTATTCCTGAACCAAAAGGAATTTGTAAAAAGGGCGTTGGATTTTTCTGTAGTGGAATTTCATTCCAAGCCTGTTTTTAAAACGACCAAGAAGTTTGAATTTCACATTCAGCCGCAACCGTCATTCAACAAGCAATTTGATTTGTTGCTGAATAATTTGAGTGATAATCATTTTAACGGCTACCAAAATTATTTGTTTTGTTCGAATGAAGCGCAGACGAAACGTTTTCACGATATATTCGAATCTTTGGATGAAGCCAATTCGGAGAATATCCGCAAGCAATACAAAACGATTGTGTTGCCATTGTACCAAGGTTTCATCGATCAGGAAAACCAAATTACCTGTTATACTGACCATCAGATTTTTGAGCGCTACCATAAATTTAGCATCAAAAACGGCTATTCCAAAAAGCAGAATTTAACCTTAAAAGAACTTACGACTTTGTCCGTTGGGGATTATGTAACGCATATTGATCACGGTATCGGGAAGTTTGGCGGGCTGCAAAAAATACAGGTCGAAGGCAAAACTCAGGAAGCCATCAAGCTCGTTTATGCCGATAATGACATCGTGTATGTGAGCATTCACTCGCTGCACAAAATTTCAAAATACAATGGAAAAGACGGAACGCCGCCCAAAATTTATAAATTAGGGTCTAGTGCGTGGAAGACTTTAAAACAAAAAACTAAAGCGAGGGTCAAACATATTGCATTCAATTTGATTCAGCTGTATGCCAAACGGAGATTGGAAAAAGGATTCCAGTTTGCTCCCGACAGTTACTTGCAAAACGAGTTGGAAAGTTCGTTTATCTATGAGGATACGCCCGACCAAATCAAATCGACCCAGGAAGTTAAAGCCGATATGGAAAGCGAGCGCCCGATGGATCGCTTGGTTTGCGGAGATGTAGGATTTGGTAAAACCGAGGTTGCGATTCGTGCGGCTTTCAAGGCTGTGGACAATTCAAAACAAGTGGCGATTTTGGTTCCAACTACTATTTTGGCGTACCAACATTACCGCACTTTTACCGAAAGATTGAAAGATATGCCGGTTTCTATTGGTTATTTGAACCGCTTTAGAACCGCTAAACAAAAAGCCGAAACCCTAAAACAATTAGCCGAAGGCAAACTCGATATTGTCATTGGAACACATCAATTGGTCAACAAAAATGTGGTTTTCAAAAACCTCGGATTGTTGATTGTCGATGAGGAACAGAAGTTTGGCGTTAACGTAAAAGACAAACTTAAAACCATAGCGGCCAATGTTGATACCTTGACTTTGACGGCAACTCCAATCCCGAGAACTTTGCAGTTTTCGTTGATGGCAGCGAGAGATTTATCGGTAATTACAACACCTCCGCCAAACAGATATCCTATAGAAACGAATGTGGTTGGGTTTAATGAAGAGCTGATTCGGGATGCGATTTCGTATGAAATTCAACGCAACGGCCAGGTTTTCTTTATCAATAACAGAATCGAAAATATCAAGGAATTTGCAGGAATGATTCAGCGTTTAGTGCCCAATGCCAGAGTGGGAATTGGTCACGGGCAAATGGAAGGTGCAAAACTAGAAGAATTAATGCTAGCCTTTATGAACGGTGAATTTGATGTCTTGGTGGCGACCACTATTATCGAAAGTGGATTGGACGTTCCAAATGCGAATACCATTTTTATCAATAATGCGAATAATTTTGGTTTGTCTGATTTGCATCAAATGCGTGGGCGAGTTGGACGTAGCAACAAGAAAGCGTTTTGTTATTTCATCTGTCCGCCGTATTCTCATATGACTGAAGATGCCAGGAAACGAATTCAGGCTTTGGAACAATTTAGCGAATTGGGAAGCGGTTTGAATATTGCGATGAAAGATCTTGAAATTCGTGGTGCAGGAGATTTATTGGGAGGAGAACAAAGCGGTTTTATCAACGATATTGGTTTTGATACCTACCAAAAGATCATGAACGAAGCCATCGAGGAATTGAAGGAAAATGAATTCAAGGATTTATACCCTGAAGAAAACAATATCGAAACCAAGGAATATGTAAAAGACCTGCAAATCGACACTGATTTTGAGTTGTTGTTTTCAGATGAATATATCAATAATGTCACGGAGCGTTTGAGTTTGTACAACGAGTTGGCCGATGTGAAAAACGAAGAAGAACTAGTTGTTTTCCAAAACAAATTGATCGACCGTTTTGGCCCAATGCCTCCAAGGGCCCTTGCTTTAATGAACAGCATCCGCATCAAATGGATTGCCACAAGAGTGGGTATAGAAAAATTGGTGATGAAAAAAGGCAAAATGATTGGTTATTTTGTCTCCGATCAACAATCCGATTTCTATCATTCGAAACGTTTCCATAAAGTGATTCAGTTTGTGCAAACCCACAGTAGTATTTGCGTGATGAAAGAAAAACAAACCCCAAATGGCTTGCGTCTTTTGTTGACTTTTGATAATGTAAAATCAACCAGAAGAGCTTTGGAATTGATGGAATTGTTGGGAGGGGAGTAAAGGATTTTCGATTCAATATTCATTTGCTATAGCGTATTGTATTTTATAAAATAAAAAAGACCTCTAGAAATTTTCTAAAGGTCTTTTTCGTATTATAAAATGTTATTGTATAATTAATTAGCCAATGGATTGGATTGAAGTTCGGTTAAAGGAACTGGATAAAAATTGTTTTTTGCAGGATCAAAACCATTGCGTCCAATAGCATCAAGGGCTGCTTTTGTTTTTCCCCAACGGCGTAAATCATAGAAGCGGAAGTTTTCTTGAGGGAACTCAATAATTCTTTCGTGCTCAATTTGAACTTTCACCTGATCATAAGTGGTTCCTGTCATTCCTGGCATATCGGCTCTAGCACGTACCTGATTGATTAAAGGTATCGCTGCGGCTGTTTGCCCCGATTCATTTAGAGCTTCTGCTTGCATTAATAATACATTAGAATATCTCATAAGAGGAATATTTAGGCCAATGAATTCTTGATCCATTTTTTCCTGAGTAGTTGGAATGAATTTACGGAATACAGGTTTGTCGGTATCACCAAAACGTTCATCGTATGTTTTTCCAAACAAAAGAGGATTGGCAGGATCATTAAAATAAGGATCCTTAAAGAATATGGTACTGTACAAACGAGAATCGTAGCCGCCAGTAGTAGCTATTTTTCCCTCTTTTTTATACTCGTCCATCAACATTGGACTTGGTAGGATTTCATCCCATCCACCCAGTTCACTTGCTGCCATCCAGTAATGAATAGCCGTACGATAGGAAGCTCCATTTGCTGTATTTTCAGAAAATTGTAATTCAAAAATGGATTCTGGTGAATTCTCATTGCTTCCATCAAACATACTGCCGTAATTCTTCACAAGGGAATATCCTTGAACCTTATTTAAGGCAGTAATAGATTCGTTGAGGTATGCTTGTTTTTGAGCGGTTTCTTCGTAGGCACGTGTTAAATAAGCAAAACCAAGATAACTATTCGCCGCTCCACTGGTAGCACGACCTGTATTATCACTCGGCTGTACTGCTGGGAGTATAGCTGCGACAGCTTTTAGCTCACTGGTGATGAAATCCCAAGCTTCAACACGAGTCGATAAAGGAGCATTTAGTTCGGATTGATCTGTGATGTATTTTTTTCGAATAATAATTTGATCCCAATTCAGCAATAATTTCATGTGGTAATAAGCACGGAGAAAACGGGCTTCAGCATCTATCTTGGTTCTGTCGCTTTCGCTTATAGTTGATGAAGGTACTTGTTTCAATTTATCGATAACTTGATTGGCATTGCTTATTCCTCTATAATTGTTATTCCAATAGCTAGTAAATTGACTGTTCCCATTGGTGTAATTAAAAGCGTATAGTTCTACCCAGTTTTGATAATTTTGAGCATCACTTCCCAATAGGCAAATGTCTTCGCGGTATGCTTCGACGGACCATTTTACTTCCGAAAATGCCCATTCATCAGTTGAGCCTTCCAGCTGGGCGTAAGTTGCCGCTAGGCCTGCTTCGGCATCAGATTTGTTTCTCCAAAAATTTTGAGAAGTAAGTTCATCTGGTGATTGTTGATCTAAAAAATCACTGCATCCAACTAAAGTGAATAAACTTACGATTGAAAATATATAAAATGTCTTTTTCATAATTGTGCTTTTAAAGATTTTATTAAAAATTAAATTGGACACCCGATACGAATGATCTAGTAAAAGGAAATACAAAACGATCTACACCAGTATTAAGAACTGATGATCTTGAAAACTCAGGATCAATACCTTCATAGTTAGTGATTGTAAATAAATTTTCGGCACCTACGTAGAATCTCAATTTGTCAATTTTTGCTCCTGCTAAGAATTTCTCAGGGATGGTATACCCAAATTGTAATTGACGAAGACGTATAAAATCACCGCTTTCAAGAAAACGTGTTGATTCACGACTGTTTCCGTTTGGATCTGATAAAACGGCGCGTGGGATGTTACTATGATTCTCAGGAGTCCATGCATTAAGAGTAGTAGCTAGCATGTTTGTGCCATTATTCATAGATTCATAAAAGTATCTGTTTCCATTATATAGTTTGTTTCCCCAAGCACTTCCTATTAAAGCTGAAAAATCAAATCCCATATAATTGGCTCCCAAAATAAGATTGGCTTCCAGTTTAGGCAGTCCGGTTCCAGAATACACTTTATCCTCTTCATCAATAGTTCCGTTACCATTTATATCCTTGAAACGAATATCTCCAGGTTTTGCGTCTGGTTGAATTAAATTTCCATTTTGACTATAGGCGTTTACTTCATCCATAGATTGGAAAATACCATCGGTTTGATATAAATAAAACGCACTAATTGGTTTTCCTACGTGAGCTTGAGTTGGAAAATGTTCAGCTCCAAATTTTAAACCTTCTCCATAAATTACTTGACCTTCATTGGCGAGTGACACGACTTTATTTTCAAGGGTAGTTAGATTGAATCCTACATTATAGTTGAATTCATTTACTTTATTACGGTAATTAATTTCAAACTCAAATCCTCTATTACTGATTTCACCTACGTTAAGAATTGGATCATTGATTCCAGCCGAAGGAGCAATTTTTTTAGTAATCAACAAGTCTTGAGTTGTATTGTAGTAATAGTTCATAGATCCGCTTAGTTTGCCTCCTCGAACTGTATAATCAATTCCAATATTTTTAGAGTCTGTTGTTTCCCATTGTAGATCTTTATTTTCTAATGTAGTTGCAATACTTCCTGGCCAAGGATTGTTCCCATTTCCTTGTACATAACCATATTTTAAATTATTTCCGGTAGTGATTAATGCACTGGAAGAATAATAACCTAATGCTGATTCGCTACCCAATTGTCCCCAACTCGCACGTAATTTTAAATTAGACATGAAGAAATTTTCAGGATAGAATTCTTCTTTTTCAATTTTCCATCCCAAAGCAATTGATGGAAATGTACCGTAACGACTGTTCTCTCCAAATTTTGAAGAGCCATCATGTCTCAAACTCATTTGAAGAAGGTAACGGTCTTTATAGGAATAATTTAAACGACCAAAATAGGATAATCTATTGTATTGGAATTTTGAACCATCGGCATTATAAGTACCCCCTTTTCCGGCGCCAATAGTTTCAAAGCTTGGATCCAAGAATCCAGCAGCTTGTTCTGAAGTTACAATTTGCCCATTTTCTACCGTATAGTTAGTAGTCTTTCCTTCTACTTCTACCCCTGTCCATTCTGAAGACATTTCGTTTAAGGTATTACCCAACATTAAATTGAAAGTATGATCTCCAAAAGTTTTATCAAGGGTAAGTATGTTGTCTAAGATTTGGTTATCCCAATGTGTATTTGTATTACTTTGTACTGTATATAAATGTGGCTCTTTATTATTGGCAATATAAGGTGGATTATGTGCCGTTAATTGGTTATTTGTTACGCGATACGAATAAGCAACTTTATATTTTATCCAAGAGGCGATGTTGGCGGTTACTCCAAAATTCACGGTAAAATCTTGTCCTTTATCTATTTTTGAATTGAAATTTTGCTCGGCTACAGGGTTAGTGTATGAAGGTAAGCCGTTTTTATTTGTTAATCCATATCCGTAAGTTTCATTGGCATCATATACAGGAACTAATGGCGAAATGGAATACACCTCTTTCAATTGGAATGTTGGAAGCTCACTTTGTGTTCCTATATAAGCCATTTTGGCGTCGATATCAAAAATTGATTTTTTGAAACTAAGCCTTGCACTTGCGTTTTGTCTTTCAAAATCATTACCAATTACAATTCCTTCTTCTTTGACAAGGTTACCATATAGCGCATATTTTACGTTTCCGTCTTTACCTTGTATTCCTAAACCGTAGTTTTGTGCCAGTCCAGTGCGGAAAACTTCGTCTTGCCAATTGGTATTGGCCGTTGCCGGAGTAGTGATGTAAGCTGGTAAAGCTACCGGTTGACTTGAATATTGATTGTAATTATCATAAATGTTTTTGGTCACCGTTTGGTATCCTTTTGCATCAAGCATTTCAAGTTGATTGGCAGTAGAAGAACTATTTAAATAAGCTGTAAAATCAACTTTTACACCATCTTTTTGTCCATTTTTTGTGGTTACCAAAATAACTCCATTTGCGGCAAGTGATCCGTAAATAGCTGCCGCAGCTCCATCTTTAAGAACCTCCATTGATTCAATATCGTTTGGGCTTACAGTATTAATTGATCCTTGAAAGCCATCAATAATATATAAAGGCTCCGTGTTTCCAAAGGTATTTACCCCTCTTATTTTTACACTTACGCCGCCACCTGCTAGTCCACCTGTTTTTTGAACGCTTACACCAGAAACTAATCCTTGTAGCGCCTCTGCAGCACTAGCGGTAGTTCTACGCTCTATACTTTCTTTTTTTACTGATGAAATGGCTCCAGTAACATCACTCTTTTTCATTTTTCCGTAACCCACAACAATTACTTCGTCCAATTTATTGGTTTCGTCATGTAGGGAGATATTAATTTGGGTTTGATCTCCTACAAGTTCCGTTTGTTCTGTAAATCCAATGTATGAAAATGTTATACTTGGAGCTACTACCGTTGAAGGAATTGTCAGGCTATATGAACCATCAAAATCAGAATTTGTATTGATTTTAGTTCCTTTTACAATAACATTTACATTTGGTAGCGTGTTACCTTTTGTATCGGTTATTTTTCCTTTAATAGTAATAGTATTTGTAGCACTTTTGTTTTGATTGTTATCCTGTGCATGAATGGCATTAGGCAATCCAATGCATAAAAAAAGAGCGATATAAATGGCACTCCTATATAGTGGTATTGATTGTTTCATATGAGATAGTTTAAGATTATAGTTTGAAAAATTGGAAGATATTTTATCTCCATTTGCTAATTGTTATATTTTTTTCACCTCCTTTTTTATAAAATATAAATTGATTATTGATACTATTTTGATTTTTTTTATTTGCCTTAAAAATGATATTAATGTCATTTTATAAAATAAATAGAGGATAAACAAACTCTAAAAAATCGACTTAATTGGTAGTGTTTGATGATAAATATGGTTGTTTTGTTTCTTTTTTATTTTTATATATAAATAATTTTTTTAACGTTAAATTGAATTTTCATCAATAATGTATTCTATTTTTTGACAATATTCTTTGACTTAGCTTCTTTTTTATATAAAGATCGGTTTCAAAAATAGAGAAGTTTTAAAATAGCCGCATACTAGTACCTACCAGTTTGTTTGGCGTAAAAGCAATACAGAAGAAAATGAATAATTCTTGCAAAGTTTGAGTTAATATAGTATCATTTGTGATTGGTAAGCGTTTGGTTATTGTTTCATAACGGTCCCGAATTTTGAACTGTTTTTCAACGTTCTTAATTTTGAAAATTATTGAAATGCGGGAAAAAATAGTTTGATTAGTTTTGTGTTTAAAATAGACTTTTCCATAATTTATGATTGCATATTGTAATGGCAAAGGAGTATCAGAACATTGTTTTTTCACGTCTTTTGCATTTCAATTTCGACCCTACCAGTAAAGAGAATTTTTGATTTCTGTAATTTTAGAATGTATCTTTCCTGTTGTACTTAAAGAGTTAACAAGAGGTCATCAATTTTTGTGAATTAGGTTATGATATTTTGTAAAGAATAATGTATTTATTACACTTTTTTAATTATATAATAGTAGATTGGGTAGTTTATTATGATGGAATCATAAATTAATGGAAACCGACTTTGTTAAAAAAAGGATTGATTTAAAATAAAAAAATAAAGATTAAGGTTGTGCATTTAGATTGTATTTTAGCATAAATAAGAATAAACTGGTAGGGTTTTAATAAGATGATATTATTTTCTACGATTTAAAAAGAAGGTTGCAAAAACAATTTTTGAGTTGTCTATAAATCGAATTAATCTATAAATTGGATATCACCTTGAGCAGTTTTGTTTTAAACAATCCATTGGGTTGGATTTAAATATATTAACTTAGTTGTATTGAAAATTCTCAAAGCATCATGAAAAAAATAATCATAATAACTGCAATTTTAATAGTTACGTTCAGTAAGACTTATGCACAAGGAATAAGTTTTAAGGCTCCGGATTACGAATTAATCAAAAAGAATATTCAGGATAAAAAATCGAATTATTATTATCCAAAATTATTGGAAAGAATGATTTCCAATGATACATTATTGACTAATGAGGATTATAGGCATTTATATTTCGGATATGTTTTTAACCCAAAATACGATGCCTATTATAGGTCGCCAGATGAAGAAAAATTAAGCAAATATTTCACCAGTGATTCGATATACGAAAAGGATTATGACGAAATAATAAAATTATCAGAGCATTCTATTAGCTTATTTCCGTTTGATTTGAGACAGATGAATTACCTAGGATATATTTATCATTTAAAAGGAGATAATGTTGCCGCCAAAAAAATGTCAAATCGATTTCAAAACATTTTGGAAGCGATATTGTCATCCGGGAATGGAGAGAAATGTGAAACAGGAATGCACGTTATATCGGTTAGCCACGAATATGTTTTTTTGAATATGTTTCGATTGGAATCTATTTCCCAAAGTCTAGAGGGAAATTGTGATTATTTAGCTTTTGAAAAAGGAAAGTACAAGATAGACGGAGTGTATTTTAATATTCAAAAAATGCTAGAAAACGAAAGTGAACATTTAAAATGAAATTTTAGCTAAATTATCATTTTAGGTAGGACTTGCATTAATTTCCAAAATTTGTAAAATCTGTTTTTTTTTTGATCAATCTTTGGAATTTAAAAGATAGTGTAATCGTTTTTTTAAATCCGTATATTTGATTTTTACAAATTCATATCCAATGAAATCAAAATCAATAGAAGAGTTCTATCAGGAAATTACTGGAGACTCTGGTATGGAACCGAATTCATTATTACCCGATGGTATTCAAAAAGAAATTGGGCATTTTAATGTTTTCAATATCAAGGAGCTTTATGAAAGGTTAAAGGAAAAGTCTTTTATGCCTTATGACCGAAGAGCCTATTATAAAATAAGTTTGATTCGGGGAAAAAATAGAGTGGAGTATGCAGACCGCATAATTGAGATTGAAGAGAGTGCTCTCTTATTTGCCACACCAAAAATCCCTTACAATTATGTTCCATTAGATACAACACAGCAGTCGGGACATTTTTGTGTTTTCACGACTGAGTTTTTGACCAAAGACAAAAGCGGAATCGACTTGGATAAATTGCCTATTTTTCAAACAGATGGCTATCCCGTTTTTCAGTTGACAGAAGATGATGCCATTGCAGTTGATTTGATTTTCAAAAAGATACATCAAGAAATCAATTCGGATTATGTGTATAAATATGATTTGATTCGAAACTATGTGGCGGAGCTGATTCATTTTGGACAAAAGCTGCAGCCTGTGACTGCTTTGTATTCTAAGCATAATTCAGCAGCCAGGGTTTCTTCCTTATTTGCAGAATTACTCGAAAGACAATTTCCTATTGAATCCCCTCGACAACGTTTGGAATTAAAATCAGCCAAAGATTTTGCGGCCCGTTTGGCCATTCACGTCAATCATCTTAATAAAGTTTTAAAAGAGAATACAGGGAAAACAACCACAGAGTTAATCAGTGACCGATTGATTCATGAGGCCAAAATTCTATTGAAAGAAACCGACTGGAATATTTCGGAAATTGCCTATTCACTAGGTTTTGAGGAACTGGCACATTTTTCAAATTTTTTCAAAAAACAAACCACACTGACGCCATTATCTTTTAGGGTTTAAGTA
Source organism: Flavobacterium sp. P1_E4 (assembly GCF_056405915.1). Lineage (NCBI taxonomy): Bacteria > Pseudomonadati > Bacteroidota > Flavobacteriia > Flavobacteriales > Flavobacteriaceae > Flavobacterium > Flavobacterium sp. P1_E4. The sequence goes on from NZ_JBFUBE010000002.1 coordinate 119,356, forward strand.
ATCTGATTTGAATTTTGCAAACTCTCGATTGATATTTGCAATAGGAGAGCTATACATCTGAACTAATTTTGTCTTATCAAATTAAAACAAAATTAAAGATGGAAATTAGAAACAATAAAATAGCATTAGTTACAGGAGGAAGCCGCGGATTAGGAAAAGATATGGCTTTGAATCTTGCCAAAAAAGGTCTTGACCTAGTACTAACTTACAACAGCAAAAAAGAAGAAGCTGACAGTGTTGTAGATGAAATCGAAAAATTGGGACAAAAAGCAGTAGCCATTCAATTGAATGTTGCTGAGGTAAGTGGTTTTGATTTGTTTTTTCAAAAGGTTGAAACTGCTTTGAAAGACACATTCGGAACTGATAAAATCGACTTTTTGATCAACAATGCTGGTGTTGGTCTTCATGAAAGTTTTTCGACAACAACCACAACCCAATTTGATGATTTGGTTAATATTCAATTCAAAGGGCCTTTTTTTCTAACTCAAAAAGCATTGGATATTATGAATGACGGTGGCGGAATTGTAAATATTTCATCAGGATTGACCCGTTTTTCATTTCCTGGATATGCTGCCTATGCAAGTATGAAAGGAGCTATGGAAACTTTGACCAAATACCAAGCAAAAGAATTGGGAGCTAGAAAAATCAGAGTGAATATTGTTGCGCCAGGCGCCATTGAAACCGATTTTGGCGGTGGAGTAGTTCGTGATAACGAACAGTTAAACCAGCAGATTGCTTCGATAACCGCATTAGGAAGAGTAGGTTTACCAGATGATATTGGAAGTGTAGTGGCCTTTTTGTGTACTGATGATGCCAAATGGGTAAATGGACAACGCATAGAAGTTTCGGGAGGAATGAATTTGTAATTAGAGTATCGTATGAAAAACAAAAAAAGAAGCTTCAAAAGCTTCTTTTTTTGTTTCTTGTTGCAACGACTGTAACTCAATCCAAAGCATTTACGCTTGCAGCAGTCGTATTACCGGAGATTCAAGTTACAGATTCATTTGTTGCAATTTTTACATTTTCTTCAATCCTTTCATATCGGTATCTGTTGCTTCCTTGATACTGATTGCAACTCCACCTCCAGGAGCGATGTATTGTTTCAGAACTGTTTTTGGAGTCACGATGACTTTGGTAACGGTGTAACTTTGCGGTTTTTGGTTCCAGCTGGCGTCTTTGGCATCGGCATAAATGGTGGCGATGTAATTTTTGCCAGTAGGCAGATAATCAAAAGCGATGGTGGCTGTTCTTGCATTTTCGTCGGTGATTCCACCCACGAACCAAGCCGCTTTTCCTTTAGCTTTACGGGCAATGGTAATGTAGTCACCCGGCTCGGCTTCTAGGATATAACTGTTATCCCAATCTACTGCCACATCTTTGATGAACTGAAAAGCATCTGGGAAACGATTGTAGTTATCCGGAATGTCAGCAGCCATTTGCAGTGGGCTGTACATAGTCACATAATACGCTAATTGTTTGACCAAAGTGGTATTCACGCGTTGGTTACCTCCTGTTTTGTAATAGGTAAGATCAGTTTGGAAAATACCTGGGGTAAAATCCATTGGTCCACCCATCAAACGGGTAAAAGGTAAAATAGTAGTATGCTCAGGATTTAGCCCTCCCATAGCTTCAAACTCGGTTCCTCTTGCAGATTCCTGTGCTACCCAGTTAGGATAAGTACGATTTAAACCGGTAGGACGCACCGCTTCGTGACTGTCAATCATAATTTTATAATCGGCTGCACGTTCGGCAACGTGTATGTAGTGGTTGACCATCCATTGTCCATCATGATGCTCGCCACGCGGAATAATCTGTCCTACGTAACCAGTTTTTACGGCATCGTAACCGTTGTCGTTCATAAACTGAAAAGCACGATCCAATCGGCGTTCGTAGTTGGTTGCAGATCCTGAGGTTTCGTGATGCATGATAATTTTTACCCCTTTTGCGGCAGCGTACTCATGAACGACTTTGACGTCAAAATCTGGATAAGCCGTTGTGAAATCAAAAACTTCCTCTTTCCAATTACCAATCCAGTCTTCCCAACCAATGTTCCAGCCTTCGATAAGGATAGCGTCAAAACCATTTGCGGAAGCGAAATCAATATACTCTTTGGCATGCTCTGTGGTTGCTCCGTGTTTTCCATTAGGCGTAAGCTTTGTGAAATCTTGGTTTAATTTTACGTTGTTCTCAACTCCATAGGCCCAAGTGCTTTTTCCAGCCACGAAATATTCCCACCAAATTCCAATGTATTTCGTTGGTTTTATCCAGGAAACATCTTTGTAGCTTGTCGGTTCGTTGAGGTTTAGGATTAATTTGGAAGCCAGTATTTCGGTGGCTTTATCGCTTACGACAATCGTTCTCCAAGGCGTTTGGGTATCGGTTTGCATGTAGCCTTTGTTGCCCATGGCATCCGGAGTGAGATGACTGCTCATTTTGAAAGTAGTTGCATCCACATTCAGGGACATCGCCGGATAATTAATCAAAGCTGCCTCGTGGATGTTGATGTACAATCCATCATCGGATTTCATCATCGATGGGGTTTGCACGGCTAGCCCTTGAATAGGCTGTTGCGCACTGATAAGCGCAGTGGCTTTTTTCATCAGCGAAGGAATCTCCGAGATTTTAGAAGTGGTATAGGCATATTCATTGGTGTCATAATCTCCCGGAATCCAGAAAATTTTGTGGTTGCCGGCCAATTGAAATTCGGTGTGTTCCTCTTTGATTATAAAATATTTCAAATTGTCCTGTTTTGGGAATTCATATCGAAATCCTAATCCGTCATTGAACAGACGAAAGCGAATACGGATGTAGCGATTGTTGTTTTTGGCCTGAGCCAAAGTAACCACCAATTCGTTGTAATTGTTACGAATGGTTTTTTCCTCACCCATAACTGGATTCCAGGAATCATCCACCGATTTTTGTTCCGAATTTGTAATCGAAAAACCGTCCATAAACGAAGGGGCATCTTTGATCTCGAGTCCCAAAGAGCTGGGATTGATTACTGATTTTCCTTTGTAAGACAATTGGTATGAAGGTACTCCATTTGCGGTAAGCTCAAATTTGAAGATAAGATTCTTATTAGGTGAATTTATTTCCTGCGCCTGCATTAAAAATGGGGCAAGACAAATCAATAAGAATACATGGAGATGTATTTTTTTTAGGCTATAAATCATTTTTTTGGTTTTTGAAATAAAAAGAGAATTGTAAAGGCGCACAAAGACAAATAGTTTCGAAGTATTAAAAATTTAAACAACCATACAATCAATTTAAACAAAAAGATATATGAATTAAATCTTAGCAGTCTTTGTGGCTTTACAATATGTTGAAGATTGCAAATCGTCTTAATAAATATTTACCTACATCAGGTTCTGTTGCAAATATAAGCAACAAGACTTGATAAGACCATTTGCAATCCTACCAGTTTATAAATTAATTTTTTAGAACCATGTATTGATATGGCTGTAAAGTGATTTCAGACGCAATGGTTACTGGAGCACCTCCAAAAGCATCTTTCCAAGCTATTTTTGAAAGTGGGGCAGGAACAATATATTTAGCGGCAGAACTGGTCAAGTTAGAGAGTACTAACACTTTTTCAGAATCAGTTTCCATAGAGAATACACTTATTGCATCATTGCTATATCCTTTATAAGTTCCTCTTTTTATGGCATTGCTGGAATTTCTAAAAGTGATTATTTTTTTGTATTCAGCAAGCATGCTTGCATCGGCAGTACTCCAATCGATAGGAACATTATGAAAATAATCGATTTTTTGGGCATATCCAATTTCCTGAGCGTTATAAATCATAGGTATTGATTTCATATATGCAGCAACTACAAAAGTAGCGATAGAGCCTTGTTTGCCTCCAAATAATGTTAGCGGCGTGCCATCGGACCAGTTAACATCATGGTTTGAAGTGTATCTTACAATGCGTTGTGAATTGTCATAATTTGTAGCATATTCAGCGGCATTTGCATCTTGCAAAGAGGTTGCCGGTTTTCCTTCGCTAAACACTTTTTTCAAAGCATCAAAATAAGCAAAGCCAAAAGTATAATCAAAACCAGCCACAAAATTGGTAACTTTTGTTCCTTCTGCAAGCATTAGGAAATTTTGATTTTTAATTTTTCGTAAAGAGGCATTGGCTTCTGTCCAAAAGCTTTGGGGAACATTATCAGCATAATCACAACGGAAACCATCAATGTTTGCAGAGTAAACCCAATATGACATAGCGTCAATCATTTCCTTTTCCATTTCAACATTGTTGAAATTCAATTGGGCTACATCACTATATCCTGGAGGTGAAACAATTTTGCCTTCGCTGTCTTTTTGATACCAATCTGGGTGAGCGGTAATCCAGGCATTATCCCAAGCAGTATGGTTTGCAACCCAGTCTAGTATTACTCCCATATTTTTTTTATGAGCTTCATCTACCAAAGTACGTAAATCTTCCAATGTTCCAAATTCGGTATTTACTGCTTTGTAATCCTTAACAGCATACGGAGAGCCTATGCCTTTGAGAACTCCAATGGGATAAACAGGCATTAAATAAATAACATTAGCACCTAGTTCCTGAATATGAGCCAGTTTTTCCTGAACTCCTTTTAGGTTACCTGCCTGACTAAAAGCGCGAATGTTTACTTGATAGATTATGGCATCTTCTTTGGCTGGCATTTTTTCAAATGCTGTTCCATATTGTGGATATGTTGGTGCAGGTGTTGACTCATCATCTGAAGAATCGCAGGATGCTAATACTGAAGAAAAGATAAGTGCAAAAACTATGTTGATATATAATTTCATTTGTTTAATTTTTTAATAATAATCGTTATTTGTTTTGTAATGGATGCACCCCTCCTCTTTTTAGGGAAGAGGAATGCATTTTAACTAACCAAACCATTTCATTTAATATAGATTATTTTTTGTTAGATTTTAGTAACCGTGTAAGTTGCAGTTGCAGGATAACCATTTACGGCTGGGTTGACATCATTTATGGTAAAAGTGATTTCATAAGTTCCTGCTTCCCCCACATAATGCGCTCCTGAATTGTCTAAATACATGATACCTTCATCATTGTTTTTGGCTCCGTAGTTAATTGTCCAAGCGTCATTAAGTCTGAATTTTACATTTCCAGGGATTAAGTCTAAAGTCACTTTCCATTTTTTATTGACATGGTCATAAGCCATAGGAGTACTCGTGTTCCAACTTCCTGGTGTAGCATCACCAACAACACCCCAAGAATAAGGAATAGAATTCCATTTTAGGGTTTTAAGGTTTACAGTCATTTGATAAGAACCTGCGCCTGGCATTTGAAAATCGGTATCACTCATGTTTTTTAAATCTTGATTAGAAGCTCCTGCACCATAAAATTGAGCCCAGTTTCTTTCTTGGTTTAATTTGAAACCTAAACCAGCCCCAACAGGAATAGACACATAACCTTGATATATACCTACTGATATTGGATCAAAGGATGCCGCATTATCTACATTCCAGCCTTGGTAACTTCCAGGCATAATTATTTGTCCTGTAGGTTTAGCTTCATAAGGAGTAACAGTCAAAATTATTGGTTCAGAATATGCTGAGTGATCCAAATAGGATTCTACACGAACAGCAATTTTTCCAGCTGCGTCTATTGGTAAACCAAGTAGTATTGCTATTTTATTAAGCTCTACGCCCAATAAAGATTTACTCAATACATCTTCACCAATTATAACACGAGTAGCTTTACCCCAGGCTTTTTCTCCAGTAATGTCTGCTGGTATGTCAAATTGCAAAGCATAAGTAACCGGAGCTTGTATAGGATAAGCCACAGCTGGCCAAGAAAGGGCAACTACAGGTTCAGATGAATTGTCATCTGAGATAACGATAGTTTTTGTTGAAGCTTCTACTGTCGATGTAAAGCTAACCTCTTGTAACGTGGTTAATTCGGCTGTTTCTTCACAAGATGCAGCAAGCAGCGCTACAGCGCAAAGTACGAGTAACTTATATATATATGTTTTCATATGAGTTCTTTTTTAGTAACCTGGATTTTGTTTTAAACCTGGATTTGCATTAAGCGCAGCAGTAGGAATTGGGAACAATTTTCTAAATGGCTGTGAAGCACCTCTAAATTCATTTGGCAATAAAAAGGTATCAAAACGAATCATGTCTTGTCTTCTATGTCCTTCCCAGTTCAATTCGAATCCTCTTTCGTTATAAATATCAGTAAGAGTAGGATTAGCATCTAGTGCATTAAGACCAGCTCGTTGTCTTACAGCATCGATAAATGGTTTTGCTGCCGTTGCATTTCCTAGCCTAACATGACATTCAGCGGTCATTAACAAGACATCGGCATATCTAAAAATTGGAAAATCATTAGAAGCTCCTCCTCCAGTAGTTATTCCTGCAGGATAAAATTTAGTATTACGTACTCCTGCTTGCGCTGGTGCTCCAGGATTGTCTAATGAACCTATTTCAAGAGTGTAATTAACGCCTCCAGGCTGTTCACCAATTAAGAATTGTTTTTTACGAATATCTGAATCGGCATATTTTAAGTAATACTCTTTTGGAATAACAGTTCCATTCCAGCCATTGTACCCAAACAAGGCATAAGCATTGGCTCCGGCCATACTACGAACCGTAAAAATATTACGAGAAACAACGTCAACAGTAGTGTAAATAGATAATATAGTTTCATCTTCTGGAAGTACGTCTCCAAACAATTCAAAATATTTATTCCCTAATGGGCTTGATGCATTTGCACTTCCTGAGTGAAGAGAGAATCCACCTTCATTTAATTTGTTGCAAACAGCAAGACATTCATTCCATTTTGGAGTTCCTGTATAAACTCCTGCATTCAAATACACTTTAGCCAATAACATATAACCAGCCCATTTGTTGAAACGTCCATAGTATTCTCCACCTTTAGTACCCGAAAGTAATTCTACATTATCGTTTAATTCTTTAACAATAAAATCATAAACAACTTTGCGATCGGCTTGAGGAATTTTATCTACGGTAATGTCATTTGAGGTATAAAAAGGCACATTGCCATAATCGTCCATCAACAAATAATAGAAAAAAGCTCTTAATACTTTGGCTTCTGCAATTTTTGAAGGATCGGCGTTTGCTTTTTCTAATTGATCTACGGCTAAGTTGGCACTAAATACAGATTTGTAAAGCCATTTCCATGTATTATTTACCATTAAGCTTGATGGTAACCATTCGTGTTTGTACTGTTGCGCAAAATCCAATTGCCAGTCTCCTGTATTTCTATGAGGAATAACTTGTTCGTCACTCGACATGGCATTTAGGTCATACCAGCCATTATCGGCACCAGCATATCCAACACCATCCCAGTTTCCTCCAACTTGTGCATAAACGGCTGCTAGAGCTATATTTGCACCTTCGGGAGAACCATAAAAAGTTTCCGTTTGATATTTATCATAGACTTTTTCATCTAAATCGGTGCAGCTCGCAAATGATAAGAGACTTAAACTTCCTATCAATACTATATTTTTGATTTTCATTTTCTTTTACTATTTAAATTTAACACTTAAACCTAGACCAAAACTTCTGGTACGAGGATAGATCCCTATATCATTACCAAAGTTGGAACTTCTGTCACCACCATTACCTTTTAAATTGATTTCTGGATCCATACCAGTATAATCAGTAAATAGTAATAGGTTATTACCATTTAAAGTAAGGCGAAGTGATTCAAGGTATTTAACATTTTTGAAATTAAAATTATAGCCAAGAGTTATATTGTCTAATCGTATAAAATCACCTTTTTCAAGCCATAAATCAGATACATATTGAGTGGTGAACATTCCTAGAGGAATTGAGCTTGTTAAAACATTAGATTTACCAATGCTTTCTTGATAACTTAAACTTTTGTTCAAACTATTATAGATTTTATTACCTCCAGAACCTCTCCAAAGCATTGAAATATCAAGGTTTTTATATCTAAAGGTAGGATTGAATGCAAAAGTATAAGTTGGCATTGCAGAACCGTTGTATGCCCTGTCAGGACTTGTTGATCCTTGATCGATAATGCCATTTCCATCTCGGTCTAGCACCTTCTCAGCATTAGCATTGTCCTTTCCTATACTATGCAAAGTGTAAAATGAACCTACTGGTTTTCCTTTTACCAAATAAGAATTTGGAGCACCCCATTCAACAAAATCTGTATTCAATGGTACCCCATTGATAGACCCGCTTAAATTTAAAACTTCATTTCTCATAAAAGAAACATTCCCTGCCAGAGTAAGGGTAGTGTTTTCGTTACTGATTAAATCATAGCTCAATGAAGCTTCTATTCCTTCGTTCAAGAGACTACCTACATTGGCATATACTTTATCATATGGATAAGGAGGCTGTGGCACGGTGTAATTAAATAAAAGGTTCTCTGTGGTTGCAGTATAAGCATCAATAGAACCTCTAAGTCTATTCTCCAAAAGAGCAAAATCAATACCAATATTGGTTTGTTTTTTGGTTTCCCATTTCAAATCAGGATTAGCATTTTGAACCTGAATGTAATTAGTGATTTGTGAACCTCCAAAATAAGTAAGATTTGGATTTCCTTGCCCTACTAATGAAAGGGACTGTTGCGGATATAATCCTTGTTGGTTACCAGTTTCTCCATATCCTCCACGTAATTTTAATTGAGAAAAGAGAGTTTGATTAGCCATAAAAGATTCTTTATCAATTGCCCATCCTAAAGACACTGATGGAAAGTTCCCCCATYTATTATTGTCTCCAAATACAGATGAACCATCTTTTCTAATACTTCCAGTAAGTAAATAACGGCCTAAATAACTATAATTAAAGCGAGTTAAAAACGATATAAGGGTTCTGTCATTTTTATAAGAAGTTATATCACCTGGTTTTGCATTAGAAAAATCTCCTAATTGCAATGCATTATAAGTAGCAATATCATTTATAAAACCACGAGCTTGAGCAAAATTTCCTTGATAGGATTGATTTTGCCACTCATAAAGAGCCAATACATCCAGATTATGATTCCCTAATGTTTTTTTATAATTAACGCTCATGTTCATAAGCTTTTCATTTACCTTATTGTTACTGATATTGGCAATACCTTTTTGATCAATAGCATCGGCATCTGTTGATTCTGCTGGGAGATAGTAGCCGTGAGTAGTATTGGTATTTCTCCAACTTCCAAAACCTGCTACAGTTACACCGTCAATGATTTCTAGTTCTGCTTTTAAACTTCCAAATAAATTGTTGTTTTCATCATGATTATTAACCGTTTCTGCCGCAGCATATGGATTTAAGTAATGGAATACGTTAGGGTCAGTAAAATAAGTGCCATCAACATTATAAACAGGATTTGTAGGGCTCACAAAATAAGAGTTTGTAATTAAGTTGGACTTAAATGCTGCTCTCCCAATTTCTCCAATACTATTATCTGTTTCAATAATACCACTGTTAAGGTTAAAAGTCAATTTTAATTTATCATCCAATGCCAACTGAGTAGCTTGTATGCGTCCGATATATTTATTGCTTTTTGAATTTATAACTACACCTTCTTGTAAAATTGCGGTAATAGAAGCTCTATAATTAAATTTATCTGCTCCACCACCAAAGGCCAAAGCATGAGTTTGAGTAAACCCAGTTTGTGTCAAAATATTGAACCAATCGGTACTTGCGCCATGATTTGCTGATGCAGGAACGCCTATTAATTGTGCCTGTTGCCACCATTGATCAGCATTAAGAACCTCTAATGGATTTGGAATTTCATCTACAGACATTGTTCCTGTATATTCTACTGATGTTTTACCAGCTTTGCTTTTTTTGGTTGTTACAAGTACAACCCCAGCAGCACCTCTTGATCCATAAACAGCAGAAGCCGATGCATCTTTCAAAATATCTATAGATGCAATTTCACTTGGTGGAATTTGGTTTAATAAATCAAGATTTCCTTGAACTCCATCAACAACTACTAATGGATCACTTCCTCCAACTAATGAAGTTAATCCTCGAATTCTAATATTGGGTGTAGATCCTGGCTCACTTCCAACTTGATTAATGTTTACCCCGACCATTTTACCCGAAATCAATTGTAATGGGTTTACAATAGTTCCTTGATTCATGTCTTTTTGGGCAATTGATGAAACTGCTCCTGTTACGTCTCTTTTGGACATAGTACTATAACCTACCAATACTACTTCTTTTAGAGATGTTGTTTCAGGTTGTAACTGTATAGTAATGTTTTCCTGGTTGGCAGGAACAACTTTTTTAATATAGCCCATGAAAGAAATAACCAGCATGGCTGAATTGTTTTGTACCGTAATTTGAAAGCTTCCGTCGAAACCCGTCGCTACACTGTTTTGTGTGTTTTGCTCAGTAACGGTAGCACCAGTCAATGGCATTCGATTCTCGTCTACCACTTTTCCTTTTACAGTTTGCTGTAGAAAAGGCAAACTTTCGGTTATGGCGAAAGTGGGTTTTTTGAGCATAATTTGTGTGTCCCTAACTATAATCTCTGTTGGAATACCTTTAAAAAGATAATCCAATACGACTGTTATGTTCTGATTTTTTACGTGAATAGACACCACGCGATCTAAATCGATATCGTCTAATTTGTAAATAAATTTAAAGTCTGTTTTTTGTTCAATGGTTTCAATAACCTTTTCCACAGTGGTATTGTTCAATTCCAAGCTCACTTTTGTCTTTTGGGCATAAGAATCGGCTCGGGAATTAAAAATAGCGACTAAAAGCAGTAGTGTTGTTAGTTTCAATTTCAGGTCAATTTTGAACAACGAAAATTGCATTCCGTCATTCTTTGGTTTTTTTTTCATAATTTTGTTAATTGATTGTATTTAATCTGTTAGGTTCAATCGCTTATAAATCGGAAATTGTTCGCAGCTCTTTCCGATTTTTTTATTTTATCATATTCAACTTTTCATTTTTCATTGGTTTTTAAGGGTTATTTAATAGTTATTACTTTGTTTTTGGTGGTATAATCGAAGCCATATACATCTTTGAAGTAAGTCAATACTTTTTCTATAGGTTTGTCTCCAAAACTAGCATTGAATCTTTCATTGGCTAATTTGTTGTTTTTAATTTCAATGGTGACATCATAACGTCTTTCCAATTTTTTACAGATATTATTAAAGCTCATATCACGAAACATTAATCCTCCATTCATCCACGAGGTATACATATCGGTATTAACTTCTTTAGTATTGATGTGATTGTTATTTTTATTGAAGCTTCCTTTGTAGCCTGGTTTAAGAATAGTGTTTTTATCGGCATTAAAAGTTTCATTTGCAGAGTACATTCCTACTGAACCTTCTACCAACACAACATCTGTTAAATCATCTTCTGGATAACTGGAAACATTAAAATGTGTTCCCAAAACTCTAACATTCAATTTATCGGCATTTACGATAAAAGGATGTTTTTTATCTTTTGCAACATCAAAAAAGGCTTCTCCATCGAGAAAAACTTGTCTGTTCTGACCAGCAATGAATTTTACTGGATATTTTAAAGTGGTTCCTGAATTTAAATGCACAATAGTTCCGTCTGATAATTCTAATTCAAATCTTTTACCATTCGGAATTTTCAAAGTATTGTACACCAGATTTTCAATTGATGCTTCTGTATCATAAGCAATTTTGTTTCCGTTTTGGTTTCCTACAACATTTCCGTTAGCATCGGTAACCTGACTTTTTTTGCCTTCCGAAATAACTTGGATTTCTCCATTTTCTAATTGTAAGGTGATTTCATTACTGTTGATGATGGGATTGTTTTTTGGTACAGCAACACTGTTTTTATAAGTAAGGCCAATTGATAACAATACAACAACAGAGGCAGCAATAGCCATGTATTTCTTGAAAGGGAATTTTCTTGGTTCTACTTCCATTTCTTTAGTCTCTTGGGCTTGAACTAAAATTTTGGAGAAAATTTGGCCAGCAGTATTTTTATCCATTTCTGGAGTTTCACCCAACAAGGCTTTTACCTCTTCAACGGTTGGGAAATCGGAGGTGAGATTGTTTTTTCTACAATAGTCAATCACTTCATCCGTTTCGTCGGCGGTGCATTGGTTTAAAATAAACTTATGAAGTAATTTTTTTATTTCCGAATTTTCATTCATCGTGAATAGGTTTTTTGTTTGCTCTTTATATAATACAGTTGAAAGGCAGTTGACTACTACTCAAACGTTGTAAGTTTTTTAATTTTAACATAATAAAATATTATAAATAAATCAACATGCTGATTTTTAATATTTTACTAATAAAAAATATTTTGAATTAAAAGCAAAAAAAATCACTCGCGAGGAGTGATTGTAGTATAAATAGAGTTTAAATTTAAGTGAATCCATCATGAACCTGAAAAAAGACTCGCATGGATTCGAGTGCTTTGCTCATTTGATTCTTGACGGTATTTACCGAAATTCCTAGTTCTTGACTTATTTCTTCGTATGTTTTGCCCTCTTTTCTAGACATTTTAAAAATGCGCTTTCGTTTGGGCGGAAGTTGTTTTATGGCCTGCTTTTTTAGTTTTTTGCAATCTGCTTCGCGAATGGAATAATCTCCCTCCACATGTGATTTCTCACTGGTGTAAAAAACTTCCTCTTTCAACAGCACATCATTTGCTGCTTTATTCAAAAGGTTAAAAGCTTGATTTCTGGCAATGGTAAAAAGATAAGATTTGAATGATTGTTCCAGATTTAAATTTTCTCGATGCAACCAAATCTTCAAAAAAACATCTTGTACATTTTCCTCGGCAAGTTCTTTGGATTTTAAAAGACTGATGCTATAGCCATAGATGTCTTGGTAATAGAAATCATATAGTTTACGAAAAGCTTTTTCGTTGCCATTTTTGAGTTCACTTACCAACAATTGTTCGCTAAAGTCTTTTGTTGTTGACATTGATTTATTAAACCTTTATTTTTTTGGGATTATAATAAGGATATTCTTAGTTTAATGCTATTAATAGCTTCAATTATGAGCAAATATATAAAAATATTATTCGCAACAAGATTTTAATAAAAAAGTTGCTTTTGATTTTGAAGAGCAAGGAAGGTGTTTGAAAAACAATAGTACACAGTATTTTATGGATATACCTTAAATGTTGTTTGATTTGTTATCAACTGTTTATTATTCGCTAATAATTAACGATTTAGCTGTTGTTTCAGAATGGGTATTAATCTGTTAAAGGGCATTAATTATTTTAAAAAAAGTAAGAAATTAAGGGAATTAAATATTCTCAATTAATGAAATTTAATCCCTTAATTTTTTATATAAAAACCAAATGTGAGATGTTATCGAGTCACTTCCTCAATCAAATAAAAAATGGATTTAAAGTCAATACCGCTCATTTTTTCAAAACCAATTTCGCAGGTTCGGCTGGTGGAATAACCTTCTTTGCAGTTGGTAGGAATTTGTGCTTTTAATTCGCGCAATCCGTGTTCATTCAATTCTGGAATAAGGAAACCTCTATCTCCGGCAAAACCGCAACAATTGCTGTCAATTAAGGTAACTTTCTCGGCACAAAGTTTAGATAAGGATACCAATTGTTCTGTTTTTCCAATTTTTTTAACGGAGCAAACAGGGAAGACCGCTACAGTATCTTTTTTGTTTTTTACAACCAATTGCGGCATTACATAATCTAACATGAATTCGATGGGATCGACGATTTTTAAGGTTCTCGTAAATTCTTCTTTCGAATGGTAAAAACAAGGGCTCATATCATACAAAACGGGATATTTTCCGTTTTCTGAAGCTTTTAGAAGGTCGTTTTCCAATGCCACGGATTGTTCATGGTTGGCTTCGGCAAAACCTTTGCTTGAAAAAGGCATTCCGCAACAATGAGTATCTATGGACTCTGGATAAATTATAGTGAATCCGGCACGAACCAATAACTGATGTGTCAATTCGGTCAATTGAAGATCATCAGAGTCTTGGAAACGATTTTTTCCCATGCTTCTGTTGATGCAGGAAGGAAAGTAAACGACTTTTAAATCAGCGGTTGTATTCATTGCTTTTTCATTAAAGGTTTGACCGCAGATTCGCAGATTTTCAATTATAATTTTTCAAATCTTTGGCTAAAAATTAAAAAATAATCTGCGAATCTGTGGTTAATTTTTTGTATTTATTTTATCAGCTCCTTTTGGCATTTCGGGAATCCATTTCGGGACTTTCCCAAAAGTGATAAAATGGGACACATTTGACAGTGCGGTCATAACGGTGGTTCCAAGAATAGCGTGAAAAAAGGAAACAATTTTTAATCCGGTTCTCAAAATCGATGTAGTTCCTGCCATGTGTGTGCCAATATATGCAGCCACTTTTTTATTACCTGAATCCAGTTCTTTGGCACGCCAAGTTTTTACAAATTTTCCCGTATCGATATGAACGGGACATGCCAAGGCACAAAGACCGTCGGTGGCGCAGGTTTCGTCCAGCTGATAGGTAACGTCTTTTCGAATGTCAGCTAATCTGCTCGGATCTTCGTTTGTGCTTTCTAATCTGCTTATTTCCCTAGCAATCACAATACGTTGGCGCGGAGATAAAGTCAATCCTTCGGATACACAATGTGGCTCACAAAAACCGCATTCCATACATTTATCAACAATGTTATTGCATTCGGGAAGTGGTTTTAAATTTTTGAGATGCGCTTTGGGATCGGGATTGATTAATACATCCGGGTTAATTTTATTATTGGGATCAAAAATGTTTTTGATGCGCTTCATGATTTCGTAGGCTGTTGGTCCCCATTCTTTTTCCACAAATGGAGCCATATTACGACCCGTTCCGTGTTCGGCCTTTAAGGAACCTCCAAAACGGTCAACTACCAAAATGGCCAATTCGGACATTAGTTTTTCGTAACGATCCACTTCGGCTTGGTTCGAAAAATCTTGGGAGAAAACAAAATGTAGATTTCCTTCCAAGGCGTGACCAAATAAAACGGCATCGTGGTATTCGTATTTTTTGAATAAATCCTTAAGTTCTAAACAAGCATCAGCCAGTTGTGGTAAAGGGAAAGCAACGTCTTCAATTATTACCGTTGTTCCGTTTTTTCGAAGTCCACCAACAGTTGGTAATAAACCTTTTCGGGCTTTCCAGTTAAAATAATATTGTTTTGGATCACTCGTAAATTCATATTCTGTATAAGTTGGAATGGATTGAATTTGTAATCGAATTTGTTCTTGTTTTTGTTTTAAAAGAACTAAATCATTGTCTCGGCATTCAACCAATAAAGCGCAAGCCGATTCGGGTAAATTTTTGAAATAATCAGGTGCATCATCATCATTCTCGACTGAGCGAATCGATTCTCTGTCCAATAATTCTACTGCTGCAACGGGACTTGATTTCAACAAAATAGTGGCATTGCAGGCATCCTGAATCGTGTTGAAAAAAATCAAAGAACAGGATTTGTATTTTTCGTCTATAACTGTTTTGAAAGTTACATTCGAAATAAAAGCCAAAGTTCCTTCAGATCCCACCATTAGATGTTTTATGATATCAATTGGCTCCTGATAATCGACCAAGGCATTGATACTATAACCAGTCGTATTTTTTATCTTGAATTTATTTTTGATTTGATTGTAAAGCGTTTCATTGTCTTTAATTTCATCTCTAAGACTTTCGATTTCTTGAATTAAAGCAGTTTGATTTTTCTTGAAAGCTGTAATGCTTTGCGCATCGGCGGTGTCCAAAATAGTTCCGTCATGCAATACAATTCGAATATCCGCTATGGTTTGATAGGAGTTTTGTGCAGTTCCGCAACACATTCCGCTGGCATTATTGGCTACTATTCCCCCAATCATGCAAGCTCCGATAGATGCCGGATCAGGCCCAATCTTCAAACCATGTGGTGCCAGATAATTATTGGCTTTGGCCCCAATAATACCAGGCTCGAGTTTTACTTTTTGATTGTTGTCCAAAAGTTCATAGTTTTTCCAACCATGTGTGGCAACCACCAAAACAGAATCAGTTATGGCTTGGCCAGACAAACTGGTTCCTGCAGCTCTAAAAGTCAAAGCAATGTCAAGTATTTTGGCCTGTTTTATAATTTCAATGACTTCCGATTCATCGTGTGCTAGAATTACGATTTTTGGAATTAGTCTATAAAAACTGGCATCGGTTCCATAAGCAAGGGTTTGCAGAGGATTGGTCAAAATGCGTTTGGAATCAATTGAGACGGATAAAATGTCTTTTAACTTTTGATAAGAAGGAGCTAACATAGCATTTGTACTTTAAATGTTTATTTTCCAAAGAAATACACCATTAAACCGGCGACAATTATATAAAATATGGCATAAGGTAGTGCTTTTTTCATAATATCTCCTTCGTTTCCCTGCTGATTACATGCCGAAGTTGCAATGGCAATACTTTGAGGGGATATGATTTTTCCGCCGGTGGCTCCAACGGTATTTGCGGCCGCGAACCAACTCGGTTCACCTCCAATTTGGTTGGCAACATGGGCTTGAAGTTTACCGAATAATATATTGGAAGAAGTGTCGCTACCAGTCAAAAAGGCACCTAGACAGCCAATTGCCGGCGCAAATAAAGGGTAAAAGGCACCCGTTGCAGTGGCGATGGCGGTTCCCAACACTACAATCATACCAGATAAATCCATTATGGTGGACAGAACAATAAGGCTAGTTACGGTTATATATGTTTTCTTTAATTGAAGAAACGTTTTTCCAAGAACCTCTAATAGCTCTTTTAACTTTGCTCCCTGCAGTAATCCGCCAATTACCGAACCTAAAAACAGCAGGACTCCACCATCTGTTAACCAAAATATCTTTATGGTTTTTTCGGAACCATTAATGGTTAGATGTATTGGAGTTGCAGCTATAGATTGCAGAAAAGTTCTAAAGCTGTTGAATAAGGGACTGGTCCCAATAATGAACAGAAGAATCAAGCCATAGACAGTCCATGCGTTCATAATCTCTTTGGAGCTTTTGCTTTCCAAGGCAGCATTATCGTCCTTTTTGGTAGCTATTTTTGCCCATATAACAATTACAATAATCGAGGCTATGCTTCCCAAAATGGCAGGAGTTTCTATACCAATATAGATAACCGAGAAATATTGTACGGCAATTGATACCGCTCCAACAACCAAACTTAAAGCAATATTTTTGGACAATGATTTTAAACTGGAATCCGTCAGGAATACAATAAGGAATGGAATAATTATCATTAGGGGAGACAATTGTAATACGACTTGACTTCCTAAATGCTGCAAATCAGTATGGCCTATTTCAATAGCGATTGCTTTTACAGGTATTCCAACAGCACCGAAAGCAGTGGGGACACTATTGGACAGTAAACTGACCAATGCGGAGAAGAGTGGTTTGTATCCCAAGCCAATCAGGATAGCTGCAGGTATGGCGACTGCCGTCCCAAAACCGGCCATTCCTTCAAGCAATCCACCAAATCCCCAAGTGAGTAATAAAACCTGAATACTTTTATCGGTGGAAATATTGGAGAACTGAAATTTTAGTACCTCCATTTTTTTGGTATAAACCAACACGTTATAGCTGTAAATGGCCATTATGATGATTAAAATGATGGGAAAAATGGCTTTTAAGGTTCCATATACTATTGAAAGGCCAATGGAAGAAGTCGAAAATTTAAACCCAAATGCTGCCAAAAGAATTGTGACTATTAAAGTGTATAGAGCACTTTTGTCACCAGAAATTTTAAGAAAACCAAGTAAAATTATTAAAAGAAAAACAGGAGTTAAGGCAAAAAAAATAGCTAAATAATCCATAGTCGTAAATTTTTAATAAAAAAGAGTTCTATAAAATTAATAAAAAAATAGCTATATAATTAACTCATTTATAATATTTTACTTAAAAAGTATAAATAAAAAAAAGGCAAAACTATGAGTCTCGCCTTTGAACTATTTACCTAAATTAATTAAGATTTAGTTTTTCAAATCTTTTATCACTTTGAAAGCTACATCCACTTCATTTTCACTAACCATAATCGTAAATTCATTTGAAGTTGAAATTACCTCATTGATAATAATTCCTTCCCAAGCCAAACGTTGGAAAATGAAATAATAAATTCCCGGTACAACAATATTCTCTTTTGGTAATTTCACTGTTATTGAAGCCAAATTATCCAATTTCTGAATCAATTTTTCAGAAGCAAAATGTTTTTCAACCAAGTGATTGACACTGTTACTAACAACAATATTAGTTTCATTTACTCCTTTGGATGAGGTATAAAAAATATCCGGTAACGAATTGATGTCAGTAATCAAATCGGCTTGTTTGTTTAAGACAGTGTCTGAAACTGCATATGTATAATCCGTCAAAGCAGATCGTACGGTGATTTCACCTATGTTTTTTATTACTTTATTTATTTTGTGATTTAGCCTAAAATCTAACTCTTCAGTCAAACGTTTCAAAGCCATCACCACAGCTCCTTGTTTTACTTCTTTTCCAAATTCACTTTCCAATTCAGTCATGATATTTCTTGACAAAGAAGTCAAGTTGATAATCCCGAGTGACAATGCATTCAGTAAAAAAGGCTTTGTTTTGATATAATTTTCAACGATTGAGGAAACTGTTTTCATAATGTATAGTGGTTTGTACGTAGTTAATACTTAGTTTTTGGTTTTAAAATCGGTACAAATATACGTAAAAAACAATTTGTTACAAATATAACAATGTTAAATTTCTTTAAAAATGAAAAAAAGCGTCTATAAGGTGTTCAATTGCAAATGATTTGCCTTCTTTGTGGATCGCGATGATGTCAAAACGCACATTCAAATCCAAATCTCTTTCGATTACGTAAGCATCTACGGCTTTTACCAAGAGTTGAATTTTTTTTGGTTTTACAAAATCTTGTGGCAAGCCAAATTCGAGAGACGAACGCGTTTTTACTTCTACAATGGCAAGTGTGTTATCTGTCTTGGCAATAATATCAATTTCGGCTTTCTGGAAAGTCCAGTTGGTATTCAGAATAGTGTACCCATTTTTTTTAAGGTAATCTACCGCAAGATCTTCTCCTAGTTTTCCCAGTTCATTGTGTTCAGCCATTTTTTTGAAGTTAGGGTTGGATTATTATTTTGGAGCAGAAGCATTAGGCATTTTAGGAAACATCGTCCCGCTATTCGTTACAATCTCCCGAAGAAAAATCGGGAAGATTTTCACTGCACACGAGCGAAGCGAACTGGCGAAGCAATCGGGGCTAAGAGTTAGCATTCTGTCTTTTTTGCCATCATTTTAAAAAAAGTGATAATCGAACACAGTTTATAGTAGTTACTTATTAGGATTGGTAGTAATCTTCAAAAGTCTATTATCTATTTTTTATCTTCAAAAATCACAGTATTGCAATTCTCATTCACATCCATACTCACAATATTACCCATAATCAAGGCTCTGTTGTCGTGAACGTGCCCTGCCGGGAAATTATAGAGTACCGGAATATTATATTTTTTGGTTACATCCTGAACAATTTCATTGGCGTTTTTCCCCCACGGAATGTCATTATCTTTCATCTTGGTCATTCCGCCCACAATAATTCCTTTGATGCTTTCGAGACAGCCATTGCGTTTTAGGTTCATCATCATTCGATCAATGTGGTAAAGATATTCGTCAAGATCTTCTATAAACAAAATTTTATCKTTACAGTCAATTGCAGATTTAGATCCTAATAAACTATATAAAATAGATAAATTTCCGCCCACCAATTCACCGGTAGCTTTTCCGAAACGATTCATCGGGAACGGGTCAATTTTATATGCTAAATGATCGCCAAATAAAGCTGTTCTCAAAGACGAAATCGATTCGGGAGCTGTTCTTTCAACGCTTACAGGCATAGTGCCGTGAATCGATTTATAGCCCATTGTATTAAGATGATTGTGCAAAACCGTAACATCGCTAAATCCCACAATCCATTTTGGGTGCTGTTTGAATTTGGTGAAATCCAATAAATCAATCATACGAACCGTACCATATCCACCACGGGCACACCAAATCGCTTTGATATTTTGATTGTCCATCTGTTTTTGAAAATCGGCGGCACGTTGTTCATCAGTTCCTGCCAATTGATTAAGGTCTAGTCCGATAGTGCTCCCAATTACGACTTCCAATCCCCATGAATGCAATAAGTCTATAGTGGGTTTTAGGTTATTGTCAACGTTTTTTCTTGCGGTTGCCACAATTGCAATGGTATCTCCTTTTTGTAAATAAGGTGGTGTGATCATAGTAGTTTGAGCTTGACTGTTTATAGATTGTAAAACAAAAATAAGCAATAGTATCGGATACAAAACACATTGTTTTTGATTAAAAGAAAATGGATTGGTATACATGCTGAGCTTTTTGAAAAATGAATTGTTATAGAGATTCAGAGTTAAAGCAAAGATATGCATTTCTTAAAGACAACAAATAATTGTAATCAAATTACTATATTTACTAAACTAAAACCTTTTCAAAAAGAGTAATGACGACCAAAAAAACTTGTTTCTATCTGATTTTATTTCTTTTAATTTCAAAAAGCAATGCCCAAACTAAAGCCTTTGTGATACACACAGTGGCTTTTTACAATTTTGAAAATTGCTTTGACACGATTAATGATCCGATTACCAATGACGAGGAATGGACACCGACGGGTACACAACATTGGAACTCCCAAAAATACCATCATAAATTAGAAAATTTAGCATGGGTTTTGTCTGAAATAGGAACTTCCGAAAATCCTAATTCCCCAACATTCATTGGCGGAGCCGAAATTGAAAATCTAGGTGTTCTAGAAGACTTGATTAAACAGCCCAAATTGATTGACAAAGATTACGGAATTATCCATTTTGATTCACCGGATAAAAGGGGAATTGATGTTGCTTTATTGTATCAAAAGAAACAGTTCCAGCCAACGAGTTACATAAATATTCCGTTGTATGTATATAAAGGAGAACAGCCTATTAAAGAAACTCTTAAAGCAGATTCTTCAGAGAATGTAGAAACAGATGATGTTATTCAGGTCAACACCAAGAATTATCGGGTTTATACCAGAGACCAATTACTTGTAACTGGTTTTTTGAATGGTGAAGAAATTCATATTATTGTCAATCACTGGCCGTCACGTTCGGGAGGCGAAAAGAAAACAAGTCCGTTTCGGGAAGCTGCAGGAGCTTTGAATAGAAAAATTATTGATTCTTTGCAGCGCATTAACCCCAATGCAAAAGTTATAACCATGGGAGATTTAAATGATAGCCCTTTTAATAATAGCGTAAAAAAAGCGCTTGGAGCCAGAGGGAAAATACAGGAAGTCAAACCGCTCGGTATTTACAACCCATTCGAAGAAATGGCCAATAAAGGATTAGGAACGATTGCTTTCAGAGATTCTTGGGATATATTTGACCAAGTGATGGTTTCTCAATCGTTCTTGCAAAAGGATTATAATTCCTTTCAATATTGGAAAGCGGGAATTTACAACAAACCATTTTTAATCCAAAAGAGCGGTAAATACAAAGGATATCCATTGCGGCATTCGCTTACTGAAATTGGTTTTAGCGACCACTTCCCAGTTTATGTTTATTTGATAAAAGAAAGAAAGTAAAACCAGTCTTAGCTTATAATTCAAAGCGTTTTCCTTGTTCAGGGTATATGAGTTCTACTCCTAAATTATTTCCTTTTTGCAATTGTTCTTTAATTTTTACAATATTTTGACTTGGTGGTTTCAAATGGGTAATGATAATTTTGAAATTCTTTAAACTTCCTTTACCCGTTAATTCCTCCAGTTTATGAAGTTCTGTAATTAAATGATTGGGAGTCAAATGTCCAAATAATAAATTATCAGGTTGTTCATTTGGGAATGAAACTTCTATAAAAATCCCTTTTAATTGTTTGCTTTTAATTAAAGGAGTGATTGTTTTCCATAATTCACTTAAATCATTGCTCTTTTCAACTGAATCAGGCCCAGTATCACCCAAATATAAAACAGCATCTCTCCCGTTTTGGATTAAAAAAGCAGTGCTTTCAAAAGGATTCACGTGACTTAGCGAAAATGCTTTTACAGTCATTGTTGTATTGGCAATTTTGGTTTCTTCCCCAATGGCAAGGGTTTGAAAATGATATTTTTTCAGTTGAAAACCTGGTCCTGCATCACCAAAATTAGCCCAAGTCTCTCCGTTGAAATAATGCTTTTCCATCATCTCCATGCATTTTTTTGTAGCATAAACCGTTTTGGAAGAATCAGCTGGTGAATTAATTATCAACCCCGAAACATGATCCAAGTGTGCATGGGAAATACAATATCCTTTAATGTACTTTCTTAAAACGGCACTCGTTGAAACGTTGAAGACTTTGTTGGTTATGGCTTTTTCAATTCCCGCATTCAGGGTTCCCGCATCGATACAGATATAATCGTGAGTATTTACTGGAGCAACCAAATAGGCCGAAAGATTTTTTTCGTCGATTCCACCTTTTACGCCCAACGGAACAACATCGAAAGCCGCTTTTTGAGCAAATAATGGAAGGGATATTAAAAAGAAACTAATAAGAGAACGGTGTATAAATGTCATATTCGAACGATATTATTTTAATATTTTGTAAAATTAGTTCTTTTTTTTAAGGAAATCTTTTTTGCTAAAATTATTAAAAATAAGTAAAAACCTAATAATTAAGATTAATCTATGATCCAATAATGGTACTATATTAACTCTAACTTTGTATGAGTTATCGATTGTTTAATTATTGTTTTTTTCTTCTCTAAAAGAGGTGCTTAATTGGCTTTATAAATTTTTTATATGCTCTTTATTATATATTTTCGTGATTAAATAATATCTTTACAAAAAAAATATAACAATTTTTAATAAAAAAGTTACAATGATAACAATTGCAGAACAATTTGGAATGAAAGAGGCATTAGCACAATTAGGTGTAAAAACCATAAATGAAGGAAGTTCGACAGGGATTAATCATTTTTCAAACGGAGCAATCCTAGAAAGTTTTTCGCCAGTAGATGGTAAATTAATTGCTTCTGTAAAAATGAGTACACCAGCAGATTACGAAAAAGTAATGCAAACTGCAACCGAAGCTTTTAAAACATTTCGATTGATGCCAGCACCACAACGTGGAGAAATTGTGCGTCAGTTTGGAGAGAAATTGCGTCAAAATAAAGAAGCTTTAGGTAAATTGGTTTCTTATGAAATGGGTAAATCATTACAAGAAGGATATGGCGAAGTACAAGAGATGATTGACATCTGTGATTTTGCAGTAGGATTATCACGTCAATTGCACGGATTGACAATGCACTCTGAGCGTCCAGGACACAGAATGTATGAGCAATACCATTCATTGGGAATTGTGGGAATCATTTCAGCTTTCAATTTTCCAGTAGCTGTTTGGGCTTGGAATACAGCATTGGCTTGGATTTGTGGTGATGTTTGCGTTTGGAAACCATCAGAGAAAACACCATTGTGCGGAATTGCATGTCAAAATATTATTGCAGAAGTAATCAGAGAAAACAACCTTCCTGAAGGAATTTCATGTTTGATTAACGGAGATTATTCAATAGGTCAGTTAATGACTGCCGATAAGCGTGTGCCTTTAGTTTCGGCTACAGGATCTACTCGTATGGGTAAAATTGTGGCACAAACAGTTGCAGGTCGTTTGGGTAGATCATTATTGGAATTAGGTGGTAACAATGCAATTATTGTAACTCCAGATGCCGACATTAAAATGACAGTTATCGGAGCTGTTTTTGGAGCAGTAGGAACTGCAGGACAAAGATGTACTTCTACTCGTCGTTTGATTATTCACGAAAGTATTTACGATAAAGTGAAAGATGCTGTTGTATCTGCTTACGGACAATTGAGAATTGGAAATCCATTGGACGAGAAAAATCACGTTGGACCATTAATTGACAAACAAGCAGTTGAAATGTATTCAAGTGCCTTGACGAAAGTAGTTGCCGAAGGAGGTAAAATCTTGGTTGAAGGTGGAGTACTTTCTGGAGAAGGTTACGAAAGCGGTTGTTATGTAAAACCAGCTATTGCTGAAGCACAAAATTCATTCGAAATTGTACAACACGAAACTTTTGCTCCGGTTTTATATTTGATAAAATATTCTGGAACTGTTGAAAATGCAATCGATGTTCAAAACGGAGTTGTTCAGGGATTATCATCTGCGATTATGACCAACAATTTGCGTGAAGCAGAACATTTCTTATCTGTTGTAGGATCAGATTGTGGAATTGCAAATGTGAACATTGGAACTTCTGGAGCCGAAATTGGTGGTGCTTTTGGAGGAGAAAAAGAAACTGGTGGAGGTAGAGAATCAGGTTCTGATGCTTGGAAAGTTTACATGCGTCGTCAAACAAATACGATCAATTACACCACAAGTTTGCCTTTGGCACAAGGAATAAAATTTGATTTGTAGATAATTTTAAGGCATAAAAAAGTGGCTTGTTTTGATTAACAAGCCACTTTTTTTTGGTTTTAATCTAAATTAAACGAAGCACCTATGCTAAAAGTAACTTGATTGTTTAAATGATCGAATACTTCTTTATCATTACTGTATTTTGCAATTGGGAAGCCAAGCTCAGTAAAAACACCAAAACCATCCGTAAAAAAATAACGACCACCAAGATGACCGCCAAAATTGTGCAATCCTAAGCTCAAACCTGGATATATATCTAATTGTTCTACTCCAATTACACTGCTTAAATTAGCATTAATTCTAAATTTTGCATCAAAACGATCTTGAAATTCTGGTTTTACGTCAAGGTAAGTGTTTTCGCCATAGATGCCTGAAAAATCATCTACTCCCAATAAATAAGTAGCAACAAATCCATAAGAGAAATTTTCACCAAGTCCAAAATCAGCAGATGCCTGAATCCCAGAACCTCCATCTTGGAAGTTTGCACCAATATTAATTTTAGCATCGCCTTTTCCTTTAAAAGCTTGTTGTGCATTAGTTAAACCAAAAGAAGCCAAGAATAAAAGTGTTATAATTTTTTTCATAAAATAAGTAATAAATTTTCCGCGAATATAATACTTAGATTTTATTTCTTCCCTTTTCAGTAGGATATAAACTAGGTAGCGCTTCGCTTTGCCAAAATTCTTTAGTGTCAACATCTAAGATAGTCAGCGGACCTTTGAAGGCTGCACTTGTGTCAATATTCCAGATATTGGCTTTTTGTACAGGAGTGGTTTTCCCTATGCGCGAGACAGGAGTATGGCCGATATAAATTTCTTTGTATAGTGTAAAACGTTTAGGATAAAGCAAATGGTCTGGTTTTATATTCGGATCCAATGATAATGCGGTTTCCCAAAGGGTTCGATCCCAATAGAACAACTTAGGGAAATACTCAAAATTAACTCCATTCATATTGGTGAAACCTGCATGAATAAACATTCTATTTTGTTCGTCCAAGTAGTAATCTTTTAAAGACTTCAAGAATTTTATATGCTTTTTTTTAGTTTCTCCGTCTACATTTAGGTAAGCCAAAATAGTGGCTTCACCGCCATGTTGGTTCCATTGTTCATTGTCTTTGCTGTCTTCGAGCCATTCTCTCAGTAATTCGTCGTGATTGCCACGAATGCAGATAACATCATGAGTTGTTTTCAGTTGTATCAAAAAATCAATGACTTGTGGAGATTGACTCCAACCATCTACATAATCTCCCAGGAAAATGAGTTTGTCTTTTGGACTTACGTTAGCTCTTTCAAAAATTTGATGCAAAGCTCTCAAACCACCATGTATGTCACCAATAACTAATGTTCTCATTTATTCTCTATTTCTTCTTTTACAAAAATAAGAGAAAAGAAGTGTTGGTTCGACATTTTTTTGAAAGAGATGTTAGAAGTATCTTAATTAAAACAGTTTTAAGTTTTTATTAAGAATAAAACCGTCAAATTGCTATTTATATCCGTTGAATTCCAAGTTGATACAGAATGATGGTATTGTATTTTTAATTACTTTTGAGTTTGAAAAAAATCATTGTTTTTGGTGATTGTATGCTGTAGGGAAATATTATAATTTTACTAAAATTTTTTAAAATGAATGCACTTCTCACTATATTGCTTTTAATGACCAATTTTATTTGTCAAGTTATTATTGATGTGGTTGCTTGGGTAGCAGGTTTGTTTAGCTAATTAAAGCAGATCAAATTACAATAAGAACCTTTCTTATTGTACATCATATTTCATTTTCCTTAAAATCCGTAATGCTTCTTTAAACGAAAGATAGACCTGTGTAAACGGTTTTAATAGCGTTTTGGCATCAATCAATTTTTGTTTGGCATCTTCAAAACCATTGAGATAACAAATCATAAAAGTGGAAGGCAAATGATCCAAATCTTTTCTTTCCCGCTCGGATAATCTGATGTTTTTTTCAAGCTTATTCAAGAGAGCCATATTTGAATTATAAATATGGTACAACATTTTCCTATTGTATTCTGGCGGTTCAAAAAGTATTTTCCTGTCAATTTTATAATATCCATTATCGTGAAAATGGATGGTTTGTTCCTCCAGAGGATAATAACTGGTTCTGTCATTCAAGCCCAAAGGAACGTATTCTATTATCGTAAAACTATCGTCGTCATACGTAATTTCAACTACATCTTGAGCTGAATAGAATAATTTGATTTGTTCGTTAATCAGTTCAATATCGACTCTTGAAAGAAAGGTTTTGTTTCTAGATTTTTTGGCAATTCCTGCCCAGCAAATGACAAACAACTCTTTGAAAACTTTATATTTTGGAGCCATGTCCTTATGACGATAATTCATAAAATCTATCACACCATCGAGAGTGTATTCAATGCTGTTCCTTGAATTATTTTCGATGCCGATAACTGTTTCCGTATTTTGAAAATTTTTCTCGAATTCTCCTTCAATTGGCATCGTATTACTGCCCCGACGAATGAAAACACTATTGGCAGGAATCGTATGTATACCTTTTTTGAAAGAAGATATTTTGCTGTTAGGTTTTATGGTTACAAGTCCAATTACTTTGTCTTTTGGCAAATTAGGGAAAGGCACGTTTTCGTATTGAATTTTGGGAGGATTTTCAAGAAATGCATTTACTAAATTCTGAATCCTGCTGTCATCAAAAAAATCATCTCCCACAATTTGATTGTTCTCATCTTCAACCCCAACAACTATATAAGAATTATTGGTTGGATTTGAATTGGATAAGGCGCAAATGTGTTTCAAAAATTTGGCTTTTCCTTCTCTGGAATGCAAATTTAGCTGTCGTTTTTTATCATAAAAACTGCACTCATCATTGTGAGCCAATAGGTTTTTGATAAGAAGACGCTTGTTTATCATTTTTTCTAAATTTGCAATCTAAAATCGTTATTCAGGACCTGACTTTTATGGACAGGTTAAGCAATCTTCAATAGTCTAATTTACATCCTTTCCAGTACTCGCTGTCCAAAGTGAGAACCAATCCTGTAGTTCCATTTCAATAGTGGTCGCCAGCATTAAACGGGCAAGTCTGTTTTTGTCGGAAGTACCACAAACCGGTAAAATTCCAGCAGGATGTTTCAGTATCCAAGCCAATAAAATAATATCGTCGGAGACATCATATTTGGACGCCAATTCATTTGCAACTTTTTGAATGCGTTGTGATTGCTCGTTATCTTTTCTAAAAACAGTTCCAAGAGGTGACCAGCACATGGGAGTGATTCGGTTGGTTTGCATATGATCCAAACTTCCATTAATCATTGGTTCCAAATGGGTAATGGAAAACTCAATTTGATTGTAGTTTATTTTGGTTTTTGTCTCAATCAAATCGCTTTGGCTTGGTGTAAAATTTGAAACGCCAAAATCCAAAATCTTTCCTTCAATTTTTAACGTTTCAACTGCTTCTGCAATTTCATCGACTTGCATTAATGGACTTGGTCGATGTAACAGTAAAAGATCCAAATAATCAGTTTGCAAATTTTTTAAAGACTGCTCGGCCGAGGCTATAATGTAATCTTTAGAATAAGCATAATGTTTGATGGTATTGTTTCTTTTTTCAGACATCATTTGTATGCCGCATTTAGAAATCAACTGAATGTTTTTACGGTCAATTTGGCTTTCGCCAAAAGCTTTTCCAAAGTCTTCTTCTGTAGTATAACTTCCATAAATATCGGCATGATCGAAGGTGGAAATACCACTTTCGAGACATGAATTCATTAGTTCTATCATTTGTGAAGTAGAGCAGTTTTTGCCCCAAACACCCCAAGTCATCGTACCTGCAATTATCTTTGAAAATGGAATTTTACTCATGGTTTTATTTTGTTATTCCCCCGGGTGATTTTGGGGGTAAATCTATGATTTTGATGTTTATTTTTTTTAGTTCTTAAAAATAGGTAAATACTATCATAATTCGTCCTTAAAATTAGGGGATTGGTAGAAGTTTTAACCATTTTTTAACATCTTACTTCTAAAAAAAAATTCAATTTGCACCATCAAATAGAAGAGATAAAAACTTAAGGGAATAAATATATAAAAATGGAAGAAAATACAACGACTTTAGACATTAGAGCAATCAATGAAAAAATCGAAAGAGAGAGTGCTTTTATAGACCTTCTCACTATGGAAATGAACAAAGTTATTGTGGGACAAAAACACATGGTCGAAAGATTGTTAATTGGACTGTTGGGCCAAGGACATATTTTGTTGGAAGGAGTTCCAGGATTGGCAAAAACATTAGCCATTAATACTCTTTCACAAGCCATTCACGGTTCTTTTAGCAGAATCCAGTTTACTCCCGATTTATTGCCTGCTGATGTTATTGGAACCATGATTTATAATATTAAGCAAAATGAATTCTCTATCAAAAAAGGGCCGATTTTTGCTAATTTCGTTCTTGCCGATGAGATTAACCGTGCTCCTGCCAAAGTGCAATCGGCTTTATTGGAGGCGATGCAGGAAAAACAAGTAACCATTGGCGACACTACTTTCAAATTAGACCGACCATTTTTAGTTTTGGCAACTCAAAACCCTATTGAGCAAGAAGGAACTTATCAATTGCCAGAAGCACAAGTCGATCGTTTTATGTTGAAAACAGTTATCGATTATCCAAAAATGGAAGATGAGCGTTTGGTTATTCGTCAAAACCTTAAAGGAAGTTATGAGAAAGTAAACCAAGTAGTGTCTGTAGAGCAAATTTTGCGTGCTCAAGAAGCGGTTCGTGAGGTTTACATGGATGAAAAAATCGAGAAATACATACTGGATATTATTTTTGCAACTCGTTATCCAGATAAATATAAATTGGCTGATTTAAAACCTTTAATCAGTTTTGGAGCATCACCACGTGGAAGTATTAATCTTGCTACAGCCGCCAAATGTTATGCTTTTATCAAACGTCGTGGATATGTAATTCCTGAAGATGTTCGTGCCGTAGTTCATGATATTTTGCGTCATAGAATCGGAGTTACTTATGAAGCCGAAGCCGAAAACATTACATCGGTTGACATTATCAATAAAATCATAAACGAAATCGAAGTACCTTAAAAATTTGTTTAATGTTTAAAGTTTCAAGTTGTTTGGAAACGGACTTGAAACCTTAAACTTTTAAACTTTAAACAAATTAACAATGGATACAAAAGAGCTTTTAAAAAAAGTACGTAAAATAGAAATCAAAACCCGAAGATTGAGCGATCATATCTTCTCGGGTGAATATCATACATCGTTCAAAGGGCGCGGGATGACTTTCAGTGAAGTGCGTCAATATCAATTTGGCGACGATATACGTTCCATCGATTGGAATGTAACCGCTCGATACAACGAAGCTCATGTCAAGGTTTTTGAGGAAGAAAGAGAATTGACCATGATGTTGATGGTCGATATTTCGGGGTCTGAAAGTTTTGGTTCTAAAAACCAGTTTAAGAGAGAAATTGTTACTGAAATTGCTGCAACAATGGCATTTTCGGCTACTCAGAATAATGATAAAATAGGATTGATTTTGTTTTCGGACCAAATCGAATTGTATATTCCACCCAAAAAAGGGCGTTCGCACGTGTTGCGTATCATTCGTGAATTGATAGAATTTGAACCTAAAAGTTATAAAACAGATATTGCACAAGCTTTGAAGTTTCTATCGGGAACCCAAAAAAAGAAAGCAATTGTATTTGTCATTTCTGATTTCATGTCAGGAGACTATGAGCAAACACTGAAGATTGCTTCAAAGAAACACGACATAACAGGCATTCGCGTGTATGACATTCGAGAAGAAAAAATACCAAACTTGGGAATGGTGTCGATGATTGATGCAGAGACTGGTGAAACGCGATTGATTAATACAGGTTCAAAATCGGTGCGAATGAATTATGAGAAATACTATTATGATAATGTGAACTATTTTAAGGAAACTTTCAGTAAATCGGGTTCGGGTGTTGTAAACACGAGAGTGGACGAAAGTTATGTCACCAAATTATTAGGCTATTTTAAATCACGATAAGACGAAACCTAGCCGCATCAGTTCTGGAATATCCATTGGAACTGAAAAGGTTAATTAGAAAAAAAATGAAAATTAAACTTTACCTACTATTACTGCTGATTTCGACTTCTATTTTTGCACAACAAAAAGTAGTTACCAGTATCGATACCACAAAAAATAAAATTGGAGCTGAGTTTAAATTAACTTTAAAAACTTCGGTGGATACTTTGTCTAAAGTTGTTTTTCCAAAACTAAAAAACATTGGAGCGCTGGAAGTAATTCAGTCGTATCCAATTGACACCATCAAAAAAGATGACCGATACGAATTAATCAAAAAGTACGGTTTGACTCAATTTGATTCGGGGAAATATACAATTCCAAGCATAAAAATTCTGATTAATAATAAAGAGTTTTTGACTGACTCCATAAAAGTTGAGGTTGCCAATGTTCAGGTTGATACGTTAAGACAAAAAATGTATGACATCAAAGATATTGTTAAAGCTGAAGATTCATTGGGAGATTGGTGGAAATATCTTTTGGGTATTTTATTGATTTTAGGAATTGGAGCTTTCGTTTATTGGTACACAAAAATTCGCCAAAAGAAAAAAATTGAAGAAGAAGTTTATAAAACACCAATAGAAAAAGCAACAAGTTTGCTTAATACTTTAGAGAAAAAAGAACTTTGGCAACACGGTGAGGTAAAAGCATATTATAGTGAATTGACGGATATTGCCCGAAATTATATTGAAGAAGCGATAGAAATTCCGGCAATGGAAAGCACTACTTCAGAATTGATAGAGGGACTTAAAACGGCGTCATTGAAAAAGAAAATGAAGCTTTCCCAAGAAACGATTGAGAATTTGTTTACCGTTTTGAAGCAAGCCGATTTAGTAAAATTTGCCAAATCAAAACCTTTGGAATTTGAAATTACTGAAGACAGAAATAGAATTCAAAAAGCAATCTTAACACTTGATGAAGCTATTCCAGTTGAAGTGCCAATTGAAGAAGACACTATCTTGAATGAAGCCCAAAAGCAAAGACAAATCCAAATTTTACTTAGAAAAAAGAGAAATCAACGTATTGCAATTGCTGTTGGATCTGTTGTTTTTTTACTTTTTGCCACAACAACTTTCTTTATAGCAACCAAAGGATTTGATTATGTTAAAGACAATATTCTAGGACACCCAACAAAAGAGTTGTTGGAAGGAGAATGGATTAAAAGTGAGTATGGAAATCCAGGAGTTATTGTAGAAACTCCAAAAGTCTTGAAGCGAATGGATTTGACAAAATCATTGCCAAAAGACGGAATGGCTCTTATAAAAGAGATGCAATCTTTTGGATATGGCAGTCTTTTGGATAATTTTTACATTATGGTATCTACCATTAAATATAAAAAAGAAGGAGCGTTGGATTTGTCTAAAGCTATAGAAAGTTCTTTGAAAATATTGGAAAGCCAA
The DNA here is from genome assembly GCF_056405915.1 of Flavobacterium sp. P1_E4. Classification (NCBI taxonomy): domain Bacteria; kingdom Pseudomonadati; phylum Bacteroidota; class Flavobacteriia; order Flavobacteriales; family Flavobacteriaceae; genus Flavobacterium; species Flavobacterium sp. P1_E4. The sequence goes on from NZ_JBFUBE010000002.1 coordinate 151,150, forward strand.
GGAGCGCAAAACATGATTGTTAAAGAAGAGGATTTTCAGACCAATAAAGGAATTACAGGTAAAAAGGGATACGGTACTTTTTCAAGAATTGATGGTAATAGTCAAACTAGTGCCAAAATATATTATGAAATCGTGCTTTTTGGGCAAGAAGGAGGATTGCAGCAAATTATGATCCTTCATGAAGAAGGTGATAAATATGCAACGGAATTGACAGACCGTATTATGAATTCGGTAGAACTTAAATCAGCGAGTAACTAATGGAAAAAATAACCTTTTTAAATCCAGAATTCTTTTGGTTGTTTCTTTTAATTCCATTAGCAATTGTCTGGCTAGTTTGGAAAAGAAACCAACAATCTGCCACCCTAAAAATGAGTTCACTTCAAGGGTTCAAAGGAACAGAATCTTTATTGGCAAAATTAAAACCAGGGCTAGACGTTTTGCGATTATTGGCATTATCATTATTGATTGTGGCAATGGCTAGACCAAGAACAGTCGACATTAGTAACAAAACAAAAACGACAAAAGGGATTGATATAGTTTTGGCGATTGATGTGTCCGGAAGTATGTTAGCAAGAGATTTAAAGCCCGATCGAATGCAAGCTCTTAAGAAATTAGCGGCAGATTTTGTTGATGAAAGGCCCAATGATAGAATTGGACTCGTGGTCTATGCTTCTGAAGCGTATACAAAATCACCGGTAACAAGCGATAAAGCTATTATTCAAGAAGCAATAGGAAGTATTAAATACGATAATGTTTTACAAGACGGAACAGGAATAGGAATGGGATTGGCGACAGCCGTAAACCGACTCAAAGACAGTAAAGCCAAAAGCAAAGTTGTTATTTTGATGACGGATGGTGTCAACAATGCTGGATTCATCGAGCCTGACACTGCATCTGATATTGCACAACAATATGGAATCAAAGTTTACACTATTGGTATTGGTACCAATGGTATGGCAGAATCTCCTTATGCACTTGGACCAAATGGGCAATTGATATTTCGAATGATGAAAGTGGAAATTGATGAGCAAATGATGAAAAGTATTGCCAGAAAAACAGGAGGGAAATATTTTAGAGCGACCAGTAATGATAAACTAGCTCAAATTTATAGTGAAATCAATAAACTGGAAACCACTGAAATCGAAGAATTAAAATTCTATGATTATGACGAAAAGTTCAGACCTTTTGTGTTATTGGCTGGATTTTTATTGTTGCTGGAAATAGGTTTGCGTAATACAGTGTATAGAAGTTTTATTTAGGTTTAAACACAAAGTACACTAAGAATGCGCAAAGAGCACAAAGTGAATAATATAAAAGACACAAAACAGAGATGAGCGAGAATGATATATCAAAAATTGTTTTTGAAAGTGCATTAAAAGTTCATCAAACTTTGGGTCCGGGGTTATTAGAAAGTGCTTATGAGGAATGCTTGTTCTATGAGTTAAAGAAACACAATTTAAAAATTGAGAAGCAAAAACAATAGCCTCTGGTTTATAAAGAAGTGAAGTTGGATGCAGGTTATAGAATTGATATTATTATAGAAGATAAATTTATAGTTGAGATTAAATCAGTTGAAGCTTTAAATGATGTGCATTTGGCACAACTGTTAACCTACTTAAGATTATCAAATTGTAAATTAGGATTGTTAATTAATTTCAATGTTAATTTATTGAAAAACGGTGTTAAAAGAGTAATAAACGGAACTTTATAAAAGACGGTTTGCAATTAATTTTGTGAACTTAGTGAAAACTTAGTGACCTTAGTGGTTAAATAAAAATGGAATTAGACGAACAAAAATATTTATACTTTCTTTTTATACTGCCTGTTGTCGCGGTACTTTTTCTATTTAATTTATATTGGAAAAGAAAGAAACAACGCGAGTTTGGAGATTTGGAAGTTATCAAAAGACTGAGTCCAGAACGTTCTATTTTCAAACCTTTTTTGAAATTGGGCGTTTTGCTTTTGGCATTAATTGCTCTAGTTATTGGATTGGTAAACCCTAAAATTGGAACCAAAGTTGAAACCGTAAAAAGAGAAGGAATAGACATTGTGTTTGCAATGGACGTATCCAAAAGTATGCTTTGCGAGGATGTTGCTCCCAGCCGTTTGGAAAAAAGTAAGCAAATCGTGTCGCAAATTATCAATCAACTAGGGAGCGATAGAATAGGAATTGTGGCTTATGCAGGAAGTGCTTTCCCAGTATTGCCCATAACGACTGATTACAGTGTAGCCAAAATGTACTTGCAAAGCATGAATACCGATATGGTTTCCTCTGTAGGAACATCGTTTGACGAAGCCATTAGGATTTCATCTACTTTTTTTGATGATAAAAAAACAAGCAAGCTGCTGATTATGATTTCGGATGGAGAAGATCATTCTGAAGGAGCCGAAGCCGCAGCAGAAGAAGCGAGTAAATTGGGAATTAAAATTATAACCATCGGAGTTGGAACAGAAAAAGGAGGAACTATTCCTTTGAAAAGAAATGGAATTGTAGAAAGTTATAAAAGAGACCAAAACGGGGAGATTGTGATAACGAAATTGGTTTCAAAAAATCTCGAAGCAATTGGAAAAGCGACAAAAGGAGGTTACGTAAACGGAAACAATACCAAAGAAGTACTGGAATACGTAAAAGCAACTTTGGATAAAATTCAAAAGACTGAATTCGAAGCTACTCAAATGGCCGACTTCCAATCGCAATTTCAATGGTTTTTAGGAATTGGATTTGTATTGTTGTTTTTGGATCTTTTCTTTTTAGAGAGAAAAACCAGTTGGGTAAACAAGTTGAATTTATTTAACGAGAATAAATAAAGTATTAAAATCAAGGTTGACTAGCTGTTTAATCATTAGTAAATACTTTGAAAGGAACATTTAAATGAAAATGAAAAATAGAATTATATACTTACTACTATTGCTTTTAACTTTTGTGGCCAATGCCCAAGAGAAAGACAAAGTTTTGCCTGAAGCAAATGAGGAATACGTAGCAAAGAATTTTGTGGATGCTGAAGCCAATTATAGAATTTCACATTCTAAATTCCCGAGCAGAACAGTAGCGTCATATAATTTAGGGAATTCTATTTATAGACAAAATCAATTTTCGGAATCCAAATTCGCGTATGCGAATGCTTTGAAAAGTTTGAAAACAAGATCTCAAAAACACAAAGCTTTTCATAATTTGGGGAATGTTTTCATGAAAGAGAAGGATTATACCCAAGCTGTAGAAGCTTATAAAAATGCCTTAAGAAATAATCCCGAAGATGAAGAAACACGCTATAATTATGCTTTGGCCAAAAAAATGCTAAAAGATAATCCACCTCCAAAAGACGATAAAAATAAAGATAAGAATAAAGACAAAGACAAGAATAAGGACAAAGATAAAGACAAGGATAAAGACAAAAAGGACGACAAGAAAGACGGCGATAAAGACAAAAAGGACGATAAGAAAGACGGCAATAAAGATAAAAAAGACGACAAACCGAAAGACGACCAAGGGCAACCAAAACCTAAGCCAGGTGGTATTTCAAAACAACGTACCGAAAATCTTTTGGATGCCGTAAACAATGAGGAAAAGAAAATTCAGGATAAGGTAAATGCCAATAAAGAAAAAGGCTCACCTAGGAAAACAGAGAAAGATTGGTAGAATTTTAAACAATCAATAAGAAATTAAAGTTTTTAAATTTTCGATTAAACATTAAATACAAAAAGATTAAACAAGTAATGAAAAGATATTTAATTCTATTCCTATTAAGTTTTCAGGGACTTTTGGCTCAAGTACAATTTGAGGCGAGAGTAAGCAAAACGACGCTTGGACTCAACGAGAGACTACGTATCGATTTTGTGATGAATATTGATGGAGATAATTTTGTGCAACCTTCTTTTGACGGCTTTAGAATTATTGCCGGACCAAGCCAGCAGGTAAGTCAATCTTGGATAAATGGAAAAACATCTTTCGAGAAAAGCTATTCCTATTTTCTATTACCCAACCAAAAAGGAGCATTGGTTATTAAGCAGGCAATGATTGAGTATAATGGGCAAATTTACAAAACGCAACCCATTAGAATCAATGTGACTGCGGCTACAGAACAACCAAGAGATCCAAATGACTCGCAAGTTTCTGCCGATGATAATCTATACTTAGTAGCCGATATCTCAAATACAAATCCATACATTAATCAACCTATCACGGTTGTGTATAAATTGTATTTTAATAATATAGGGATTAGAGGTTTTGAAGAACTCAGCAAACCAAAATATAATGATTTTTGGAATCAGAACATTGATATCAAACAATTGGTTCCTGAGGAAGGAATGTTCAAAGGAGAGCAATACCGTTATGTTGTTTTACGTAAAACTGTTTTATATCCACAAAAATCTGGAAAGCTGACGATAGAACCACTTTCGTTAAATATTGGAGTTCAATTGCCAACCAATCGTAGAGATATATTCGGGCGAGTTATATTGGTTGAAGACAGTAAAAGAGTTTCTGCAGGAACCAAAACGATTAACGTAAAACCTTTGCCAGAAGCAGGGAAACCTTTAGATTTTACAGGTGCAGTTGGAAAATTTGATTTCAAGGCAATTCCATCTAAAACTACATTGAAAAATGGAGAAAGTTTGGATTTAGTTTTGAGTGTGGTTGGAACTGGAAATCTTAAATTGTTTACTTTGCCTAAGCCTGAAGTACCTAATGCATTAGAAATGTATGATGCCGTACATGATGAGAAAGTAAGCACACCATTATCTGGAATGACGGGTAAAATCTCAGATTCCTACACTATTATACCACAATACAAAGGTGATTATGTTATAAAACCGATGCATTTTTCGTATTTTGATTTAGGAACAGGAACCTACAAAACAATAAGTTCTTCTGAGATTAAAATCAATGTTCTTGATGGACCTACTCAAACAGCAGAGACATCTGCAACAGCAAGCGCTGGGAAAAACAAAATAGATGGAGTTGAGCAATTTAAATATATCGATTTAAAAACAAAACTTGCCACAAAAGATGAACCCGTATTTTTCGGTTCTAATAAATTCTATGGATTATTATTTTTACCGTTCTTGTTGCTTCCTATAATTGTGTTGTTCAAAAAGAAAAAAGAAGCAATCGACAGCGATGTTTTTGGAAACCGAATCAAAATGAACAACAGATTGGCTAAGAAATATTTATCGGAAGCTAAAAAACAAATCAACAATAAAGAGCCTTTCTATGTTGCATTAGAAAAAGCAATGCATAATTTCTTAAAAGCCAAGTTGCATATCGAAACTTCGGAAATGAGTAAGGATAATATTCAAGAACTGTTGTTGTCTAGAAAAGCCAAGCCTGAAGTGGTTAATGATTTTATTGCACTTACTGAAAACTGTGAGATTGCAAGATACGCGCCATCATCAAGTGCAACAATACAACACGATTTTGATAAAGCGGTAACCATTATTTCTGAATTGGAAAAACAGATTTAATTTTTGGTTTTGAAATTGATATTCGATATTTATATTTATTAAAATGAAAAACATTTTTTACATACTATTATTAATCTCACAAGTTTTCTATGCCCAAACGGGTTTTGAAAAAGGAAATCTTTTGTACCAAAATGGGAAGTACGCTGATGCAGCCAAAGCTTATGAATCTGTTTTGGAAGCAAACAAAGAGTCTGTCGAATTGTATTTTAATCTAGGGAATTGTTATTATAAATTACACCAAACGGCACCAGCGATTTATAATTATGAAAAAGCCTTGGTTTTGGATCCTTCCGACAAAGATGCTTTAAACAATATAAAATTTGCCCAAAAACAAACTATTGACGAAATAAAAGTTGTTCCAAAAGTAGGTTTTGCAAAAATGCTTCGCGATTTTACCGGAATTTATCCTTTCGATACTTGGGCTTGGATTACAATTGGCTTTGCGTTTTTGTTCTTGTCGTTTTTTATGGGTTATTATTTTTATCAAACAGTAGCAGTAAAAAGAATTTTCTTTTTGGGAATGTTTGTAATACTATTGCTTCTTGTAATGAGTATCTCGGCAGCTTTCTTTGAAAAAAGCCATTTCGATAATGAAAGACCAGCCATCGTTTTTGCTGAATCAGCAGACGTAAGAAGCGAACCTCAAAACGCAAGCGCAACTACTTTTGTTCTGCACCCAGGCACTAAAGTGTTTGTGGAAGAAACATTAGGATACTGGAAAAAAATTCAACTGACTGATGGAACCGAAGGTTGGATTGATAGTAGGTCGATTAAAGAAGTGAAGGATTAGTGTTCAGGTTGCAGATCGCAGAAAAGCAGATTTCAGTTTGATGAATTTGTCTAAAAAAAAAGAATAGCCCATAGTTTCAACTATGGGCTATTCTTTTTTTTTGTGTTCAGTAATAAGGAATCTTAGTCTGAAATCTACCTTCTGCAAACTATTACCTATTTCCTAGCTTTATCGTACCATTTCTCAATAGATGGAAAAACAAAGTCTGCTATTTTTTGAATTGGGTTAAAGAAAATCGATTTGTCAAGAGTTTCTTTTTTGGCCAGATAGTTATGGTAGTTTATTTTTTCGAAAAGCGTAAAAAATATACTGATGATTAAAATGGTTTTCAATACCCTGAAAAAACCGCCGCCAAGACTGTTAATCCAACCTAAAAAGGCAAAATCAGCTACATTGGTCAAGAGCTTTCCAAGCATATAAATGCCAATAACCACGACAATAAAAGTCAGTATAAAAGCAAAAATTTGGATAGTATAAGGATTCCAATGCAACCAACCCGATAAAATAGTTGTAAGCACATCCGAAAACTTTATGGCAACGTAAATTCCCAAAATAAGAGAAAAGAATGAAGCCATTTCCACAAAAAGCCCGTTTCTAATTCCTTTATACAACGAAAAACACAACAATCCGCCAATGATAATATCAAAAAAGCTCATTTATTTATTTTAAAAATTAAAGGGGCAAAGATAAAAGAATTGTTCGGTAACCATTGTCAATTTTCTAGTTCTTATCTTTGCGTAAAATAATTTGGTTATCTTTTTTGAAAATCAACAATCAACAATAAAAATGTCAAGAGACACACAACTAAAAGAACGCTGGGAACGGCTTGTCGATATACTTTCCAATCAATTTTCACAAGGGGAAGATTTGGATTTGGATGCCATAATTTATTTAATAGGAGTACAGGAATTAGGGAAAGTACATCGCGAATACAAAAAAGACGAAAAGCTCAATTTGATGCATATAGCTATTTGTCGATTATTGGAACCTTACGGATTCTACGAATTCGAATTTTTTGACGAAGAAGGTTGGCCACATTACAAAGTAAAAGAACAATTGCCACCATTAAAAGCTGGAGAACAATCCGTTTTAATGAAAGAAGCAATCGTCAATTATTTTCTGGAAAGAGAAGTGATTGATTAAATTTTGATGACAGATTCCAGTTTTAAGATTTTGGAACGGAAACTTTATACTTTAAACGGGATACTTGAAACAAATTTCCTAAATTTGCACTCTCAATTACGGAATGAAAATGATAGACAAGATAAAAGAATATATTGGTGAAGCTCAGGCGTTCTCCACACAAAATACAGCAGAACTAGAAGCATTTAGAATAAAATTTTTGGGAACCAAAGGTTTGTTGAAAGATCTTTTTGCTGAATTCAAAAACGTGCCTAATGACCAAAAGAAGGAATTTGGACAAGTAATCAATTTACTTAAAACTTCTGCCGAAGACAAAGTAAAATCCATTCAGGAAGCTTTGGCTGACAAAGAAGAGTTCAAAGGAATTTACGGAGATTTAACCCGTACGGCCGAACCAACAATTATTGGTTCTCGTCATCCTATTTCATTGGTAAAAAACCAAATTATTGATGTCTTTTCAAACATCGGATTCAACGTTTCCGAAGGTCCGGAAATCGAAGACGATTGGCACAATTTTACCGCATTGAATCTACCGGAATACCATCCGGCGCGTGATATGCAGGATACCTTTTTCATCCAGACAAATCCTGATATTTTGTTGCGTACGCACACTTCATCCGTACAAGTACGTTATATGGAGAACAACAAACCGCCTATCCGTACGATTTCCCCGGGAAGAGTTTTCCGTAATGAGGCTGTTTCATCGCGCTCACACTGTATCTTTCACCAAGTGGAAGGATTGTATATTGACAAGGACGTATCTTTTGCAGACTTGAAGCAAACGCTTTTGTATTTCACCAAAGAGATGTTCGGGAAATCAAAAATTCGTTTGAGACCTTCATACTTTCCTTTTACGGAACCAAGCGCCGAGGTTGATATTTATTGGGGTTTAAAGACCGAAACCGATTACCGTATCACCAAAGGAACAGGTTGGTTGGAAATTATGGGTTGTGGAATGGTAGACCCAAATGTTCTTAAAAACTGTGACATCAATCCAGACGAGTACAATGGTTTTGCATTCGGAATGGGAATCGAACGTATCGCGATGTTATTGTATCAAATTGGTGACATCCGTATGTTTTATGAAAACGACGTGCGTTTCTTGGAACAATTTAAATCAAGCATATAAATTATAAGGAGCTATTTCCAGCTGTCCACTGTATCTTTTCCTTTTTAAAGAAAAAAGGAAAAGGATGCCGTTTCCATCTGGGCTAGGGCATTCCGTATTCAACACGTTTAGTTTAATACAAAAACAACAATCACAATAATATTTCCAAAAGAATGAAATCCGACATCACCATCCCCGAAGTAGAAAACGTATTCCTTGCTGCCGTTCAAGAATGGAGCGATGATTTTATGGAGAAAGTTTGGTATGCCTATTTAATAAACGATAGCGATTTTCAACTTGACAGCGTTATGGTAGTCTCCAAAGCTTTTGGAACCATAGACGGAGAAATGAAAAAAACTTCTCTTTTGCGTCACGCTTTTATGGAAGTTCCAGCAGTTTCAGTGGTGAAAATCGAAATGATTGAGAAAAGTGTATTGGCACTCAACAATGAGTTTATGGTGACCTATTTTATCGGAAACACATTATACGACAAAAAGTTTATTTTCAAAGCCAACAGTATCAATGAGACAGATGTAGAGGAAGTGCCACTCCTGTTTGTTGATGGAGTGATGGTGAAATAAAAGTAAAAAAGGCATTTTCTAATTTAAGAAAATGCCTTTTTTGTTTGTTTTTAAATCTGAATTCTGCAATCTTTAGTCTAATTCTTCGGTCAATTTTTTAAACACGGCTTTGGCCTCTTTTCCTTCGTACAAGATGCTGTAAACAGCATCAATAATAGGAGTTTTGGCACCATAGCCTTGGTTGAGTTTATAGGCGCTTTTTACGGCATAATAACCTTCGGCAACCATACTCATCTCCATTTGCGCAGCTTGTACGGTGTATCCTTTTCCAATCATATTACCGAACATTCTGTTTCTGGAAAAAACAGAATAACCCGTAACCAATAAATCACCCAAATAAGCAGAATCATTGATGTTTCGTTTCATTTTATGCACTTTCTTGATGAATTTTTTCATCTCACGAATGGCATTACTCATAATAACCGACTGGAAATTATCACCATAACCCAATCCGTGTGCTATTCCTGCAGCAATAGAATAAATGTTTTTCAGCATTGCTGCGTATTCAGTTCCAATAATATCATCAGAGATTTTCGCTTTGATATAATTTCCTGATAAATTTTTAGCAACTATGGAGGCTTTGTCAGGATCACCACAGGCAATAGTCAAGTAAGAAAGTCTTTCCAATGCTACTTCTTCTGCGTGGCAAGGTCCTGTAATTACACCAATATTGTAATAAGGAATGTCGTATTTGTAATGAAAATGTTCCCCAACAATCAAACTAGTTTCGGGAACAATTCCTTTTATAGCAGAAAAAATTATTTTGTCTTTTAGAGAAACCGTTAATTTTTCGAGTTCGCTATTCAAAAAAGCAGAAGGGATTGCAAATATGATGTAATCAGCATAGGCAACAGCTTCGTTGATATCGTTGGTAAGTTTTAGTTTTTTGTTGTCAAACTCAACAGAGCTTAAGTAATTGGGATTGTGTTTGTAGGTTTTAATGTGTTCTATAGCAGCATCATTTCGCATATACCATGAAATCTCGGGAAGATTTACGCACAACATCTTAGCAATAGCAGTAGCCCAGCTTCCGCCACCAATCACTGCAAATTTTAAATTATCGGCCATTTTTTTATTAAATTTCATCAAAAGTACTTAAAAATATACCAATAACACAAATTAATTTTTTTGCCAAGCCTAGAATTTGTGGGGTTTTATAAAGTTTTTGCCAAAAAAATAAATTATTTATAATTTTTTTTGAATTTATACAATATATACACAATACTTGCGTTGTAAGTCATTATAAATAAATTGTTTAGAATTTAAATATGAAGATTGAGTTAGTTAGTTTTGTTTTAGTATTTTAAAAAGGCGTTCTTATGGTTAAGTGAACGCCTTTTTTATGAGCTATTTCTAACTCGATTAATAACTTGTCAAAACAATTTCCTTCACTTTTTCTAAAGTAATATTTTGTTTTTCTCCCAATGCTTTCCATCCTCTTTTTTCAAAACGATCGACTATAAAATCGGCAGTTTTTTCAATATTTTCCGCATTTTCAGAGAGTAGAGTTTTCATTCCCATAGTATGGAAGAAAGCTATGGTTTTCTCAATCGCAGCCGAAGCAATTTCTTCGTCGGTTCCCGTTAAAAGAAACACGCGTTTTCCGTATTGGGCCAGTTTTTCCTTTTTAGTTTCAAACATTACTTTGTATAGGTTGGGACCAATGATAGCAAGTGTTCTTGCGTGGTCAATTCCATAAAGTGCTGTCAATTCGTGTCCAATCATATGAGTAGCCCAGTCTGAAGGAACTCCTTTTTGAATTAATCCATTCAAAGCCATCGTACAGCTCCACATAAAATTGGATGCCAAAGCATAATCAGATGGATTTTCTACTACATCAGGGCCAATTTGAATTAAAGTTTGCAAAATACTTTCTGAGATTCGATCTTGTAAAAACCCTTCGTGTACATAGGTTAGGTATTGTTCAAGAACATGTGTATAAGCATCTACAACACCGTTTTGTAATTGTCTTTTAGGTAAGGATGTAATTACTGTAGGATCACAAATAGAAAACTTTGGAAACATAGCCGAACCTCCGAAGTCTAATTTTTCTTGAGTTGTTGCAATCGTCACCACCGAACCCGAATTCATTTCACTGCCCGTAGCAGGTAAAGTCAAAACAGTTCCAAACGGAATCACGGTAGCTCCTTCTTTAAAAATAATCCTCTTTTTCAGAATGTCGATTGGATCTCCTTCAAAAGGTACCGCAGCCGAAATAAATTTTACGCCATCAATAACGCTTCCGCCACCAACAGCCAGAATAAAATCAATTTTTTGCTCTCGGATAATAGCGACAGCTTTCATCAAAGTTTCAAAATGCGGATTGGCTTCAATTCCTCCGAATTCAACAATGTCATAACCTTCCAGACTTTTACGAACTTGCTCGTGAACTCCATTTTTAAAAATGCTTCCTCCGCCATAAGCAAGAAGGATTTTGGTATTGGCAGGAATTAATGTCGATAATTTTTCAATTTGCCCTTTTCCAAAAACTAATTTGGTAGGATTGTATAATTCGAAATTTAGCATAGTGTGTTTTTTTAGTTTCTAAGTTTCTGAGATGCTGAGGTTCTAAGTTTTTTTAATCTTAGCAACTCAGTCCCTCAGAATCTTAGCGTCTTTTTTTTATTTTTTTGAATTCAATTGAGTCAATAATTTTTCGGCCACAAGTTTGGATGAAGCTGGGTTTTGACCTGTAATCAATAATCCATCTTCAACAGCGTACGGATGCCAATTTTCTGTTTTACTATAAATTCCTCCATTTGTTTGTAGTGCATCTTCCAATAAAAAAGGAACAATTTTGCTTAGTCCAACAGCTTCTTCTTCGGTATTGGCGAATCCTGTAACTTTTTTGCCTTTTACCAAAAATTGTCCATTTACTTTTACATTTTTTAAAACTGCAGGAGCATGACATACAAAAGCTACAGGTTTTTTATGCGTATAGAAAGACTCAATTAAAGCAATGGAATATTTATCTTCAACCAAATCCCAAAGTGGACCGTGACCTCCTGGGTAAAAAACAGCATCATAATCTGCTTGATTAACATCGGCTAGTTTTTTGGTGTTTTTTAGTTTTTCCAATAAAACGGTATCGGCATCAAATCGTTTAGTGTCTTCGGTTGCTGATGACGGATCGGCACTTTTTGGGTCAATTGGAGGTTGCCCCCCTTTTGGTGTAGCGATGTCAATAATCACACCTTGGTCTAGTAAAGCATAATATGGAGCAGCCAATTCTTCTGTCCAAAATCCAGTTTTTTCTCCTGTGTTACCCAATTGATCGTGACTGGTAACTACAAATAATACTTTTTTCATCTTTTTATTATTTTGTTTTTGTGCAGTTGCCATAAAGCAGCTCACGGTTAATGCTAGAATAGTTAATACTGTAAATTTTTTCATGGTTTAATTTTTAGTTCAGCAAATTTATGGTGAATATGATATCAGTAAAAATAATTTAAATTATGTTTGTGATAAATATATTTATATCATGGTCAATCTGGAATGGTACCGAACCTTTAAATCTGTTTATAAAAACGGAAATTTTTCATTGGCTGCCAAAGAATTATTTATAAGTCAACCTGCTGTTAGTCAACAAATAGTAATGTTGGAGGCGCATATAGGTTACAAACTTTTCAATCGAAAGTCCAAAGGGGTTGAACCAACAGAGTACGCTAAGTTACTCAATAATCTAATTATTGACGCTTTAGACAGATTGGAAAATGTTGAGAACGGATTTCGTGCCAAAGCTTTTAATGCCAATCGATTATTTACTGTTGGTATTTCCAGACATTTGATGAGCAGCATAGGGAGTTCATTGCTCGCAAAATTTGATTTTATCGATTTTACGTTTCATAACAATGATGCACTATTTGATTTGGTGAATTCCAAAAAATTAGATTTTGCCGTAGTAACCAAGAAGTTCGATACTTTTGATACAATTCAGAGAAAAGTGGGTGACATCAAACAAGTTATTGTGGGGTCTACAGATATTGATAGCTCAGTATTGAAAGCAAAAATTAAAATTAAAGATTTAATAGCTATCGAAAATTGGTTGAACGAGCAAAAATGGTACAGCCATGATGCAGGAATTCCGCATATTAAATTATTTTGGTTACATGTTTTTGCTAAAAAAAGGCCTTCAATTGTGGCCAATTATATCATTCCATCAGAATATGAAATGCTTGAAATCCTTAGTAAAAATGTAGGAGTTGCTATTACTTGGAATGTTAATGCCAAAAATTTGATCCAGGAAAAGAAACTACAACTGATATGGAATAGTAAAGAAATGCCAAACACTGAAGTCTTTTTATTATCAGGGAAAAACAATAATTTGAGTTCTGTTTTTCAGGATATAGAAATGGAATTGAAAGCAGTTTTGAGTTAATTATTTTTTGTAAAAATTATTATGATCAATGTAATCCCAAACTTTGTGAGGTAATAAAGGCTGAACATTTTTACCTTTTTTGACATTGTGACGAATGTCAGTCGAAGATATTTCTACTACAGGAGCATTAATTAAATGAATCCTCGGGTGATTTTTTAAATCTAAATTGTCGGTTTCTGATGAAATGCGTGGATAAACGTAGATGTCGTGGTGTTCCAAAATAACTTCGTAATTCTTCCATTTGTGCAACGACTTTAAATTGTCTTCGCCCATAATTAAGGAAAACTTGTGATCGGGAAATTTTTCCTGTAAATGGACCAGCGTATTTACGGTATAATTGGGTTGTGATAATTTGAACTCAATATCCGAAGGTTTTATTTTTGGGAAATCTTCTGTGGCGAGATAGACCATTTGCAAACGGTGGTAATCGTCAAGCAAAGTCGCTTTTTTTTTGAGCGGATTGTGCGGCGTAACGACCATCCAAACCTGATCCAAATCGGCATGTTCCGCCATGTGATTGGCAATGATAAGATGCCCAACATGAATGGGATTAAACGTTCCGAAATAAAGTCCGATCTTCATATAATTTTGTTTCGCAAAGGTTCACAAAGAAAAATAAGATTCACAAAGAATTTTTTTAAGTTTCGCGAATCTTATTTTTCTTTGTGAATCTTAGTGTTATAATTTAATCGTTCACAAAATCCTTTACCAATTGATAGGCTTCTTCGAGGGCAACAGGCAAATCATAGTTTTTTATAATCACGTCAAATTGCGGTGCGGTAGCCAATTCTACAGAAGCTTTGGCGATTCGCATATTGATTTTGTCTTCGCTTTCGGTGGAGCGTTCTTTCAATCTTCTTTTAAGTTCATCAACACTTGGTGGTTTTACAAAAACAGCCAAAGTTTCCTCTGGGAATTTATGCTTGATGCGCAAACCGCCAGCAACGTCAATATCAAAAATCACGTTTTTGCCTTGAGCCCAAATGCGTTCTACCTCACTTTTTAGCGTGCCATAAAAATTATCGCGATAGACTTCTTCCCATTCCACAAAATCTTCTGCTTTGATGTGTTTTTTAAATTCATCCAAAGACATAAAGTAATAATCCTTTCCACTTACTTCTTCACCACGTGCTTCACGCGTAGCTGCCGAAATGGAAAATTCCAAATTCAAATCTTCCTTTCCTAATAAATGTCTAACTATAGTGGTTTTCCCAGATCCCGATGGTGCCGAGAATACAATTAATTTTCCCTTTTTCATTGTTTTATGCTTTTCCTGCAAGGTTTTTTTTGAACCTTGTAGGTATGGTTTTAAAATAAGAAACCTACAAGGATTGAAAAAAACCTTGCAGGTTGACTTTATAGTACATTAAGCACCTGTTCTTTAATTTTTTCCAATTCGTCTTTCATCTGAACCACTAATTTTTGCATTTGCGCGTGATTCGATTTGGATCCCATAGTGTTGATTTCACGTCCCATTTCCTGAGTAATGAATCCTAGTTTTCTACCGTTGGCTTCCGTTCCGTTGATGGTTTCAAGGAAATAGTCCAAGTGGTTGGTCAAACGTACTTTCTCTTCAGTTATGTCCAGTTTTTCTAGGTAATAAATTAATTCCTGTTCGAAACGGTTTTCATCTACGTTTACTTTTAATTCTGCAATGGCAGTTTGCAAACGGTCTTTTATCGCCTGAACACGCTCCGGATCCAGTGCCAAAGCTTCATTCATATATTGACGAATGTTACCGATACGCAATTGAAATTCATTTTCCAATGATTGGCCTTCGTCTTTTCTAAAATTCAAAATGTTTTGCAACGCTTCTTCGATTACGGTTTGGATCTGAATCCAATCATTTTCGTCGATTTCCTCACGTTCTATTTTCATAGTGTCAGGCATACGCACGGCCATTTTCATCAATTCGGTTTCATCGGCATCAGCATACACTTCTCTCAATTGTTTGATGTAGGCTTTTACAATAGGTACATTGACCTTTGTAGAAGTCTGTTCTGCGGTACTTTCGATAAAAATAGAAAAATCTACTTTACCTCTTTCTAGTTTTAGAGCGATTTGGTTGCGTAAACCCAGTTCCATTTCGCGATAAAGAGAAGGCATTCGTACATTTAAATCTAAACCTTTGCTGTTTAAAGATTTTACTTCTACTGTAATTTTTTTGGATGGTAATTGCAAAGTCGCTTTACCAAAACCAGTCATCGATTGTATCATATATTTTTCTAAAAGTGTTCAAAGATAATAAAAAAGTGGAACGCTGCTTTTAAGTCTTAATTTAGGAGCAGAAACATTTGGCATTTTAGGCAATATGGTCCCGTTTTCCGTTACAATCTTATAAGCCGAACCCCGGCTTATAAGGATTTTCACTTCAACCGGGGCTAAAGGGAAAGATTTTCCATTTTTGTAATTATTTTAAAAGGAAAAAACAGTTCATAATTGAACTCAAGTTTTTACTTCTTTTGGGTAACCAAATATACTCCGGAAAATATCAATAAAGCAGAACCAACTTTAGCCAAACTCAAGGCATCTTTTCCTAAACTTATAGCAAAAACAGAAGCAAATAAAGGCTGTAAGTAAATAAAAACGGCTACTGTAGTGGGTTTCAATTCCTTCATCGAAAGCAGGTTCAACAAATAGGTCAAGAAGGTAGAAATCACGACCACAAAACTTATTTTCCAATAAATTTCAGTTGGAACAATAGTCCAATCAACAACTGAAAATTCACTCCATCCAAAAGGTAAAACCATTATAAATCCAAACAAATAAATCCATTTCACGAAGGTGAAGGCATTGTATTTATTCATTAATTTTTTAACGATAATCAGGTAAAATCCATACGAAATAGCATTAATCAAAACCAGAAAATTACCCAGCCCAGATTGAGAGGTGTCACCAATAGACTTTCCGTAAAGGATTAGAGAAGCAGTTCCAACGAGGCCAAGGAGAATTCCAAACACCATTCTTTTTTTCATCCGCTCTTTCATGATAATGGCCGAAAGTACCAATACAATCATGGGGGTCGAAACCATTATTACGGCCGCCGAAATAGGAGAAGTTAGACTCAATCCTTTGAAAAAAGTCAACATATTAAACGCTACCCCAAAAAAAGCAGCAGCTATAATTCTAGGGAAATCGTTGAGTGCAATTTTTTCTTTGGGCATAAAAAGCCAAACCAACCAAAAAAGGAGCATGGAACCACCGGCACGCAAAAGGATGAATCCATAGGCATCGATGTATTTTGGCATGACATCTTTGGCAATGGTAAAAGTAACTCCGTAAATTATGGAAACAAAAGTAGCACCTAATAAGGCAAGATTTCTTTTTGACATTAACCCAACGCTTTCATTACTTGAAGAATATTTTGTTGCGTGTTGCCAATGTATATTTTGTCATTTATGATAAAAACAGGACGGCTCAAGAAAGTATAATGTTCCAAAATGTATTTTTTGTAATCATCTTCGGTGAGGGATTTGTTTTTTAAATCCATCGATTTATACAATTGTGCCTTTTTACTAAACAAAGCTTCGTAACTTCCAGAGAGACGATACATTTCTTCAAGTTCTTCAACAGTGATTGGGTTTTGCTTGATGTCATGAAAAACCAAATCATGGTCTTTTGGAAGTGATTTTATTATTTTTCGACAAGTGTCACAAGAAGCGAGATAGTATATTTTGTTCATTATTTTTCTATTTTCTAAATGCAAAGGAAAACATTTGACAGTTAAAATGTTTAATTTTATGCAAAAATTAAACTTATGAAAGATACATTTGAAGTTAACAGCACTAGCAGAAAAATGCTAAATGCTTATTTTGAAAATTACACATTAGAACAATTAAATAAAATTCCAGAAGGATTCAGTAATAATTTAATTTGGAACATTGGGCATGTTGTTGTGACACAGCAAATATTAGTTTACAAATTATCAGGATTGCCGATGATGGTTTCTGATGTAATGGTAGAAAAATATAAAAAAGGTACTAAGCCAGAACAAGATGTTACACAAGCTGAGGCAGATGAAATAAAAAATTTGTTGTTTGATACTTTGCATAAATTGGAAGTAGATTACAATAATGGCATTTTTGTAAATTACCAAGAATATCCAACATCTACTGGATATATTTTGAAAAGTGCTGTAGGAGCTATTGAATTCAACAACTTTCACGAAGGATTGCATATCGGAATAATGATGAGTATTAGAAAGTTTGTATAAACTTTTAGAAAAATAAAAGGTTAGATAAGACTAACAAACAATCAAAAAAATAAACAATGAAATTCAATACCAAAGTAATTCATGGTGGTCAACATCATGACCCTAGTACAGGCGCAGTAATGCCTCCTGTTTATCAAACGTCAACCTTTGTGCAAACAAGTCCGGGGAAACCGTTAAATCCAGATTACGAATACAGCAGAGCGGCAAATCCAACACGAACTGCTTTGGAAATGGCATTGGCCAGTATTGAAAATGGAACTCGTGGATTGGCTTTTTCATCAGGACTGGCAGCTACAGATTGTCTTTTAAGATCGTTTAAGGCGGGTGATGAAATCATTGCTATGGATGATTTATACGGAGGAACCTACAGAATGTTTACCCGTATTTATAAAGATAGCGGAATTGTGTTTCATTTTGTGGATATGAATGATTTGGATAAATTCAAGTCGTTAATTAATGAAAACACCAAATTAGTTTGGGTAGAAACTCCAACTAACCCTTTAATGAAATTGGCCGACATTCAGGAAATTGGCAAAATCACTAAGCAGAATAATATTCTTTTTGCAGTCGATAATACTTTTGCGACTCCTTATTTGCAAAAACCATTGGATTTAGGAGCTGATATTGTTATGCACTCGGCTACCAAATATTTGGGAGGACATTCGGATGTAATAGCAGGTGCTTTGATTGTAAAAGACGAAGCGTTGGGTAATCAATTGCATTTTCAACAATTTGCTACAGGAGCGACACTTGGACCAATGGATAGTTTTCTGGTGTTAAGAGGAATTAAAACGCTGCATTTAAGAGTTCAAAGACATTGTGAAAATGGAACTAAAATAGTCGAATTCTTGAGTAATCATCCAAAAATTAAAACTGTTTATTATCCGGGATTGCCAAGTCATCCGTATCACGAGATTGCAAAAAAGCAAATGAGCGGTTTTGGAGGAATGGTGACTTTTACTTTTGTATCTGGTAAAAAAGAAGAAGCAGTACAGTTTTTGGAAAAACTTAAAGTCTTTACACTGGCAGAATCTTTAGGAGGTGTAGAATCGTTGGCCAATCATCCGGCATTAATGACTCATGCATCTATTCCGGAAGACAAACGAAAAGAAGTTGGAATCACTGATGACATGGTTCGTTTGAGTGTTGGTATAGAAGATGCTGAGGACTTAATTGCCGATTTGAATCAAGCATTAGCATAAGATAAAAAAAATCCCAACCTTGAAAAGAGTTGGGATTTTTTTTAATGGCCTAAATAATAAATATAACCTAAGCCAACAAAAGTAAGCCAGTCATTTTGTTTGTTTTCCTTGAACAAATCTTTATTGGGATTAAGGCCATCAACCCAATCTGAAGCGAAATATTGGGCTCTTGTATCTAGAATAAGATCGGATAATGCTGTCAACTTATAGCGAATTCCAAGATTAAGGGTTGCAGAAAACACGGCTTTACTTTCATTTGAATATCCATGAGGATGTCCATCTGATGGGATTAAATATTTTATAGGAGTAACACTTGGATCGCCCACTTCTCCCAAAGTAGATGTAGCAGTAGCGTTATAGTAACCAATTTGTGGTCCTAAACTAATATAAGGGGCCCAGCTACCAATCTCTCTTTCAAAATCGTGGATATGCTTGAAATTATATTCAAGTTGCATTCCAAAATTAAACAATTCAGTAGAACCTCTCATTGCTTTAAGACGTTGGGATACAATAGAATTTTTTTCAACCCATTCACCATAGTGCTTTAAATTGGTGTTGCTGTACGAAAGTTCAGATCTTACTTTGAAATGCTCTTTAAAATAGTCATTCAAGTTATCAGTATAGGAGAAGTTCATGTAATCAACAAGGGCAATTCCAAATCCCTGGTTTTCTAAATTGTTTCTGGTGTTATCTCGTTGTCCGTAGTCGGATCGAAACTCAACTCGACCAGCAATAACGCCAATTTCGTGCGTAATTCCAAATTGGGAAAAGGAGCTTTGGGGAAGCCCTATTAACAAGAATAATACAAATAGTTTAAGTTTGATCATAAGTAGGTGGTATATTCGAAACGGAGCAAAGATATAAAAACTACTACTACAGAGAATAATAATAATATCAAAATAAAAAATAAGTGCATATTATTCTATTCTTTACGAAAACTACATCGATTTCGTAAAAACAGTATGCCTTGTGTTGAATTTTTTATAAATGATTAATAAAAAGATAATTTTATTGTAATGACACGTAAAAAAAGTTAAAATATTTGAATAAGATGTATCTTTGCAAAACTAACGGAAACGTTTTTGAAACGTTTATAATTTTATGATCATGTCACAAAGTATTACAGATTTTATCGAATTGGTTGCCAAAAAAAATCCGAACGAGCCGGAATTTATGCAAGCTGTTACGGAAGTTGCTGAAACAGTAATTCCTTTCATCGAACAAAACAAAAAATACCAAAATAAAATGATTTTGGAAAGAATGGTCGAGTCAGATCGTATCATTATGTTCCGAGTAGTTTGGGTAGATGACAAAGGTGACACACAAGTAAATAGAGGATACCGTATTCAAATGAATTCGGCTATTGGACCATATAAAGGAGGAATTCGTTTCCATCCTTCAGTAAACTTAAGTATTTTGAAATTCTTGGCTTTCGAGCAAACTTTCAAAAATAGTTTGACAACATTGCCAATGGGTGGTGGAAAAGGTGGAGCCGATTTTGATCCTAAAGGAAAATCAGACAACGAAGTAATGCGTTTTTGTCAATCTTTCATGACTGAATTATCGAAACATATTGGTGCTGATACTGACGTACCTGCTGGAGATATTGGTGTTGGTGGAAGAGAAGTTGGATACATGTTTGGTCAATACAAAAGATTAGTAAATGAATTTACTGGAGTTTTAACAGGTAAAGGAATTTCTTTCGGAGGATCATTAATCCGTCCAGAAGCTACTGGATACGGAGATGTGTATTTTGCACAAAGTATGTTGGCTACCAAAGGAGAAAGCTTTACTGGTAAAACAGTAGTAATCTCTGGATCTGGAAACGTAGCTCAATATGCAGCCGAAAAAGTAATTCAATTAGGAGGTAAAGTAGTGACTATGTCTGATTCTGCAGGATATATCTACGATGCTGATGGAATTGATACAGACAAATTAGCTCATGTAATGGAAATCAAAAATGAGTTAAGAGGAAGAATCAGCGATTACGTTGCAAAATATCCAAATGCAAAATATGTAGCTGGTAAACGTCCATGGGAAGTAAAATGTGATGTAGCCTTGCCTTGTGCAACTCAAAACGAGTTGAACGAAGACGAAGCCAAATTGCTTGTTGCAAACGGATGTACTTGTGTTGCCGAAGGAGCAAATATGCCTTCTACACCAGAAGCTGTTCACGTTTTCCAAAAAGCTAAAATTTTATTCGCTCCAGGTAAAGCATCAAATGCTGGTGGAGTAGCCACTTCAGGACTTGAAATGTCTCAAAACTCATTGCGTTTAAGCTGGACTTCAGAAGAAGTAGACGAAAGATTAAAAATGATCATGAAAGATATTCACGCTTCATGTGTGAAATATGGTACTGATGCAACTGGTTATGTTGACTACGTAAGAGGAGCCAACATCGCAGGATTTGTAAAAGTTGCCGATGCTATGCTTGCTCAAGGAGTGGTATAACATTCTTTTAATACTATTAAAAAGCCTTTTTTCTGTAAAGATTAAAGGCTTTTTTTTATGCTTATAAAATTCAGTTCTAACAGCATTTGGGCGAAACCCCATTATGAAAAGGGGGCTGCTTTACATTGCGCTTATTCGCCCCCTTTCCATAATGCGGTCGGGCTATCCACGCTACTTCGGTAGCTTGTTTCTATCCCTTTCGCGAACACACAAATTCTAGGGAGGCGAGAGATTTATTTTCTTTCAAGGCCAAAAGCCAAATTAGATATTCAAAAAATCTTTTAAAAAATCACAGGTATTATTCAATATATTTGGGAATAATACACGAAGGTTATTGAGTATCTGAGTTCATCCAGTTTTGGGTGGATTTAATTATTCCCTAACTCCTTAATAATATTAGAACTTTAATACAATTAAATAAAAATATAAATTACAATGATAGATTACCACTTTAGAAAAGCTGAAATTTCTGAAATCCCTCAAATATGGGACATTTTGCAAATGGCTATAATAAGGAGAAAAGAAGAAGGAAGTGAACAATGGCAAGATGGTTATCCAAACCCCGAAGTGGTTAAAAAAGACATTGAAAAAGGGGCAGGATTTGTTTTGACCGATGAAGAAACCATCGTTGGGTATTGTGCGGTATTGATCAATGACGAGCCGGAATATGCAAACATTGAAGGAAAGTGGTTAACCAATGATGATTTTGTCGTGTTTCACCGAGTGGCCATTTCCGAAAAGTATTTGGGAAAAGGTTGTGCCCAAAAAATGATTGGCTGTATAGAAGATTTTGCAATCCAGAACAACATATATAGCGTAAAAGCAGACACGAATTTTGATAATATTGCAATGATGAAAGTTTTCGAAAAATTAGGTTACACTTTCTGTGGTCATGTTTATTTCAGAGGAGGACAAAGAAAAGCATATGAGAAAGTGCTACATAAATCATAAATCTAAAATCTGCAATCTCTTTTCCTTTGTGCTATATTTGTGAACCAATATCGATTCAATGCAAAGAAGGCTTTTATATCTATTTTTTTTATTTGTACTACAAATCACTTTTGCCCAAACGAATTTGTCTTGGCAAGGATATTTCTCATACACCCAAATCAAAGCCGTTTCCGAATCACCAACGACTATTTATGCCGCTTCCGAAAATGCTTTGTTTTCCCAAAACAATACTACAAACATTATAAAAACCTCCACAACTGTTGATGGACTTTCAGGTGAAACCATTACAGCGCTTTATTACAGTCCAACTTTTAATAAAACTATTGTTGGCTATCAAAACGGCTTATTAATCGTTATCAATGAAGCTGATGGGACAATGCTCAAAGTGGTCGATATCATTAATAAAAACTTGCCAAGTAGCATAAAACGAATTAATAATTTTATGGAATTTGGCGGAATTGCATATGTCTCAACCGACTTTGGGATTGTTCAATTCAATCTGGCCACTTCCAAGTTTGGTGATACTTATTTCATCGGTGACAATGGTGCCGAAATCAAAGTATCTCAAACCGCTATTTACAATGGATTTATTTATGCATCCACTTCAAGCGGAATTAGAAAAGGAGACATAAGTAATCCTAATTTAATTAACTTCAAGCAATGGCAAGTTATAAACTCAGGGGATTGGTCAGGAATAGTTTCATTTGGTACTGAATTATATGCTGTAAATACAGCAGGCTACGTTCACAAATACGATTCAGGTTCGAATACATTTAATGGTTTCTTGCCATTATCAGAAGCAACCACGAATTTTCGTTCCACCACAGATTATCTAATTATAACAACAGCAAATACCGTTTTTATTTACAATAAACAGATGGTATTGCAGCGTCAAATAAACAGAAATGAAATCCCAGAGATAAATTCAACTTTTAGCTGTGCTACCGTAATAAGTGATGCAATTTATATTGGCACAACCGAAAATGGATTGATTACTACCTCATTTTTGCCCGGTTCAACTTATGAAAACATAACACCCATTGGGCCTTCCCGTAACAATATCTTCTCCATGCAGGCTACTCCAACACAGCTTTGGACAGTCTATGGCGATTATAGCACTTTTTACAATCCATATCCATTGGATAGTTATGGCATAAGTAAATTCACCACATCTGGATGGTTGAATATCGCTTTTGATGCAGTTTTGGGAGCCAAATCGATGTCCCGAATTACGGTTAATCCAACCAATGAAAATGAAGTTTATGCCAGTTCTTTTTTTTCAGGATTGTTAAAAACAGAAAAGGATATTCCAACGATTTTGTACAATCAAACCAACAGCGCTCTGGAATCACTAACCATTAGCCCACCAGATCCCAATTATATTGACATTAGAATCAACGGAACTGCATTTGATAAATCTGGAAATTTTTGGGTAACCAATTGTAGGGTTGTAAATGGTTTGAAAGTGATGAGCTCTGGTGGACAATGGAAAAGTTATGCTATGGATAAAATTCTTTTAGCACCTTCCGAAAATGATTTTGCTACAATGGTTATAGATAAATATGGAACCAAATGGATGGCAACCAGTAAAAATGGTGTGGTAGGATTTAATGAAAGCAGCAATACTTTCAAAAAAATTACTTTTGGTGCAGATCAAGGAAATTTACCTATACAAGACGTTAGGGCAGTTTCAGTGGATACCAAGAATCAACTTTGGATAGGAACAACCAAAGGATTGAGGGTTTTGTCTAATGTGAGCAATTTTCAAACCGAGAGCCAGTTGACGACAGAAAGCATCATTATTTTGGAGGACAATTTGGCTCAGGAATTACTTTATGAGCAATTTATAAGTGATATTGAAGTAGACGGTGCCAACAATAAATGGATTGCTACTGCAGATGCTGGTGTATTTATGGTGTCTCCAAATGGACAAGAAACCAAGTATCATTTTACAACGGATAACTCTCCATTGCCGAGTAATGTGATCAATGATATCAGCATCAACAGCAGTACAGGCGAGGTTTTTATAGCAACATCCAAAGGATTGATTTCTTTCAAAGGAATTGCTACATCGGCAAGTGAAAACTTAAGTAATGTATATGTATATCCCAATCCAGTTCGCCCAGAATATCAAGGTACAGTAAAAATAAATGGATTGCTCAACAAAGCGAACGTAAAAATTACTGACGTGGCAGGCAATCTTGTTTATGAAGCGACATCCGAAGGAGGGACTATAGAATGGGATACTACCGCTTTTGGGAAATACAAAGTGGCATCTGGTGTCTATATGATTTTTGTATCGGCTCAAGATGGAGGCGAAACCAAAGTCAAAAAAGTGATGATAATCAGATAGCAGAATGAAGATTTCAGTTAGCAGTTTCTGAAAATCTAAAATCTAAGAAGTCCAATAATCTAATAATCCAATTTTGCTAGTCAAAACCAAAGCCATCGTAATTTCAACATTAAAATTTCAAGAGAAAAGCTTGATCGTAAAATGCTTTACGCTATCCAGCGGATTGAAGTCGTACTTTGTTCGTGATGCTTTTTCGTCTCGTAAAGCAAGTCAAAAAATGGCTTATTTTCAACCTTTGACTATTATAGAAATTGAAGCCGTCCATAAAAATAAAGGGACCTTGGAAAATTTCAAAGAAGTAAAAATTTCGTCTCCTTTTCATTCGATACATTCGGATATTTTTAAAAGCACCATAGTTTTGTTTCTCTCCGAAATTCTGCATCATTCGATACACGAAGAAGAAAAAAACGAATCATTGTTTACATTCCTAGAAACGGCTTTGCATTGGTTGGACCAGCACGATGAAATTTCCAATTTCCATTTGATTCTAATGTTGGAAACTACAAAATACCTTGGGTTTTATCCAGATACTTCGGATATGGATATGCCTTTTTTCGAAATGATTGAAGGGGTTTTTACTCCTTTTCACGCCATTAGTTCACTAACGGAACACGAAACCCAGTTGTTCAAAAAACTAATTCAGTTAAAACTTGATAACGACCAAAAAACGTTTCATGTTATTGAAAGACAGCTGCTCTTGAAAATTTTAATCGATTATTATAGTTTCCATCTCGATGGTTTCAAAAGACCAAAATCTTTGGATGTTTTGAAGGAAGTTTTTTCTTGAAAAATTTCGACGATGGCTTTCCTCTAAATCTTTGATTTCGCTACTGCTTCACGAAAGAATGCAGCTACAATTCCTTACACATAAAAACTCATATACTCATAACTCATAATTCATAACTATTTATTACTTTCGCACCACGATTAAGAAAAGGATAAAATGAGTACAAAATTTACTGAATACAAAGGACTTGACTTGCCTACAGTGGCATCAGAAGTGTTGGATTTTTGGAAGGAAAAAAACATTTTTGAGAAAAGTGTAACCACTCGCGAAGGAAATGAGCCTTTCGTGTTTTTTGAAGGACCACCTTCGGCTAATGGATTGCCTGGAATTCACCACGTAATGGCACGTGCGATTAAAGATATTTTTTGCAGATATAAAACCCAAAAAGGATTTCAAGTAAAGCGTAAAGCTGGTTGGGATACCCATGGTTTACCTGTGGAATTGGGTACAGAAAAAGAACTTGGAATCACCAAAGAAGATATTGGAAAAAAAATAACCGTAGAGGAGTATAACGAAGCGTGCAAGAAAACTGTAATGCGTTATACCGATGTTTGGAATGACCTAACCGAAAAAATGGGGTATTGGGTTGATATGGAAGATCCATACGTGACTTACAAATCCAAATATATGGAATCGGTTTGGTGGTTGTTGAAGCAAATCTACAACAAGGATTTGATGTACAAAGGGTACACCATTCAGCCTTATTCTCCAAAAGCGGGAACAGGATTGAGCTCTCATGAGGTAAATCAGCCTGGAAGTTATAGAGATGTTACTGATACAACGGTTGTGGCTCAATTTAAAGTTTTAGAAGACCAAAAAGAATTGGTTTTTAATACTTTTTATGATTATATCAGTTCCAATAATTTAAAACATTATAAGTTCGAAAAACTAGATTTGGATGAAATCCATTTCTTGGCTTGGACGACAACTCCTTGGACTTTGCCAAGTAACACTGCCTTGACAGTAGGACCAAGAATTGAATATGTTTTGGTAAAAACATTCAATCAATATACTTTCCGCCCATCCAATGTGATCTTGGCGAAAAACCTAGTTGGAAAACAATTTGGAAAAGGTTTTTTTGAAAGTACCGATGCGTCTGATTTTGAAAATTTCAAAGAAGGAGATAAAAAAATACCGTTTCATATTCTTGCAGAATGTAAAGGTGCCGATTTAGTTGGTATTCGTTACGAGCAATTATTACCTTTTGTTTTGCCATACCAAAATCCAGAAAATGCTTTTAGAGTAATTTCAGGAGATTTTGTTACAACAGAAGACGGAACTGGAATTGTGCACACAGCGCCAACTTTTGGAGCTGATGATGCCAAAGTAGCAAAAGAAGCTATGCCAGAAGTACCGCCAATGTTAGTGTTGGATGAAAATGAGAACCCAGTTCCATTAGTGAATTTACAAGGGAAATTTATCCAAGGATTAGGGCAATATTCTGGTAAATATGTTAAAAACGAATACTATACAGCTGCAGATGGAGATGCACCAGAACGTTCTATTGATGTAGAGATTGCCATTCAATTAAAAGAAGAAAATAAAGCATTCAAAGTAGAGAAATATGTGCACAGTTACCCACATTGCTGGAGAACTGATACGCCAATTTTATACTACCCTTTGGATTCTTGGTTTATAAAAATCACCGAGGTTAGAGACCGTATGTTCGATCTTAATGAAACCATCAATTGGAAGCCAAAAGCGACAGGTGAAGGACGTTTTGGAAATTGGTTGAAAAATGCCAATGACTGGAATTTATCCCGTTCCCGTTTTTGGGGAATTCCATTGCCTATTTGGAGAACCGAAGACGGAACCGAAGAAATGTTAATCGGATCTGTTGAAGAGTTATACAATGAAATTGAAAAAGCAGTTCAAGCAGGCGTTCAAAGTGAAAATCCATTCAAGGGATTCCAGATTGGAAACATGTCTGAAGAGAATTATGATTTGATTGATTTGCACAAAAATGTAGTCGATCAAATTACGTTAGTTTCTGCTTCAGGGAAAGCGATGAAGCGTGAAGCCGATTTGATAGATGTTTGGTTTGATTCAGGTGCGATGCCTTATGCACAATGGCATTACCCATTTGAAAACAAAGAAAAAATAGACGAAAACAAAGATTATCCTGCTAATTTTATTGCCGAAGGAGTAGATCAAACTCGTGGTTGGTTTTATACTTTGCATGCTATTGGAACTTTGGTTTTTGATAAAATTGCCTATAAAAATGTAGTTTCAAACGGATTAGTTTTGGATAAAAATGGACAAAAAATGTCCAAACGTTTGGGTAACGCAGCCGATCCTTTTGAAACTTTAAAAGAATATGGTCCGGATGCTACACGTTGGTATATGATTTCGAATGCCAATCCTTGGGATAACTTAAAATTTGATTTAGAAGGAATTGCTGAGGTGCGTCGTAAGTTCTTTGGAACGTTGTACAATACTTATTCTTTCTTTAGTTTATATGCCAATATTGACGGGTTTAAATATGCTGAAGCTGAAATTCCAGTAAACGAAAGACCTGAAATTGATCAATGGATTATTTCAGAATTGAATACTTTAATTGCTGAGGTAGACGGTTATTATGATGATTATGAGCCTACAAAAGCAGCTCGAGCGATATCCGAATTTGTACAGGAAAATTTAAGTAACTGGTACGTTCGTCTATGYCGTCGTCGTTTCTGGAARGGWGAATATGCTCAAGATAAAATYGCTGCTTATCAAACGCTTTATACTTGTTTGYTTAGTATCAGTAAATTAAGTGCGCCGATAGCCCCGTTCTTTATGGATTCTCTTTACAGAGACTTGACAAAAGCGACACAAACAGAAAATTTTGAGTCTGTACATTTGGCTCAGTTCCCTGTTTCAGTTGAAAAGTATGTTAATAAAATGTTAGAGAGCAAAATGCAGAAAGCGCAGACTATCTCTTCACTTGTCTTATCACTAAGAAAAAAGGAGATGATTAAGGTACGTCAACCACTGCAAAAGGTAATGATTCCGGTACTTGACGAGAATCAGAAGCTTGAAATTGAAGCTGTTTCAGATCTTATCAAAGCAGAGGTAAATGTAAAAGAAATCGTGCTTTTGGATGATGCTTCCGGTGTTTTGATTAAACAAATTAAACCGAATTTCAAAGCTTTAGGGCCTCGCTTCGGAAAAGATATGGGATTGATTTCCAAAGAGATACAAAATCTATCTACAGAACAAATCTCACAATTTGACAAAGAAGGCTCGCTAACTGTTGTAATTGCGGGAAATAGTGTAATTTTATCACTAGAAGACGTAGAAATATCGTCACAAGATATCGAAGGATGGTTGGTTGCCAATTCAAACGGAATAACAGTTGCGTTGGATATTACAATTTCTCCCGAGCTGAAAGAAGAAGGAATTGCAAGAGAATTGGTGAACAGAATTCAAAATATCCGAAAAGATACTGGATTTGAAGTGACTGATAAAATTAAAGTTCATTTGCAAAATAATGATACTTTGGAAACAGCAGTTAAGGCCAATGAAGACTATATAAAATCAGAAACGCTGACAGAAGTACTTGTTTTTGAGGAAATTATAGAGAATGGCACGGAAATTGACTTTGATGGAATAACAACAAAAATAACAATTACAAAAAATTAGTATTATGGTAGATGAAGTTGCAAGATACTCTGACGCTGATTTAGCAGAGTTTAAGGAAATCATTCAGATTAAAATCGTAAAGGCTCAAGCCGATTTAGATTTGATTAAAAGCGCCTACATGAATGACCTTAACAATGGTACAGATGATACATCTCCAACGTTTAAAGCATTTGAAGAAGGTAGCGAAATCATGTCTAAAGAAGCGAACTCACAACTTGCAATTCGACAAGAAAAGTTTATACGAGATTTAAAGAATGCACTATTCCGTGTAGAAAACAAAACATACGGTGTTTGTAGAATCACAGGAAAATTAATCGGAAAAGAAAGACTAAAAATCGTTCCTCATGCAACAATGAGCATCGAGGCAAAAAWTTTGCAAAGATAAATGTCTTATCATTCAATAATTAACGCTCCTTTAGGAGCGTTTTTTTTGGTTAATTCATTACTTTTACGCCTTTAAAAATTCAAAAATGTCATTATTCAAAGCGTACTTTCTTATTGTTCTTATATTGTTAGTGGATCAAGTTTCTAAAATATATGTAAAAACAAATTTTATTTTAGGAGAAGAGGTTCATGTATTCAATTGGTTTCAGATTCATTTTATTGAAAATGAAGGAATGGCCTGGGGAACGAAGATTCCTGGAGCCTATGGGAAATTAATCCTAACAATTTTTAGACTTTTTGCCGTAACTGGGATTGGTTATTGGTTGTGGGATTCAGTTGAAAGAAAAAAAAGTTCTAACTATCTGATAGTTGCAATCGCTTTGATATTGGCCGGAGCTTTTGGAAACATTATTGATTCTGTTTTTTACGGAGTCATTTTTGACGACAGCCACCAACAATTGGCTACAATATTTACTGACAACCCTTATGGAACTTGGCTAAACGGACAAGTGGTCGATATGTTTTATTTTCCTTTTATAAAAGATTATCCAATGCCGGAGTGGATTCCTTATTTTGGTGGACGCAATTTTACTTTTTTTAACGCCATTTTCAATGTTGCCGATGTGGCCATTTCAACAGGTGTTGGAATTTTGATAGTATTCAACAAAAAAGCTTTTCATAAACATTAATATTTTGCTTTTTTGAATAAAAAAAAAGAGGCTGACCTTTCGGGCAGCCTCTTTTTTTTATTTATTATGGCCAGGAGCGTGATTTTTGGCACTTTTTTCTCCTGTCATCTTTTTGGCTTGTCCAGGAGGAACCTGTTTCGTTTTGGCATGACTATGATTTGGTCCAACTTTAACACTGCAGTTAGTCAATGTAATAGCAAAAAGCATAATCAGAATTTGGGTTGTAAATCTGGGGATTTTAAACATTTTCATAATTTATTAGTAGGTTATATAAATGCAAAAGTACTACTTCTAAACTAAAATTCATAAATTCCATTTGGGCAAACACAATAATCCAATAATATGTCAGTCTCAAAAACATCCTCAATCACCTCTTCGGGTCCAAAGAAAGACAGGCCAATTTTAATGGTTTCAGGTTTGCATTGGGACAAGAATTTATCATAAAATCCTTTGCCATAACCCACGCGGTTTCCTTTTTTGTCAAAAGCCAAAAGTGGAACAAAAACCACGTCAATTTTTGTGTCGGGAACTTCAAGGCCGTCAACGGGTTCTGGGATATTGTATTCGTTTTTTTGTATTCGTGTATTGTCGGTCAAAAGAAAATGGGTCATTTCTCGAGTTGCAAAATCACTTTTGGAAATCACAATTTCTTTGTCTTTTCCAGAGAGGAGGTGCAGTATAAATTCTGTATTGACTTCCTTTTGCTCTTCAATGGGCAAAAAAACATGGAAATAGGTTTTGTCCCAAATAGGAAGTTTCAGGATTTCATTGGCTATAACAAGGCTTAAATTCTCAATTTCAGTAGTACTAAGATTTTGTCTTAATTCTTTATACTTCTGTCTTAATTCCTTTTTCAACATAAAGTGATTCTTTTAGATCGGTTATAAAAGTACTCAAATGATCTACTTCTACATGATCCATAATCACAATTTTATACCACGAATTATCACCATTGTGTTTTTGGGGTACCAAATCAAATTTTTTGACCAATGCCTCTTCAATGTATTGGGCCTGTATGGTAACAATATTCATAAATGGATCCCTAAAATAAGCTACTTTCAATTTGTCCAGTTGGTCGCAAAGCCACTGCGTTCTCATTTGCAAAACACGTACTTTTTCGCACCAACCAAAAGGGCCATAGGTAAATAAAATCATCCAAACCGCCACAGCATTGGAACCCGATCTACTGCCACAAAGGGTCAAATCCATTCCTTCTATATATTCTGCTTCTTTGGTTAGAACATTTTCGATTAAACCTTTTCTGCATAGAAAAATACCGGTTCCATAAGGAGCTTGTAGCATTTTGTGTGCATCAATGGTTATGGAACTGATTTTTGGATTTTCAAAATTAAGTTCCGATTCTTTGTTGCTGAATGGATATATGAAACCACCATAGGCACCATCAATATGTATTTTATAAATCAAATGATGTTTTTCTAAAACCTGGACATAGTCATTGGGATTGTCAATAGCCCCGAACATGGTAGTTCCCATATTGGAGATTACTATAAAATATTTTTTTCCTTTTTTCTTGGCTTTAAGGATGATGTTTTCCAATTGGAAAGTATCTATTTCTCGGGTATGAAAATCAACAGGCACTTTCAGCCAATCGAGCATCAGAATGTTTGCAGCTTTTGGGATGGAGTAATGTGTGTCTTCGGAAGCTAAAATGGCAATTTCATATGGATTGGCACCAAGTTTATAGCTAAAATAATTGCGATACATCCAAATGGCCTGAATATTGGCTTCGGTTCCGCCAGGAGAAATATAGCCGTCATAAGATTTGGGTTGTGCTTTGAAAAGATCGACTGCCAGTACATCTAAAACTTCGCGTTCCATTTCTTGGGTTCCCTTAAATGCTTTCTCTGAAGTGCCCAGCGTATGACATCCAATGTGGTTGGGATTGGCCACATAAGTTTTTAAAGTGGGAGCATCGGTCAAGAAAGAGGCTTCCTCATAATATACTTTACTGTCCAGTTTTGATGCTGGATAGCCTAGAGAAGTGTCAAGGCTAAAATTGACATTTTCCTGTAAAGCTTTTTCGATACGGGTTTGTCTTTCTTTCTGGGATAATTTTTTCCAATACAGCATAATCTTATTTTTACTCAAAAATAAGAATGTTGAAGTATTGAAAATATGATAATTGTTAGGTTTTAGTCTTCTTCTTCCTGTTCGTCTTCTCCTGTATTTGAAAGATGGTAAATGGCATCTCCTTGATATACAATGGGAGAATGATTAGCATTGAGGACATAGCCATCATTTGGGGCTTTAATCTTACGTTCAAATTTTCCAAAAGGATCGGTTATCATTCCAAGGACAGCCCCTTTTTTTACAAACTGACCAACCAGATTATGGTCTATCAATAAGCCGGAACATTTGGCCCGCAGCCAACCCGATTTTTCGATGTAAATGGTTTGTTTTTTTTGAGTTGGAACAAATTGTTTTGGATCCAACATATCCAAATGTTTCAAAAGACGCTTGACACCATTAACGCCCTCTTGGGCTACATCATGATTAATATCCAAGGATTTTCCACCTTCAAAAAGCAACATTTTCACATTTATTTTTTCACTTGAACTTCTAAAAGAGCCAGCAATGTTTTTGGAAAATAAAGTAAAGGGGGCATTAAATGCATCGGCCAATATTTTTACACTGGGGTTATTTGGCGTAAGCCTAATTTGTGGAGCATTAAATCGGCTAGCACCTCCAGCGTGAAAATCAACTGCATAATCCACTAGAGGCATAATGTCAGTTATGATATGATAAGCAAATCGACTGGCCAATGACCCTTTTTTGCTTCCTGGAAATACTCTATTCAAATCTCTTCCATCTGGAAAATCCCTTGATCTATTGATAAACCCATAGATGTTTATGATGGGAATGCAAATGATGGTACCTTTTTTTGGTTTGTTTATTTTTTTGGTGATGAGTTGCCTAACGATTTCGATACCATTAAATTCATCGCCATGAATTCCTCCCGAAAAGAGGACAACAGGCCCTTCAATTTTGGAACGTTTTACGATAATAGGGATAGTCAGTTTGGTCGTGCTGTGCAATCTGGCAATTTCCAGTTGAATAGTTTTACTTTCTCCAGGCAAAACGCTTTCGCCAAAAATCACTAATGGTCTTGAGTCTTTCATACTGTAAAATAAAGTTTAAATATAAAAATTATTATTGGGTGGGATCAGAAGTTGTAGATCCAAATGAAAATCTTTATGAAAACAACAAAAATGGCTATTCGCTATTGCAAATAATTCATTTTAGACCTCCTTTTTGGTTATACCCGTTCTAGGGAAAAAGACAACCATATCCTCAATTTTTTTTGAATAGCCACTTTCATTCGCAAATCGGTTTTTGTATTTGGCATATTGATAATCCCGCAGCGCATCGGTATAATTGTCATAGTCGCCCAGGATTTTTATGTTAATGAGTTGGTTTTCGATAGCCTTAATTTTCAATAACATTTGCGAAGTCTGTAACCTATTTTCATAATCAAGATCAAATTCCTTCCAGTCTACTTCCGGCGACTGCAGTCGAGGCTGGTTATCATGATAGTTTTTTACTTTGTCAATAAGCAATTTGTTTTTCTCTTTCACTCTGCCATATTTCTGGTGTTCGGCAGCGGTCAAGTTCACCGACATTCCTGCCAAGCTGTCCGTCAGCGCAGTCAGGGCTTGGTTTATATCCTGAATTTGCTGTTTCGAAAAATGGATTTTACCTAAATTCTCTATTGGCATATTGTGTTCGTTTTAAGTATTTTATATAAAAATATAAAAAATATGTTTAAAAAATTAAGTGTAGTAAATAAAATTTTATTTATAAATATTAAAAAATAGAACTATATCAGTTAAATTTTAAAAATCTGTATTAAAATTTTAAATATATTTTATAAAATTTTAATAATTTTAATTAATTTTTTAATGATTGAGTTTAAAAAATGACGTTATATGCACGAATAAACTATCTGAAACTATAATCAGAATGTTTAGGATGATGGGAATTAATGGATCTAGCTTTAACAAAAAAAGATTAATGAGTATATTTGTATACTGAAAGTTAATTTGCGAATAGATAATCTGCATTCTTAAATCCCAATGACCAACCCTAATTTAGCCTTACAAATACAAACTCTACCGGATGGTCCTGGTGTATATCAATATTACGATAAGGAAGGGAAGATTTTGTATGTGGGCAAAGCCAAGAATCTTAAGAAAAGAGTCACTTCGTATTTCAATAAAATTCACGATGCAGCCAAGACCAATGTGCTGGTTAAGAAAATTGTAACCATCAAGCACATCGTTGTTCCCACAGAAACAGATGCCCTTTTGCTGGAAAACAATCTGATAAAAACGCTGCAACCCAGATATAATGTATTGTTGCGGGATGATAAAAGTTACCCTTGGTTGTGCATCAAGAAAGAACCTTTTTCCCGAATTTTTGCAACTCGTAGAATGGTAAAAGATGGATCGGAATATTTTGGTCCTTATACCAATTTCAAGACGGTTCATACAATTTTGGACCTAATAAAAGAACTATACCCACTACGAACCTGCAACTACGATTTGAGTAAAAGCAATATCGATAGCGGAAAATTCAAAGTGTGTTTGGAATATCACATCGGCAATTGCAAAGGGCCATGTGAAGGGTTTGAAACATTGGAACATTATCAAAAACAAGTTGATGCCATTCGGGAAATCCTAAAAGGGAATTTCAAGGAAAGCATGAAAGATTTCAAGCGCCTCATGACCACTTTGGCGCAAGACATGCATTTTGAAGAGGCACAAAAAATAAAAGAAAAGATAGAAGTATTGGAGAATTACCAATCGCGTTCTACGATTGTAAACCCAAAGATTACTAATATAGATGTCTTCTCAATTGTTTCTGACGAAAGCGCCGCTTTTATCAATTTCCTGCAAATTTCTCACGGATCAATTATTCGATCCCATACAATGGAAATCAAAAAGAAACTGGAAGAATCAGATGAAGAATTGTTGGAATTGGCCATTATAGAATTACGTGAGCGGTTCCAATTACTGTCCAAAGAAGTGATTGTCCCTTTTGAAGTGGATTTGGGACCAACGATAAAAATTACGGTACCGCAACTGGGCGACAAAAAGCAAATATTGGACTTGTCGATTCGTAATGCCAAGTTTTATAGAATCGAGCAGTTAAAACAATTGCAGATAGTAGACCCAGATCGCCATACCAATAGAATCATGGCTCAAATGAAAAGTGATTTGCGATTGCCGGTAGAACCAAGACATATTGAATGTTTTGATAATTCAAATATACAGGGAACAAACCCAGTTGCTGCTTGTGTAGTATTTAAAGACGGAAAAGCAAGCAAGAAGGATTACAGGCATTTTAATGTCAAAACAGTAATTGGTCCAGACGATTTTGCTTCGATGGAAGAAATAGTCTATCGCCGTTACAAAAGGTTATTGGATGAGAACGAACCTTTGCCTAATTTGATTATTATTGATGGAGGAAAAGGGCAGTTGTCATCGGCATTAAAAAGTATTGATGCTTTGGGGTTACGTGGTAAAATTGCCATTATAGGAATTGCCAAAAGATTGGAAGAGTTGTTTTATCCTGGAGATTCAATCCCTTTATATTTGGATAAAAAATCGGAAACTTTGAAAGTCATTCAGCAATTACGTAATGAAGCACACCGTTTTGGAATTACGTTTCACCGTGATAAAAGAAGTAAAGCTGCGTTGAACTCTTCGATTGAGAGCATTCCCGGAATTGGCGAAAAAACGATGTTGACATTAATTCAGCATTTTAAAAGTGTTAAAAGATTGAAATTGGCAACCGAAAAAGAAATTTCTGACGTTATAGGTATATCAAAAGCCAAAAAAATTACCGACTTTTACAAAACAAAGTAATTTGCCCTTTATGTATAGAATACTGATTTTTATTCTTTTGTTTTTTACTTGTTTGAATTCATTTTCCCAAGACACACCCAAAAGGCCTAAAATTGGCTTGGTGTTGAGCGGAGGCGGAGCCAAAGGGTTCGCTCATATCGGTGTTTTAAATGTACTAGAAGATGCCGGAATAAAGATAGATTACATAGGTGGAACCAGTATGGGAGCCGTTATAGGAGGACTTTATGCGATGGGGTATAATGCCAAACAAATCGATTCTATTATTGATGTAACCAATTTCAGTAATGTACTGAATGATTATATCCCTCGATCTTCTAAGAATTTTTATGAAAAGCGAAATGATGAATTGTATGCTTTGACACTTCCGTTTAATAAACTAAGTATTGGTGCTCCCGAGGCATTGTCAAAAGGGATGTATAATTTCAACTTGTTAAGCCGATTGACATTGCCAGTACGACATGTTCGTGATTTTAATGAACTACCAATTCCTTTTTTGTGTGTAGGAACAAATATTGCACTTGGGGAACAAGTGGTTTTTGATAAAGGTGTTCTGGCTCAGGCAATAACAGGAAGTTCTTCTTTGCCTTCCATATTTGCGCCAGTTGTAATTGATAATAATCTTATTGTTGATGGAGGCGTAATTAATAATTACCCAATTGAAGAAGTTCGAAAAATGGGTGCCGATATAATAATAGGAGTAGATGTGCAATCAGGGTTACTCAATAAAGACGAATTAAGAAGCGCTTCAAAGATTTTCTTTCAAATCACCAATTTACAGATGATAGAAAGAATGAAAACAAATGCAAATCTAACGGAAGTTTATATCAAACCTGATGTAAAAAATTATGGAGTGGTAACCTTTGACAAAGCTGCAGAAATTATTAAAAAAGGTGAAGATGCTACTTTTGCAGTTTATGAAAAAATTGAGCTTTTAGTAGATAAAGCAAATCCTTACCACAAACCAAAATTAAAAGTAGAGACTGATAGTCTGACCATTGTGGATATTAAAACAAATGAACTGCAAAATTATTCCAGAGATTATATTATTGGTAAATTAAACTTTAAGCCAGGAGCAAAAATAAGTTTTAGAAACTTGGAAACGGGGATTAACAATCTTAATGCCACTCAAAACTTTAGTGCAGTGAGTTACTATTTTGAAAAAAATGGAGAGCATGATGATTTGATTCTGACCTTAACAGAAAGCCCTGTAAAAACAAATTTGAAGTTTGGATTACATTACGATGGTTTGTATAAAAGCGCAATTTTGGCCAATGTGACCAATAAAAAGACGTTTTTTAAAAATGACTTTTTATCTGCCGATTTGGTTTTGGGAGATAACGTAAGGTATTATTTTGACTACTATATTGATAATGGATACCAATTGAGTTATGGTTTCAAATCCCAATTGAACCGATTTAATAAAAACATTCCGGTGAGTGTGATAACCTATAATAGCGACGGAACGAATTCTATAAATATTGATTATCTTGATTTGTCTAATCAGGTATATATTCAATCAGTATTTGCCCAAAAATTCCTTATTGGAGTTGGAGCCGAATTTGAATATCTTGACATTACTTCAGAAACGCTTGAATTAGAGCCAACGATTACCAAAAGCAATTATTTTAGTCTCTTTGGGTATATAAAATACGATTCTTACGACAATAAATATTTTCCTAAAAAGGGATGGTATTTTTCTGGAAACCCTCAGTTTTATATGTTTTCTTCTGAAAGCACAGCAAATTTCGAACCTTTTTCTATTGTAAGTGCCGAAGCGGGTATTGCAAGAACAATTTTTAAGAATACGACAATAAAACTTCAGGCCGAAGCAGGAACCTCAATCGGAAGTAAAAGTTTGCCTTATTTTGATTTTATTTTGGGAGGTTATGGATTTAACAACACAAATAATTTCAAGTATTTTTATGGTTATGATTATTTAAGTATTGCAGGCAATAGTTATTTGGAAAGCACAATTACTCTTGATTATGAAATCTTCAAAAAGAATCATCTCAACTTTTCGGCCAATTATGCCAATTTAGATGACAATCTTTATGATTCCTTAGATTGGATTTCATTGCCAAAATACTCAGGATATGCTTTGGGTTATGGATTGGAAACTGTTATTGGTCCAGTCGAAGTCAAGTATTCCTGGTCTCCGGAAACCTCAAATTCCTACCTTTGGTTTACTGTTGGATTTATATTTTAATTTGTATTTTTTTAAATAAAAATTACGATATTTGTAATTATGAAAACAAATTGGACAGGTTTATTAGAGTATCTTCAATTCCTAATCAAAAGAAATCCAGAGTGATTTTATAGGAGCATCTAGCCCTATTAGTATTGTCAAAGAATTGAATACTTGATTGTGTATATCAAAGTTTTGTTTAAAAAAGAAAACTATTTGACGCTACGATTTTTACGAATTGTTTATTATCTAATTTAAATTGTTATGCCAATATATCATAAACTAGGAAATATTCCACCTAAAAGACACACCCAGTTTGAAAAACCAAATGGAGGTTTGTATTACGAACAACTATTTGGTACAGAGGGATTTCATGGACATTCTTCTTTGTCCTACCATATTCATCGACCGACTCAGGTCAAAGAAATACTAAAATCGTATTCGGTTGAACCCAAAATTGCAATTGGGAAAAACATAAAATCATTATTGTTGAAAGGTTTCGAATTGAAACCCGAAGATGATTTCTTGGACAGCCGAAAAGCCATGTTGGTCAATAAAGATTGTATCATAGGATTGGCAGCACCGAGAAAATCATTGACTTCTTATTTCTATAAAAATGCCGATGCCGATGAAATGATTTTCATTCACAAAGGCAAAGGAAAACTTCGAACCATGCTTGGGAATATCCCTTTTGAGTATGGGGATTATTTGATTATTCCACGCGGAATTATTTATCAAATTGAATTTGAAACCGAAGACAATCGTTTGTTTTACGTAGAATCCTATTCTCCGTTTTATACACCAAAACGTTATAAAAACGAATCAGGACAACATTTGGAACATTCTCCATTTTGTGAGCGTGATTTTATTTTGCCAAACGAATTAGAATCACATGATGAAAAAGGAGATTTTGTCATCAAAATGAAAAAAGAAGGAATGATGCATGAAGTAGTTTATGCAACACATCCTTTTGACGTTGTGGGTTGGGACGGTTACAACTTTCCGTATGGGTTTTCGATTCACAATTTTGAACCTATAACGGGTCGTGTACATCAACCGCCACCAGTGCATCAAACATTCGAGACAGGCACTTTTGTAGTTTGTTCTTTCGTGCCAAGACTTTATGATTACCACCCGAAATCGATTCCGGCACCATACAATCACAGCAATATTGATAGTGACGAGGTGTTATATTATGTAGATGGCGATTTCATGAGCCGTAACAATATCGAGCAAGGACATATCACATTACACCCAAAAGGAATTCCACACGGACCCGCTCCAGGTGCTATGGAACGCAGTATAGGGCATAAGGAAACGCAAGAATTGGCCGTAATGGTCGATACTTTCCGTCCACTTATGGTAACTGAGGAAGCCATGGGAATAGACGATGGACAGTACTACAAATCTTGGGTAGAGTAAGTCATTACGAGGAACGAAGTAATCTCACTAAGTATATCACGTTTAGGACATCAGTTTAAAATAATCACATTTAAAAAATAATTAGGAGCTATTTCCTGCTATCCGTTGCAATCTCCCGAAAAAAAATCGGGAGGATTTCCACTGTTATCAGGGCTAGGGCCTTAGAACAATAAACAACATTTCGGCACATCAATTTAACGATTAACCGATTAAACAAATAAACATCATGGCAAAAGAAGTAAAATCAGTAGAATACGGATTAGAGAAAATATTCGAAGGAGCGCAAGATTTTCTTCCGCTTTTAGGTACAGATTATGTAGAATTTTACGTAGGCAACGCAAAACAATCGGCACATTATTATAAAACTGCTTTTGGTTATCAATCATTGGCGTATGCCGGATTGGAAACAGGAGTGAAAGACAGAGCTTCTTATGTTTTAAAACAAGACAAAATCCGAATTGTTTTAACCACTCCATTAACGCAGGATTCTCCCCTTCACGACCATTTGAAAAAACATGGTGACGGAGTAAAAGTTGCTGCTCTTTGGGTAGAAGATGCAAGAAGCGCCTATGAAGAAACTATAAAGCGTGGTGCTCGTTCTTTTATGGAGCCAACAGTTGAGAAAGATGAGTTTGGAGAAGTTGTGCGTTCAGGTATCTATACTTATGGTGAAACGGTTCATATTTTTGTCGAAAGAAAAAATTACAACGGTATTTTCTTGCCAGGCTATAAAGAATGGAAATCCGATTACAATCCAGAACCAACTGGTTTGAAATACATTGATCATATGGTTGGAAATGTGGGTTGGAACGAAATGAATACTTGGGTAAAATTCTATGAAGATGTAATGGGATTTGTAAATTTCCTTTCTTTTGATGACAAACAAATCAATACCGAATATTCGGCTTTGATGAGTAAAGTAATGTCAAATGGAAACGGAAGAATCAAATTTCCAATCAATGAACCAGCCGAAGGAAAGAAAAAATCACAAATCGAAGAATATTTAGATTTCTACGGTGGGCCTGGAATTCAGCACATCGCCATCGCCACCGATGATATCATAAAAACAGTTTCGCAATTAAAAGCAAGAGGTGTAGAATTTTTATCGGCACCCCCACATACCTATTACGAAGCGATTCCAGAAAGGTTGGGAGTACACATGGATATGATGAAAGAAGATTTGGTTGAAATAGAAAAATTGGCCATTATGGTAGATGCCGATGAAGATGGCTATTTGTTGCAAATTTTCACCAAGCCTGTTCAAGACCGTCCAACTTTGTTTTTTGAAATTATTCAAAGAATGGGAGCAAAAGGATTTGGCGCAGGGAACTTTAAGGCACTTTTTGAGTCCATTGAACGCGAACAGCAATTGCGAGGAACTCTGTAAAAATTCATTTTTTTTGCATTATCAAAAAAAATAATAGTTAACATACCCTTAAAATTGCAAATGTTGTGTTAAACTTGACTTTTTGCTAAAAAAACGTCGATTGATAGCATACCTTTGCACTCGCAAATCAGGAAGGGGTGGTTTCCTTCTTAGTTTCATATAAATTTTCATAATTTATAGTTTTTTGGTTAGTTAATAGCATAAAAACTCAGTCATTAATTTGACTGAGTTTTTTTGTTTTAATACATTTGGTAATATTATTATGGCACGTTTTTTGTCATATACGTACGCAACCAAATGAACACTTGATTTTCGAACTCGGCCGAATGAGCAAGAGACGGTTTTATAAGACGAATTTTTTGGTGCAAATAAATCGAATCCATGAAAAAATTTTTGATTTTCTTGTTAGTGGTTATCACTTTGGGTTTCGATACTCAGAAAGATGAAGCCTTTTCAGGAGGTGAATATCTAAAATTCAGAGTGCATTACGGGCTCTTAAATGCTGGTTATGCTACAATCGAAGTCAAAGATGAAACATTAAGTGGCCAGCCAGTTTACCATGTTATAGGAAAAGGTTTTTCTACTGGTATGACCAAATTTTTTTTTGATGTTGAAGATGTTTACGAAAGCTACATTGACAAGGATACTAGAAATCCTTACCGCTTTGTTAGAAAAATTGACGAAGGTGGATATACTAAGAATCAAGAAGGATTCTTTAATCAAAAAAATAATAAAGTCTTGGTGAAAGACTATAAACACAAAACCGAAAAAACATTTGACTTTTCCAAAAACACACAAGACATATTGTCGTCATTTTATTATCTACGAAATTACCCGAATATCAATAAAATAAAAACAGGTGATTCGGTAATTATTGATATGTTTTTCGACAATGAGACTACAAAATTTAAGTTAAAATTTATAGGTAGAGAAGATATTAAAACTAAATTTGGCATTGTTTCTGCGATGATTTTTAGACCTTTAGTGCAGTCTGGACGGATATTTAAGGAAGAGGAAAGTTTAACGATTTGGATTTCAGACGACTACAATAAGATTCCGCTTAGAATAAAAGCGAGTCTTTTGGTAGGGTCTCTCAAAGCCGATTTGGAAGAATACAAAGGATTGAATAATCCGTTTAAATTAAAATCAAAATGACAATAAATGATACCACTGCATCAATTTTGGATGAAATTGATCAAAAATTTCAAAAAATAAACCAAAAAACGGAGACACATCTTGAAGGATTGCTTTGGTCAAAACCGATAACTTATTGGGATTATATTCAAACTGATGCTTTGTTGAATTTACAAATTCAAAGAACAACGCTTCCAGATGAAATGGTTTTTATCATGTATCATCAAGTCAATGAATTACTTTTTAAAATGATATTGTGGGAAATGCATCAAATTTCCTATTCTGAAAAACTGACAACTGATTTTTTTACAGAGCGATTAATGAGAATTAGTCGTTACTTTGACATGCTTACCACTTCTTTTGATATTATGGGAGACGGTATGGAGGTTGAACAGTATATGAAATTTAGAAATACGTTAACTCCAGCCAGTGGTTTTCAAAGCGCACAATATAGAATGATTGAAATAGCTTCAACTGATTTAATCAATCTTATTGATTACCGTTTTAGAGCTACGATAGATAGAGATACTCCTTACGAACATGCTTTGGATCATATGTATTGGCAAGCAGCGGGTAAAGATCATCAAACAGGTGAGAAGTCTTATTTGTTATTAGAGTTTGAACGCAAATACAAAGGGGCATTTTTGACACAAATGCAGGAATACAATACTATAAATCTTTGGCAGAAATTTAAACAATTACCAGAATCCGATCGTGAAAATCCGGAATTGGTTAAGGCTATGCGTCATTATGATCACACGGTAAATATTACTTGGGTAATGGGACATCTAAATGCCGCCAGAAAATATATTGATAACGGTAAAGGTGATGGTGAGGCAACTGGTGGAAGTGATTGGAAAAAATACATGCATCCAAGGTACCAAAGAAGAATTTTCTTCCCGGAATTATGGAGTGTAGAGGAATTGGCTAATTGGGGAGTAGAAAACTAAAAGTAAAAAGAGATAACTTGAAGCAGGTAATTGTAATTTTAGTAGTGCTGTTTTCCTTGATATCCTGTAATAGGAGTGAGGATGTTGTGGAAAATCAAGTGATTCCAAAGTCCAAAAAAAGTGACTTTGGTTTTAAATTTTCTGATTTTAATGTTGTTCAGGATTCTGTAAAGTCAGGAGATACTTTTGGGAGTATTTTACAAAATCAAAACATTGGAGACAAAAAAGTATTTGATATCGTAGCTCAAGTAAAAGATACTTTTGATGTACGTACAATTAGAATTAACAAACACTATACACTGCTTCGTTCTAAAAATAAGACCAATACACTAGATGTTTTTATATATCAACCTGATGCTTTAAATTATTATGTAGTGGATTTGCGGGATTCAATAGCAAAAGCCTACAAAAAAACGAAACCTTTAACATTAAAACGCCGAACTATTGGTGGAGTGTTAAAAGGTTCACTTTCTGAAACTTTAGAATCTGCGAACGTTGAAGGAGCGTTGGCAACAAGGATTTCAAAGATTTTTGCTTGGTCTATTGATTTCTTTAAAGTTAAAAAGGGAGATCGCTTTGGACTAACTTTTACGGAAAGATATATTAATGATTCAATTTATGATGGAGTTGACAGTCTTGAAGCCGCTTTTTTTGAATATAAAGGGAAGATTATTTATGCTTTCCCGTTTGAACAAAATCTAGGTTCGGGTAAAGTTGACTATTATGATGAAGATGGAAAAACGCTGAAGAATTTTTTCCTTAAGACACCAATCAAATTTAGTCGTATTACCTCTCATTTTAGTTCTAATCGTTTTCATCCCGTACAGCAAATATGGAAAGCCCACAAAGGAACCGATTATGCGGCGCCATATGGAACACCGATTTCTACAACCGCTGCCGGAATCGTGGAACAA
Organism: Flavobacterium sp. P1_E4; assembly: GCF_056405915.1. Lineage (NCBI taxonomy): Bacteria > Pseudomonadati > Bacteroidota > Flavobacteriia > Flavobacteriales > Flavobacteriaceae > Flavobacterium > Flavobacterium sp. P1_E4. The sequence continues at coordinate 195,144 of NZ_JBFUBE010000002.1, forward strand.
ACAGGTTATACGGCCGGGAATGGTAACTTTGTGAAAGTAAAACACAACAAGGTTTATTCTACTCAATATCTGCACATGTCTCGAATACTGGTAAGACGTGGGCAACATGTTAATCAAGGGCAAACTATTGGATTGGTTGGAAGTACAGGATTAGCAACTGGTCCACACGTATGCTATCGTTTTTGGAAAAATGGGGTTCAGGTTGATGCATTGCGATTGAAATTGCCAAACGGTGAACCGATGAACCCAAAAAACAAAGAACGTTTCTTAAAGAGAATCGAGCCATTGAAATTTGAATTGGACAGTGTTTCTAATTTATAGAAATGATTTCTAAGCTTATTTAATCCAAGTTGATTTATTCTTTTATTTGACATTTAATTGTTATATAATGTACTGATTTTAGTCCAATCAAACTTATTTCAGTAAATTTGCACAATTATAAAAAACTAGAATTAAAATGGCTTTAAATACAATAAACCCAACTGAAACTTCTGCTTGGAAAAAACTTCAGGCACACTATAATGAAATACAACAGGCTTCGATGACAGCAATGTTTCAAGCCGATTCTTCAAGAACCGAAAAATTTCATTTGAAATGGAATGATTTTTTGGTTGATTACTCCAAAAACAGAATTACTCAGGAAACAATTGATTTGTTACTTGAGTTAGCAAACGAAACAGGTTTGAAAAATGCTATTTCCGATTATTTTGGAGGAGCAATTATTAATCAAACAGAAAATAGAGCTGTTTTGCATACTGCTTTGCGTGCCAAAGAATCTGCTGTAATTAATGTGGATGGAATCAATGTGATGCCAGAAGTATATGCAGTAAAAAATAAAGTAAAATCATTTACAAACGAAGTAATTTCAGGACAAAGAACTGGATATACAGGTAAACCATTTACAGATATTGTTAATATAGGTATTGGTGGTTCTGATTTAGGTCCTGTAATGGCAGTTGAAGCTTTACAATATTATAAAAATCATTTAAATGTACATTTTGCATCCAATGTTGATGGAGATCATGTAAATGAAATTATTAAAAAACTGAATCCGGAAACGACCTTATTTGTGATTGTTTCTAAAACATTTACAACCCAAGAGACTTTAACCAATTCTGAAACGATTAAAGCTTGGTTTTTAAAATCGGCCAACCAAGAAGATGTTGCCAAACATTTTGTGGCAGTTTCAACCAATATTCAAAAAGTAACTGAGTTTGGAATCAATCCTGACAATGTATTTCCAATGTGGGATTGGGTTGGAGGACGTTTTTCTTTATGGAGTGCAGTAGGACTTTCTATAAGTCTGGCGGTTGGTTTCGATAATTTCAACGATTTGTTAAGTGGTGCCAATGAAATGGACGAGCATTTCAAAACAGCTGATTTTGATAAAAATATCCCTGTAACACTTGCGTTATTGAGTGTTTGGTACAATAATTTTTTTGGTGCCGAGAGTGAAGCCTTGATTCCTTATACACAATATTTACAAAAATTGGCTCCTTATTTACAACAAGGAACAATGGAAAGTAACGGTAAGAGTGTAGGGCGTAATGGGAAACCGGTAAACTACGAAACTGGAACTATTATTTGGGGTGAGCCTGGAACGAATGCGCAACATGCCTTTTTTCAGTTAATTCATCAAGGGACGAAATTGATTCCTTCTGATTTTATTGGATTTGTAAAACCTTTATATGGAGATGACGATCATCATGATAAACTGATGTCAAACTTTTTTGCCCAAACAGAAGCTTTGATGAATGGAAAATCAGAAGAACAAGTTCAGGCTGAGTTTGACAAACAAGGATTGAGTGCTGAGAAAGCAAGTGTTCTTTTGCCATTTAAAGTGTTTACAGGAAATAAACCGACTAATACAATTTTGATTCAAAAATTGACACCAAAATCATTAGGTTCGCTAATTGCGATGTACGAGCATAAAATCTTTGTACAAGGTATTATTTGGAATATCTTTAGTTTTGATCAATGGGGAGTTGAACTCGGAAAACAATTGGCCAATTCGATATTAGAGGAGATTCATAGCAAGCAAGTTAATAATCACGATAGTTCTACAAAATTTTTATTGAATCATTTTTTAGACAATAAGTAGAGATAGCTTCTGTAATAAATAAAAGGCTCTGATTTTTATAATCAGAGCTTTTTTTATTGGGCGAAAATTAAAATTTGTATGTTCTGATCAAAAAAGAAATAGCTAGAGATTGAAAAACAGGTATGAAATATTTATTTTTTGCAATTAAAAATAGATAATTTGTTAAAAGATTAACGATAAAATTATAATATGCTTTTTCTGTATCTAAAAGTTATTAAAAGTGTAATTTATTAAACTTTTCTTAACATTAATTCGTTCAAATGTTATAATTTTGCCAAAAATATTTAAAATAACAAGAATGAAGACAATGAAAAATTGGTTACTCTCTGGATTACTGTTTTTGATGGTTTCGACCGTATTTTCACAAGGAAAAATTACTGGAACTATTACAGATGGACAAGGTCCATTACCTGGAGCAAATGTTGCTATTAAAGGTACATCAGCAGGTGCTTCAACAGGTTTTGATGGTAAATTTACCATTAGTTCTACTGTAAATGCTGGACAATTAATTATTTCTTACATTGGTTACGATAACCAAACTGTTAATTTTACTACTTCAAGCAATGGAACTACAGATTTAGGGAACATTGTTTTGGTGTCTAATTCCAATCAGTTAAGTGAAATAGTTGTTAAGTCATCTGTTGTGGATGTTGCAAAAGACAGAAAAACACCTGTTGCAGTATCGACTATTAAAGCATCTGAAATTCAACAAAAACTTGGGACTCAGGAATTTCCTGAAGTTTTAAAGAACACTCCTTCAGTTTATGCTGTAAAAGGTGGTGGTGGATTTGGAGATTCAAGAATTAGTATTCGTGGATTTAGCCAAAATAACATTGCTGTTATGATTAATGGTGTACCTGTTAATGATATGGAAAACAGTTCTGTATATTGGAGCAACTGGGCTGGATTATCTGATGTAACTTCTGCTATGCAAGTGCAAAGAGGTTTAGGATCTTCAAAATTGGCTATTGCATCTGTTGGAGGAACAATAAATATATTGACTAAAACTTCTGATCAAAAAGAAGGAGGTTCTATTGGGACTTCTTTTGGAAATGCAAATTATCTAAAAACACAAGCTTCTTATTCTACAGGTAAATTGGAGAATGGACTTTCAGCTTCTATTTTGTATAGCCATACAATGGGAGATGGATATGTAGATGGAACTGATTTTGTAGGAGATAACTATTTTGTGGCTTTGGGTTATACTACAAAAGACAACAAGCACGATTTTCAATTTACTTTTACAGGAGCGCCACAATGGCACAACCAAAGAAGTTCAAGTATTACTATCGCTCAATATCAAAAATATGGAGTTGATGGAGAACCAAATATAAAATACAATTCTGATTGGGGATATTTGAATGGAGAAAAGTTTAGTATGACAAGAAACTATTTCCATAAACCAGTTGGTTCTTTTAACTGGGATTACAAAATCAACGAGACTTCAAAATTATCAACAGTTCTTTACGGTTCTTGGGGCCGTGGAGGTGGAGCTAGAGGAGCTGGAGGAGTTAGAGGTTCATCTTATACAGCAAATGAATTTAGAACTGCTAATGGTTTAGTGGATTTTGATAAGATTCAAGCCTACAACTCTGGTCAAACAGTTATGATTAATGGAGTGGCTACAACAAGAACGGAAATTAACGGTAATTTTCAAAATAGTTCTGACACAGGTAGAAAAGGTAAAGGAACTGCAACTGATCCATATATTTACAATAGTACTTCAGGTATTTCTCAAATTTCATCTATCAACTCTCATGACTGGTATGGTGGTGTAATCAATTTTAATAAAAAATTCACAGAGAACATAACTTGGGATTTAGGGGTTGACGCTAGAACTTATGTAGGTATTCACTATCAAAATTTAAATAATTTGMTAGGAGCTGATGAGTATTATGATAATACGGATAAGAATAACCCAAAAAGAATCTTGACAAACACCTATACTGTGAGTCCTTCTGGAAATCCTTTTTCAAATGCTACAGCTGGAGATAAAATCAATTTTTACAATGATGGAAATGTAAACTGGTATGGTGCTTTTACTCAATTAGAGTATTCTAAAGATAATTTGACTGCATTTATTCAAGGAGCCATTTCTCAGCAAGGTTTTGAAAGAGTAGATTATTTCAAATATTTAAGTTCAGATCCAATTTCTAATTCTGGTTACGAGAATATTCTTGGAGGTAACGTAAAAGGAGGAGTTAACTATAATATCAATGAGCAGCATAATGTTTTCGTTAATGCTGGATATTATTCGAAACAACCATTTTTTAATGCGGTATATCCTGGAAATGCAAATATTGTAAATCCATATTTGACAAATGAAAAAATCATGAGTGTTGAAGGTGGTTACGGTTTCCGTTCAGGAATTTTCTCTGCCAATGTAAATGTTTATTATACTACTTGGGATGATAGAAATTTAAGAATAAATGATTCTAATACAGATACGAATAATGGTGGGTATTATGATTACACAGGACTTAGTGAAACACACATGGGAGCTGAATTTGAAGGAAACGCTAGAATTACTGATAAATTCAAAGTTAATGGAATGTTCTCTTATGGAAACTGGGAATACAGTGGTAATGCTAATTCAACATTATACAATTCTGCTAACGTAGAATTGAGTAAAGCACTTTTATACTTGGACAAAGTTAAAGTAGGTGATGCTGCTCAAATGACAGCTTCTTTAGGAGCTTCTTATGAGGTTTTGGAAAGAGTTACTTTGGATGCTAATTATAATTATAACAACCATTTATATGCAGCAATTTCGCCTGAAAAATTCACGTCAGCTGACAATAAAGGATCTTTGGAATTGCCATCTTACGGATTGGTTGATGCAGGATTCTCATATAAAATGCTTGTAGGAGCAAAAAGAGATAAATCAGTAAATTTTAGATTGAATGTAAACAACGTGTTTGATAAAATTTATATTGCTGAATCTAAATCTAACTTCTTTGCTGATGATAATATAGATTCAAAAAACCCATCAAAAGGAACATACGCTTCAAACAATATGCTTTATGATGGCATAGCAAATGGTAACCAAGTTTTCTTCGGTTTCGGAAGAACTTATAACTTTAGTTTACGTTACGATTTTTAAAAAAAGAATCAAAATAAGGTTCACAAAACCCCAATCGCTTTTTAGTGTATTGGGGTTTTTTTATGACTTTTTTGCTTATATTTGTTTAAATTAAAAAACTATTTATGTACACGATTTTACAAAAATTTCACTCAGGTTGGGCTTATATTGCATTGTTAGTTCTTGTTATCGCGGTTATTAATGCCATAATAGGAATTTCTTCTAAAAAAGAATTTACTCCAAAAGATAGAAAAATTGCTTTGTTTGGATTAATTGGAATACACGTTCAATTATTGATTGGTATAATCTTGTATTTTGTTTCTCCGCTAGGGTTGGCCTCATTTGGGCAAATGTCCGATAAAGCATTACGTTTAACTTCATTGGAACATCCATTAATCAATACCATTGCTATCGTTTTGATTACAATTGGTTGGTCAAAACATAAAAAATTAACGACTAGCGAATCAAAATTCAAAACCTTCTCTATATTTTACGGTTTAGGATTAGTACTTATTTTAAGTAGAATCCCTTGGTCCTTGTGGTTTTAAACCCATTTTTAAAAGTCCTGAAAAGGACTTTTTTTTACCCATAATTTTTTTGCAATTCAAAGTTTCACCTAATAAACTATAAATGAAAAAAATAATCACGCTTTTATTTTTACTGGCCAATATTGGTTTGGTAAGTAGTCAAAGTTCTATTATAAACAGCAAAAAATTTTCCATCAATAAAGACACTGTTAAAAAAACTGCTAAAGTTGTCGAGAAAGAGTTTACACCAGTAACAATCGCCCCAGATTCTGTAATTGTTGAAACCGGAAAGTTTGTATTCTTCAAGAAAAATGCCCACGCCTCTTATTATCATGACAAGTTTAATGGTAAAAAAACAGCAAGCGGAAAACGATTTGATAATCAAAAATTAACTGCAGCCCATAGAAAATTCCCTTTTGGGACCAAGCTCAGAATTACCAATGAAGCCAATGGGAAGTCGGTAATAGTAGAAGTGATTGACCGCGGGCCTTTTGCAAGAGGAAGAGAAATAGATTTAAGTAAAAAAGCTTTTATGGATATTACTTCCAACAAAAGCAGTGGTGCGGTAATTGTGAAAATTGAGGAATTACAAAAATAAGTTACCAATTCTTAAAAGGATTGTTGCTCAAGTAGGCATTGTAATATCTTTTGTCGTTCGTAACTTCTTGACCAAGCCAGATTGGTTTATCAAAAGATTCGGTTTCAGATTTTAGCTCGATTTCAGCCATAATCAGTCCTTGGTTTTCACCATAAAACTCATCTACTTCAATAATATGACGACCCGTTTTGACTTCAAATCGGGTTTTGTCAATTACGCCAGCTTCACATAAAAGCAATAATTTTTCGGCCTCATCAATAGGGATTTCTTTTTCCCATTCAAAACGGGACATACCCGATTCGCTTGAGATGCCTTTTATGGTCAAAAAACCTTTGTTTCCTTTTACGCGCACTCTAACGGTTCTTTCGGGAACGGAACTTAAATAGCCTTGTTTTATTCTGTTTTGGGCAAAAGATTCTTGTTTGAAAGCATCTGAAGTAACCAAAAATTTTCTTTCTATTTCTAGCATTTATATGTTTTTTAGGAGCTTTATCCCGCTATTCGTTTCAAACGAAGTTCACTGAACTCCTATGAAAATGAATGTACAGTGAAGTAATCTTATGAGCCGAACCCCGGCTCATAAGGATTTCCACTTCTATCGGGGCTAGTTGCGTTCATCAAAGATATTCATTTATTTTTTTAACAGTTCCGTCGTTCCATTTTTTTGAAAACGTTTCTAAATTTGTAATATGTCCGAACCGCTTCCACATAGAAAAATCATACACATCGACATGGATGCTTTCTATGCTTCGGTGGAGCAAATGGACAATCCTGAGTTACGAGGAAAGCCCATTGCGGTGGGTGGAGCCGAAAATAGGGGAGTCGTTTCAGCAGCGAGTTATGAAGCCAGAAAATTTGGTGTTCGTTCTGCCATAAGTGGATTTTTGGCCAAAAAAAATTGTCCTGAACTTATTTTTGTAAGGCCACGTTTTGACCGCTATAAAGAAATCTCAAAGAAGATCCATAAAATATTCCATGAATATACTGATTTGGTCGAACCTCTTTCGCTTGATGAAGCTTATCTAGATGTTACCAAAAACAAAAAAGGAAATCCCAGTGCCAGTTTATTGGCACAGGAAATTAGGATAAGAATATTTAATGAAGTTGGGTTAACAGCTTCAGCGGGGATTTCGGTCAATAAATTTGTGGCCAAAATTGCCAGTGATTATAATAAACCCAACGGTCAGAAAACGGTTAATCCTGATGAAGTTATTTCCTTTTTGGAACAATTACCTATCCAGAAATTTTACGGAGTAGGGAAGGTTACTGCCGAAAAAATGTTTCAACTTGGAATTTTTACGGGTTTGGATCTAAAAGGTAAATCTGTTGAATTTTTGGAAAAGCATTTCGGAAAGTCGGGTGGATTCTATTATAATGTAGTTCGGGGAATTCACAACAGTGAAGTAAAATCAAATCGAATTACAAAATCTGTGGCGGCCGAACATACCTTTGACATCAATCTTTCTTCGGAAATATTTATGTTGGAAAAACTCGAAAGAATTGCACTGGAATTGGAGCGTCGTTTAAAGAAACATCAAATTTCGGGTAAAACAATTACCCTTAAAATAAAGTACAGCGATTTTACCCAACAAACGCGTAGCAAAACAATGCCATATTTTATTTCGGATAAAGCACTGATTTATGAAACGGTCAAGGAATTATTATATCAGGAGAAAATGAAAGATTCGGTGCGCCTTCTCGGAATTTCATTAAGCAACCTAAATACCGAAATCAAAAAGACAGTGGTGGTACAACTCAAATTTGATTTTTGATTCAATTGGATTATGTAATGGGCCACTGATTTTACGGATCAAACGGATTTGCACAGATTTTTTTATATTCTACTCAAATGTAATTATTGCTTTTTTTGGATGATGGCAAAAAAGCAAAATGTTTCTCTTTAGCCCGGATTGCTTCGCCAGTTCGCTTCGCTCGTGTGTAGCGAAAATCCTTGTGAGCCGGTGTTCGGCTCCCAAGATTGAAGCGGATAGCGGGAGGAATGTTTCCTAAAATGCCTAATCTTTCTGCTCCAAAATCAACAATTGTATTTAGTTTTTATTGTTGTTGCTGTTGTTCGATATAATTTATTTGCTCGTTTATTTCCTGTGGAATTTCCTCAAGTTGAACATCGTTTATTTCTTCGTAATGCCTGCCGTCCTCATAGCCTATGGAAACGCAAACGGAGAGTGTTTGCCTTGCCAGTCCCTTAAATGTTCCTTTAATTGGTGTGCAGTCGCAAAAATCCCTGCCTACGGCCAGTTTTACGTGATTGTCCATAGTCCATATATTATTGGTGGGATCGAGTCCTAACCAGCCTTGAGTAGGTGTGTAAATTTCGACCCAGGCATGAGTTGCTCCTTCGCCTCTTAAACCACTTTCATTTGGACAAATATAGCCACTCACATATCTAGATGGAATCCCTACAGTTCTTAATAGTTGTAGCAATACGTGTGCAAAATCTTGGCAAACTCCTTTTTTGAGTTCCAAAAGTTCATCAATAGTGGTCTCAATATTGGTGATTCCTTTGGTATAGGTAAAGTTGTCAAATATGTATTGATTGCATAATTGAGCAATGGTTATAACTGGTTTACTGACTACATCTATAGTTGCCAAAATGGCTTCTATCTCGTTTTGTTTTTGAATGGATTCGGGGTAACTAAGCCTTAGTAAGGTAATGTTTTCACTTTTTTCTTTCTGTAAATCTTCAACAGTTGTATTGTCAATTTTAGGTATTTTCAGAGAATGATTAACCCGAACAGTCATTCTGGATTCGATAACCATTTCTTCATGCGCTTCCAGATTGTTGAAATTTGCAACCCGATTGCCGTAATAGTCTTGGTAATATTCTACTTTGGGATCATGGGTAATCAAGAGTTGGTAGTCGAGTAGGTCTTGATTGTCAAAATGGTTAGGGAACAAACGTACCTCGTTTATGCTTTCTTTTATGGGCCAATTGTATTGGTATTTTGTAATGTGAACTATTTTGAATATTGCCATAAGAAATTAGGTGTAGGAGAAAAATAATTTCGAGAAATCGACAGAAAACTGAGTTAGTTGTGTTTTCGTAGTTTCTAGAACTTCTTCCAATTGTTTGTTCGTCAAGTGATGATAGTCTGTAAAGGCTATGTAGCTTTTTAATCGTCCAAATTGATTGTACAATGTTCTGGCTTCACTTATTTCGCTGTCTTTCACAAGGCAATCCAAATATTTATTAATTAATTCGAGTGTAAATATCACGGAATGAGCAAAGTCTTGGTTAAAAATAACATGTTGTACGACCTTTCGATTGTGTTTGATATTGCTGTAGCTCTTAAGGTACAATTCGTAACCCGACAAGGAAAGCAATAATCTTCTCCAGTACATTACGTCTTCATTTCCGTCAAGATTATAATTGATAGGAGCGTAATAGGCTTGTGTCATGGAAATGGTTTGCAGGCACCTTTCTATTAGTTTTCCTATATTCGAAAAGCTCCACCCGAGTCCTCTTGGCATAGTGACTTGCAATATACCGTTGTAAAGCAAGAGGTCTTTATTGAGTTTGTTTACAATTTTTAAAGCATCGGAGGTTTCCAGCTTTTTGGGAAGATCAGGGGAGTTCATGAAATGATACAATGAATTGATGTGTTCCCAGAGTTCTTTTGTTATTTTGTCTTGAGAACCCCTGGCATTTTCACGGGCCTTCACTACCAAATTTTTAACCGAATTGTGATTCAAACTATCGCAAATAATGTATTTCAACACAAAGTTGGTGTCATATTGCACTTCGTTTATTTGGTCGTATGTCAAATCGGTATAGTATTTTAATAGAGGTTTGTAGCCTTGACAGTCATCTGTTTCCTTGTCAAATGAAAGAATATAACTGGTGTTAAGAGTTAGTAACATGCCATCGGTTCTTTCCATATATCTGTGGAGCCAGAACATTCCGTCTGCCACACGACTTAGCATATTTGCCTTCATCTGTTTCGATTTAAAAGTTGTATTTTTTTCAGTAAAATTATATACTGCGTCAATTCACAAAAGCTCGTGTGGGCGTGACCCTATTGAGCAAAGGGACTTACTTTTAGTAACGCTTATACAGCTCCTTTTCTCAACAGCGTCGGGCTATCACGAGCGCATAGCGCCTTGTTCAAATGGAATTCACTGAACTCCAATGAAAATAAATAAGTTGTGAAGTAATCCCTCATGCAATCCCATAAATCGGCTTCTCGTAATAGTTACAAGTTCACAATGATTGGAAACTGTGGCTAAATAGTTCTCTATTTTAGCATTTGAAAATAATAGGTTCTACAATGGTTTCTATTATTGACTCTATGATGGGAGCCTGAGAATCCGAATAATTGTTGAGTAAAAACATCCCGTTTCTAACTCCACTTAGCATTGTTGTTTTCATTTGAATTGGTTTTAAAATTGTGGTTAATAGATTTTTATTTTGTTTATAAATCGCTTGATTAAATTTTCGTCTGATTCACTTTTTATTTTTTCCAAACTGAGATGCTCTACAGTTTCAATGGGCTTTATTGTTTCTTTTTTTGAAACTGTTTCCGGAATTGGAATTGAATCTAAATTTGGTATATCAGGATCTGCTGTTATTGTTATTTTTTTTACTTCAGGCTCTTTTAAATTTTCTACTGCTGTTTCAGTTGGTTTCGCTTCGTTTAAATGGGTTAAAACCATTTCTGGCAAAAAGGCAAACATTGGATTGTCGTTTTTTTCTGTGTTTAAGGCTGTTGTTTTCATTTTGATTCATTTTAATAATTAAAAATGAAATTACTTTATGATCCAAGTGTCTTTACTTCCTCCTCCTTGCGAAGAGTTGACGACCAATGAACCTTCTGTTAGTGCGACTCGAGTTAATCCTCCAGGCACAATTTCTACTCCATTGGGTCCACATAAAGCATACGGTCTTAGATCTACATGGCGTAATTTCAATTGGCCATCTATTAAACAGGGGACAGTACTGAGTTGAATGATAGGTTGTGCGATAAAATTTCTGGGATTGGCCAAAATGGCTATTTTGCCATTTTCAAGTTCTTCTTGCGTAGCCTTATTTCCCATAATCATTCCATACCCGCCACTTCCGTTAGTTTCTTTGATAACCATATTTTCCATATCGGCAAATACTAGTTCTCTTTCCTCACTGTTTTCCATTTGGTATGTTGGAACATTTTTAAGTATTGGTTCTTCGTTAAGATAATATTTTATCATATCTGGGACATAGGCATAGACGGCTTTGTCATCGGCAACGCCATTTCCCACGGCGTTTACTAAGGCAACATTTCCGTGACGGTAAGCGCTGATAAGTCCTGGTACGCCCAGTGTACTTTCGGGTTTAAAAACCAACGGATCGAGATATTCATCGTCCAAACGACGGTAAATAACATCCACTTGCTGTAATCCCGAAGTGGTTTTCATGTATACTTTATTATTATTAACTACCAAGTCTCTTCCTTCTACAAGAGGAATTCCCATTTGTCTGGCTAAAAAAGTATGTTCATAATAAGCTGAATTATAGACTCCCGGTGTAAGTAAAACCACGTTGGGATTGGATACGTTTCGTGGGGACAGCGAAACCAATATGTTGTGAAATATCATCGGATAACTTCCTACCATGCTGACTTTATTGGAGGTAAGCATATCTGGGAAAATTCGTTTGGTAATTTCACGGTTCTCCAACATGTAACTCACACCGCTGGGACATCGTAGGTTGTCTTCAAGCACATAGAATTCTCCCTTTGCCCCACGAATTAAATCAATTCCTGCGATATGCACATGAATGCTATGCGGTACTTTTATCCCATGAACTTCTTGTATGTAGTGAGGGCAAGACGCTACCAATGAAGCTGGAATTATACCATCTTTTATAATGTGCTGTCCATTATAAACATCTTCCAAAAATAAATTAAGTGCTTTTAATCGCTGTTTGATTCCTGTTTCCACTTCGCTCCATTCGGCTTTCGTGATGATTCTGGGAATAATGTCAAACGGAAAAATTCTTTCTATTCCTTGATTATTGTCGCTATAAACTGTAAATGTTATACCTTGATTCATGAACAAGTCCGAAGCCTGAATTTGTTTGTCGTTTAGGCTTTCCGGATTTAGATTTTGTAACGTTTGAAGGACCTGAGCATAAGAATTTCTAACGCCTTCATTTGAGAACATCTCATCCCACCCTTTTGGGTTTAGCTGTGGTATCAATTTCATCATATTTCTCAGTATTAAATAATTAATATTCTGGTGTAATATGGCTTTTTTAAGCGCTATTTTGCTCTAAATTATTAAATTATTATCACTGAAATTGACATTGTTGTGATTATTTTGTAATTTATATCATTTTCTTTTTTAGTCAATCTTTTTTTGATAAATCCAATTTTTTTGTTTGTATTTTTTTTTGATTTCGCATTCGCTAAATTGATTTTTTACTCACAGCTAATTGATAGTGGGTGTTTTATAGTTTGTGTAGATGTTATTAAAGAAGAAAATATTTAGATTACACGATTATCTTTTGATGAAAGAAATAATGTCATAATCTGTTTCAGTTGTTGAGTCATTAACAAATAAAGAACAATAAGTTTTTTTGCCAAAAAAAAGACCATCAGCAATGATGGTCTTTTAATAATGCTATTTCAAAAGCAGCTATTTTGACTTTATTTTTTATTCAGATTATTGTCTTTTCTGGTTCAAATGAGTATTTAAAAAAGCTAAAACTTTATTTTTAATGTCTTCGGATCTAAACAATTCTCCGCCATGTTGACCACCTTCTACAATTACAAATTCACTTTGAACATTTGCAAGCTTTAAATAGGAATCTAATAGTTTTGATAATGTAATAGGTACAGTTGTGTCTTTATCACCATGGAAAATAAGAAATGGAGGGTCTGCTTTGTCAATATAAGTGGTGGGACTTGCAAATTTAGCCAAGTCAGGTCTAGCTAATGGTTGAGCTCCAAGAAGTCCTGTCGATGTGGTTTTGTGTTCTCCTTCGTCCAAAGGCATACTACCAATTCGGGCTATGAAATCAGATGGGCCATAAAAATCAATTACTCCCCTTATTTTGAAATGTGGTTTTTGATTTTTATAATAAAAAGCGTTAACAGTATTGTTGTTTGAGGTAGCAATCAATGAAGCTAAATGCCCGCCAGCTGAGAAACCAATAACCGCAATCTTGTTTTTGTCTAAATTATATTTTAAAGAGTTGTTATAAAGATAATTTACAGCTTGGTTGCAATCTTGTATTTGGGCAGGAAAAATGTCGGTTGTGCTAAAACGATAAGCAATGGAAGCCACAGCAAACCCACTGTCTAAAATTGCTTTTAGAGTGGATTTCATATTCTCCATGTCTCCAAATTTGTCTCCACCTATCCATCCTCCTCCATGAATCCATACCACAAGCGGCAGTGAATTTCCAATATGTTTTGGAATGTATAAATCTAGAGTATGATTTTTCAGAGTATCTGAAGCATAAGGGATGTTTGATTGAACAAGGGTTCCCTCGGGTAATACATCTTTTATTTTGGAAGGCATCTGTGCATGTAGTGCATTTCCATAAATAAATAGAAGCAAACAAAATGTATAAATTTTTCTCGTTTTCATTATTAACTATTTGGAATAGCAATTTAACGATTAATTATGCAAACATCAAGGGAGAATTAGAATTTGTCTTTTATTGCTTTTGGAGGAGCCCAAAATGAGAATCATGGGAGGCGTGGGTTTTAATCCCAAAAAAGAGGCCATCATTTCTGACGGTCTTTTTTTTGAGAATAGTATTTCTTAACAGAATCTGATGTTGATTTTTTTATGTAAATCAGTACTCATAAACTTCATAACCCCAAGGTTTCATTTTCCATTCTTTAGAGTTTAAATCCTCTTCTTTTCCTTTAAAGACATTATGTGCTTTTCCTGTCAAAGTATTGTCTTTTATGGATACAGTTTGTTCGATTCCCGAAAAATTAAGGATTATCAAAACTTTTTTGTTTCCCTTTTCTCTTACATAGGCATAAATAGCTTTGTCATCTCCTAAAGATACTTTTTTGAAGGAAGCATTAGCGGAAAGCGCTTCGTTGTTCTTTCTTAGATTAAGTAATGTCTTGTAGAACTTTTCTCTTTGAAAGTTTTTAAATGTTATTGGGTCTTTGTCGAAAAACTTCAAGGCTCTTAAAACAGGTTCTTCCTGTCCGCTGTAAATTAGTGGGACACTGTTTTTCATGGTCTGAGTAAATACGACAAAAGGCTCGTGAATAACCCCTTGAAAAGTTCCGAAATCGGCATGATTCCAGCTATTTTCATCGTGATTACTTGTAAAATACATTTGAATCGTATTTTTGGGATAGAAAGTTTCATTTTCCTTGTTGATGCTATCCAATGCAAGTGCTGATTTTTCGCCTTTGGCTACTTTTTCCATCATTTTGAACATATGCCATGGGTAAACAGCATCAAATCCACTTTTGGGAAGATAAGTGCTGTCTCCTTCGGCAAGCATAAAGATATTCTTCATTTTTTTTAATTCCAGAATAGATTTACGCCAAAAAGAAGCGGGGACGTTCCAGGCAACATCACATCGAAATCCATCAATATCAGTGTCTTCAATCCAGTATTTCATCGCACGAACCATGCTGTCTTGCAATACAGGATTTTTATAATTTAATTGTCTCGTGTCATTCCAATCAAATGCAACTGCAGGTTTGCCGGAGCTGTCTTTTACAAAAAAATCAGGATGTTGTGTGATCCATCGATGGTCTGCTCCAGTGTGATTTGGTACCCAATCAATTAATACTTTCATCCCTTTATCGTGTATGGATTGTACCAATTTCTTAAAGTCATCCATTGTTCCAAATTCAGGGTTAATTGTGGTATAATCTGAAACTGCATAATAACTTCCCAAAGAGCCTTTTCTGTCCAATTTGCTAATAGGATTAATAGGCATAAACCAAATCGTTTGTACTCCCATTGCTTTTAATCGGTCAAGATGTTTGGCAAACGCATTAAAAGTTCCTTCTGGTGTATACTGGCGAACGTTTACTTCATAAATATTGCCTTGCATGATCCAAGCGGGATGACCGTCGATTTGATTGTTGTCGTTATTTGAGAATTTGTTCTTTTGACAGCATATCAAAGAAAAAATCAATGCAACTAATAAAAAAGGAATAGGAGTTCTTTTCATAGCAGTGAAAATTAATTATTGAAACAACTTTATAATTTGAAGTGTTTTAGTTTATGGAATCTTGGAAAACGTTTTTCTGTAAATTACACAAACTAGAGGACTACCAATTTAGTGATTTATTAAATAAATTCAAATAAAACGGGTGTTAATGTATTAATCATCAAGTTGTTTTGATGTTTGAAGATATGTGTGTTTTTTTTATTCAATCTTAATTTGGAGAATTTGACCTTGATGATCTTTAGCCTTGATTCCTTTTTTCGCGTAAAAAAGAGTTGAGTTTCGAGCAAAAAAAAAGACCATCATTGCTGATAGTCTTTTTATTAAGCTCCCTCTCTTGGGCTCGAACCAAGGACCCTCTGATTAACAGTCAGATGCTCTAACCAACTGAGCTAAGAAGGAATCACCTTAAAGGTAAATATGTTTGCTAAAAAAGTTGCTCCCCCTCTTGGGCTCGAACCAAGGACCCTCTGATTAACAGTCAGATGCTCTAACCAACTGAGCTAAGGAGGAAGTTGTTGCTCTTTTTAGCGAGTGCAAATATAGGATTAAATTTAAATGTAGCAAACAAAAAAAGCAAAAATAACATTCTTTTTTATTTACCTACAATCGCTTTATAAATATCATTTCCATTCGCAAAAAGTAATAGGCTGATAAGTAATACAAAACCAACCATTTGGGCATTCTCTAAGAATTTGTCACTTGGTTTTTTGCCGCTAACAATTTCAAACAATAAAAACATTACGTGACCTCCATCAAGTGCAGGAATAGGTAATAAATTCATAACTCCAAGCATAATCGATAATATCGCCGTGATGCTCCAAAAAACTTCCCAACTCCAAGAACTTGGGAAAATGTTATAAATGGCATGAAATCCTCCCACTTGCTTGTAGGCTTTTGTTTCTGGATTGAAAATCATTTTTAATTGTTTTCCATATCCTACCAATTGGTCTTTTCCTTTTTCGATTCCAAAAGGAATCGATTCCATGAAACTGTATTTTTGATGCGTAATTTTGTAATAACCTAATTTCTCTAATGAATCAAGACCTAAGCCACCAAGTTGAACGCCTAATTTACCTTCATTATTTACTTTTACATTTACAGCTACTTGTTTCTGATCTCTCAAAACTAATGCTGTAATGCTTTTGTTCTTGTTGTTTTCTAGAATTACTTTGGCTTGATCAAGATATTTTGTAGTTTGCCCATTTAGGGACAAAAGAATATCTTTTACTTTAAGATCTTTGTTTAAAGATTCATCAGGAATATTTCCGATAACAAAAGGAATTCGGATAGTTGCCAATGGTTCTTTCTCAAATTTTGATAATTGATCTACAAAATCATTTGGCATTTTAATGGTTTGTTCTACACCATTTCGTTCAATTACAACTTCTTTGGCCAAAATAACTTTGCCATTAATTTCTTTGTCAAAACGGATAATTTTTTCTCCATCAACAGCTACGATTTTATCTCCAGATTTGAATCCAGCATTTATCATCGCTTTATTTTCTATTAAAAGACCGTCTTTCATATCAGCATTCGCGATATAGGAATCTCCATAAACAAACGCCATACCAATGTATATAATGAAAGCCAGTATGAAGTTCACGGTTACTCCACCTAACATAATAATCAAACGTTGCCAAGCCGGTTTGGATCTAAATTCCCAAGGCTGTGCAGGCAAAGCCATTTGTTCCTTGTCCATGCTTTCGTCGATCATACCCGATATTTTTACGTAACCGCCAAGAGGCAACCATCCAATTCCGTATTCGGTTTCGCCAATTTTCTTTTTTAGAAGGGAATATTTTACGTCAAAAAATAAATAAAATTTCTCGACTCTGGTTTTGAATAATTTTGCAGGAATGAAATGCCCTAATTCGTGAAGTATAATAAGTAATGATAAGCTCAATAAAAATTGAGAAAGCTTGATAACTATTTCCATTTTTTAATTTTCGGTTCTTTAATGACGGACAAAAGTACTATTTTCTATTTTATTATTTGTGCTATATTTTTTTGGATCCTTTTAAATGTTTGTTAATTAATGCATTTTTCATTTTTATTTTAAAGTTAGTGCAATAACTTTACTACATAAAAATCTTGTTTTAATGCAATTTGGCTTAAAACATTAATATCCTTGTATTTATGTCTTCACAATTATTTTCTCCATTACAAATAAAAAGCATCACACTCAAAAACAGAATTACAATTTCTCCTATGTGCCAGTATTCGGCGGAAGATGGCTTTGCCAATGATTGGCATTTAATTCACCTTGGTAGTCGCGCTACGGGTGGATCGGGTTTAATCATTCAAGAAGCGACAGCCGTTTCTCCCGAAGGAAGAATTTCTCCTAGTGATTTAGGTATTTGGAGTGATGATCATATCAAAAAATTACAGTCTATCACGAAGTTTATCATTAGCCAGGATTCGGTTCCGGGAATACAATTGGCCCATGCTGGTAGAAAAGCCAGTGTTTCGTCTCCTTGGTATGGCAATAAAAAATTAGCCCAAAATCAAGGCGGGTGGGAAACTGTTGCGCCAAGTGCGATTGGCTATCACGATAATGAGCAAACCCCAACAGCATTGGATAAAGAAGGAATTCAAAAAGTAATTACCGATTTTAAATTGGCTACCAGAAGAGCTGAGCAAGCAGGTTATCAAGTTCTTGAAATTCACGCAGCACACGGTTATTTATTGCACCAATTTCTGTCGCCTTTGTCTAACTCGAGAACGGATGAGTATGGCGGTTCTTTTGAAAACAGAGTAAGATTGCTTCTTGAAGTGCTAGAGGCTGTTCAGTCTGAATGGTCAAAAGAGTTTCCTTTAATGGTGAGAATCTCGGCTACAGATTGGGCTGATGGCGGTTGGAATGATGAAGAATCAGTGCAACTTTGTAAAATTCTAAAAGAGAAAGGAGTCGATTTAATTGATGTTTCTTCAGGCGGATTGGTGTCTCATCAACAAATTCCTTTAGGGCCTAATTATCAGGTTCATTTTGCCGAAAAAATTAAAAAAGAAACGGGAATTTTGACTGGAGCAGTTGGTTTGATTACCACTTCACAACAAGCGGAGGCTATTGTAGCGAGTGGAAAAGCTGATCTCGTTTTATTTGCTAGAGAGTCACTAAGAAATCCAAACTTAGGTTTGACTTTTGCACAAGAATTGGGAGTTGATGTTCAATGGCCGAAGCAATATGATAGAGCCAAAACGAGATAAGTTCTTGTTTAAACGTTTTCCTGCAAGGTCTTTTTTTGACCTTGTAGGTATTAAATTTAAAATCATACCTACAAGGTTTTTGGAAACCTTGCAGGATTGTAAATCACACAAAATATATGCAAAAAATAAAAACCGCACTACTATCTTATGGAATGTCTGGAAAAGTTTTTCACGCTCCATTTTTGGATTTTCATCCAGGATTTGAATTGGTTGGTTCTTGGGAAAGAAGCAAGCAATTAATTCAATTGGATTATCCAAATGTAAAAAGT
The DNA here is from genome assembly GCF_056405915.1 of Flavobacterium sp. P1_E4. NCBI lineage: Bacteria > Pseudomonadati > Bacteroidota > Flavobacteriia > Flavobacteriales > Flavobacteriaceae > Flavobacterium > Flavobacterium sp. P1_E4. Next base: position 214,085 of record NZ_JBFUBE010000002.1, read on the forward strand.
TATGCAACTATTGAAGAATTGCTTCAGGATGATATTGATTTGGTAATTGTAAATACGCCGGTTGGAACTCATTTTGAATATGCCAAGCAAGTTTTGCTTGCTGGAAAAAATGCTGTGGTAGAAAAGGCTTTTACCACCACTGTTGCCGAAGCTCAGGAATTAGTGAATTTGTCCGAAGAAAAAGGATTGAAACTTTCTGTTTTCCAGAATCGAAGATGGGACAGTGACCTTAAAACTGTACAAAAGGTTGTCTCGGATAAAGTGTTGGGAGAATTGGTGGAAGCCGAATTTCATTTTGATCGCTATAATCCGTTGTTGAGTCCAAAAGGACATAAAGAAACTGCCAATTCGGGTGCTGGAATTCTGAAGGATTTAGGGCCGCATTTAATTGACCAAGCATTGTTTTTATTTGGATTTCCCCAAAGTGTTTTTGCCGATATTCGAACAACACGGGAACATTCTTTGGTAGATGATTGGATTGATATTTTGCTTTATTATTCAGATTTTAGAGTGCGATTGAAAGCTGGTTTTTTTGTGAGAGAAGCCAATCCTGCGTATGTTATTCACGGAAAAAAAGGTTCTTTCCTAAAACCTCGTGGCGATGTTCAAGAGGATGAATTGAAACTAGGAAAGAAACCAAATCTTACCACTTGGGGGAAAGAAGCTTCTGGTTATGAAGGATTGTTGCATACAGTGATAGATGATAAAATTATAAAAGAGAAAATTCCAACGTTGCAGGGAAATTATTATGATTTTTTTGAAGGTGTTTATCAGTCAATTATTAATGATACCAAAGAACCTGTTACGGCTAAAGAAGGATTGCAGGTGATGCAAATTATTGAAGCAGCTATAGAAAGTAATGCCCAAGGAAAAGTCATAATGTTGTAATAAATGATGTTTTTTAGCACTCAATATCTTGTTTTACAGCTTGGGTGAGGGATAAAAGCTAGCTACCGAAGTAGCGGATAGCCCGACAGCATTAGGGAAAGGGACCGACTAAGCGATATGCTGAGTTGGTCCCTTTTTCTAATGGTGGCACCTCCAAATGTTTCTTATTTTGATGGTATTATTTGCTGTTTTTTCTAACAATAACGTTGTAAATTATTGTATTGAAAGTGTTTGAGTCTTTGGATTGTTTCTTTTCGTACTTTTGACACAAAGGATTCCCAAAAAACAATTATTTTGATAGATTTAAATTTTTTAGGTCGATTTAAGACCAAGGGCAAATACAAGAAAAACTATCGAGATGCAAAAGCATCTTATTTGGTTCGAATTCGTTGGGCAGTTTCCATGTTTTATTTTGCTATGGGTTTGTGTTTTGCTACTTGGGCAAGTCGTATTCCAACGATAAAATCAGCATTGCACCTAAGTGACGGTCAGTTGGGCAGTATTCTTTTTGCCTTACCTGTAGGACAATTAACGATGATGTATTTTTCGGGTAAATTGGTTACTCGCTATGGGAGTCACCGGATTTTGTTTTTTGCAATTATGATGTATGCGGTGAGTTTAACGAATTTGGGATTGGCTCAAAACGCGTGGCAATTGGCTCTTGGATTATATGCTTTCGGAATCTTTGGTAACCTCACTAATATTTCTGTAAATACCCAAGGCGTTTATACAGAAGGACTTTTTAGAAGAACTATTATGTCTTCATTCCACGGGATGTGGAGTTTGGCTGGATTTACAGGTGCATTGGTAGGGTTGGGAATGTTGGCATTGCAACTCAGTACGTATACCCATTTCCTAATAGTTGCTTTTATAGCATTTTTGTTGGTTATATCAAATTTTAAATTTTTGATTAAGGCCAAAGAAACAATCAAAATAGAGAAGAAAAAAGGATTCAGTAAACCAGATGCCACTTTAGTTTCACTCGGAATTATTGGATTTTGTAGTATGGCCAGTGAAGGAATTATGTTTGATTGGAGTGGTGTTTTTTTTAAAGACATAGTCAAAGCACCAGGTGCTTTAATAATTTTAGGCTACACTTCATTTATGATTATGATGGCAAGTGGTCGTTTTTTTGGGGATAAATTGATTAATATATATGGGCGAAAAACGGTAATGAAAATTAGTGGAATTATGATTTCATCTGGTTTCTTCACTGCAGTTGCTTTTCCTTATATAATACCTTCCACAATTGCTTTTATGGTCATTGGCTTGGGAGTTTCTACAGTTGTACCTACTTTGTATAGTATTGCAGGTAAACACCCAACAATCCCTACTGGCGAAGCCTTGACCACTGTTTCAAGTGTAAGTTTCCTTGGTTTTTTGATGGGACCACCTGTTATAGGTTACATTGCCGAACTTTTTAGTTTACGATTCTCATTCGCCTTTATTGGGATTTTTGGTTTTTTTATAGCCTTTATGGTTAGCCGAATTAAGGCTATTAATTAGATCTATAAATTTAAATTATTTCTTTGATTTTGTTATAATTAAGAAAATGACGACCATTTAAAAATTAATTAATAGTTTTTTTCCTAAGTTTGCAACTTAGTTTTTAATCTAATGATTTTTTTATTCGATTAAAAACTAAGATGCCACACTTGCTTTAGGTTTTTACAGTTCATTTTTCCCAAAAACATTTTATCCTTTTTTTAAACGAATCTAATTTTTGGATGCGTTGCGTTTTGTATGCAGCGTGTTCCAAATGTTTACAAAACTGGTATGGGTAAATTTTTGTTAGGAATGCTTTTTTTATTGAAAATGTCTTTTGTATGTGCCCAAAAACCAACAGGAATTAAGGGAAAAATAATCGATGCTAAAACTCAAAAACCATTAGAAAATGTAGTGGTTACGATTGCAAACACACAACTGATGCAACTCACTTCAAGTGATGGTGTTTTTAGTTTTTATGCTGTTGTTCCAGGAAATCAATTATTGCTTTTGCATAGTCAAGGTTTTAAGGATGTTATACTTCCAGTTGAGATTACTAAAGATCAAATGTTGGATTTGGGAGCTATTCCATTAGAGGATAATCAAACTTCAGAGCAACAAACAGGAATAATCACGCTTCTCGAAAGTGACTTGAGCGATGATAATAGTGGTTCCGAAAGTACGTCTGGGCTTTTGCAATCTTCAAGAGATGCTTTTCAGCAAGCTGCGGCTTTCAATTGGGGACAAGCTCGATTTAGGATTCGAGGGCTGGACAGTCAATATGCAACTACAATGATCAACGGTGTTACTATGAACAAACTGTTTGATGGAAGACCGCAATGGGGAGATTGGGGAGGATTGAATAATGTGATTCGTAATCAGGAATTTACAGTGGGTTCTTTTCCTTCAGATTATGCTTTTGGAGGTATTTTGGGAACTCAGGAAATCAATACGCGAGCGTCTATTTACAGACCGGGAACAATTTTATCCTTTTCGGGTACCAATACCAATTACGATTGGCGAATGATGGGAACCTATGCTTCTGGAATGAATAATAAAGGTTGGGCATTCGTGGTTTCGGCAGGAACTCGCTGGGCAACGGAAGGATATTTTGAAGGTACAGATTATAATACCCTAGCTGGTTTTATTAGTGTGGAAAAGAAAATAAATGAACGCAATTCCTTGAATTTCTCAGGATTTTATACACCCAATTCCAGAGCCAAAAATTCGCCAAATACTGCCGAAGTTACTGAATTAACTAGCGAGAAATACAATTCGTATTGGGGCTGGCAAGACGGCAAAAAGCGTAATGCAAGAATAAAAACGATCGAAGAGCCTATCTTGATGCTGAATCATTTTTATACCGTTAATGATATCTCAACTTTGAATTCAAGTTTGACGTATCAATTTGGAAAAATTACCAACAGCAATATTGATTACCAAAATGGTAATAGTCCAGACCCAACTTATTATAGAAAGATGCCGAGCTATTACAGTTCGATGTATGCGCCGGATAACGGAGAGTTTTCTGGAGAATTTACTCCCGATTATGAGAATGCTGGGAAAAGCAGGGAACAGTTTCTAGCAAATAGCCAAATCGATTGGAATGCTTTGTACTATGCCAATCAAGCTCCGATTTTAGATTCCAATGGAAAAATAACAGGCTATATTCCCGCCAAAAGCAATTATGTTTTGTATGAAGACTGCACGGATGACCAAACGTTAACGGGGACTTCCAACTTCAATACACAAATAAGCGACAACCTTTTCTTCACGGCTGGGGGTTTTTACAGTCATCTAAAATCTCATAATTACCAACAATTAACTGATTTATTGGGAGGTTTGTATTTTGATGATATCGATGTTTTTTACAATGGAAATCAGGCACAATCTGATTTGAATCATCCCGATAGACAGGTTGTGGTGGGAGATGCTTATGGTTACAATTTTAGTTATGTTGCAAATAATATAAACCTTTTTACCAATTTTAAATTTACATATGATAAAGGCGATTTTTATTTGGCACAAAATTTCATAAGTACTAATTATCAAAGGGAAGGCTTGTACCAAAATGGAATCTATCCAACCAATTCTTTTGGAAAAAGCGAGAAAGTACAGTTTGAAAATTTTGGTTTTAAAGGTGGAATTCTTTTCAAAATTTCGGGTAGGCAACAGTTGAGTTTTAATGGAGCGTATATTTCAAACCCACCAACAATCAGGAATACATTTCCCAATTCGAGATTGAACAATTCTGTTGTTGATGGTTTAGAAAGTGAAAATATAAGCAGTTTGGATGCGAGTTATTTTTACCGAACTCCAAAATGGCAAACTCGTCTTACTCTTTTTTATGCTACTATAAAAAACATCACACAAACTTCTTTCTTTTATGCCGAAGGGATTTTCGATGATGGAGCAGGATATGCCAATACTGATGCTTTTGTAAGTCAAACATTAACGCATTTGGATAAGAAGAATGTTGGTGCCGAGTTCAGTTTTCAATACCAATTAAACCCAACGTTAATGACTAATTTTTCGGCAGCTTACGGTCAGTTTACATTTGACAGCAACCCAAATGTTACCATAACAAATGATGCTCAAGCGACTATTGAAAATCCTAATCCAGTATTTGATTTTGGAACTTCATCATTAAAAAATTACCGTCAGGCGGGAATGCCACAACAGGCCTTTGCTTTGGGAATTGAATATCGTGATCCCAAATATTGGTGGGTAGGCGCCAATATTAATTATTTGGCTAATAGTTTTATTGATATTTCACCCATTTCTAGAACGGCTACATTTTATAAAAATCCAGAGAGTGGTTTCAATTTTCCGGAAGCTTCAGAGGAGAGAGCCAGAGAATTATTGAAGCAAGAAGAATTTGAGCCTACTACTTTGTTGAACATTTCAGGAGGAAAATCCTGGAAAATAAAGGGAAAGAATGTTGGGCTTTTTGCAACGATAAATAATGTTCTGGATTTTAGTTATAAAACTGGTGGATATGAACAGGCCAGAAATGCAAATTTTAGACAACTCAATCAAGATGTTTCCAGTGGGACACCCAATTTTGGTAACAAATATTTTTATGGTTATGGGAGAACGTATTTTGTAAATCTGTACATCAATTTATAAATTTTAAACAAAAGAAAGATGAATTTAAAATTCAATACTATTTTCTTAGCAGTTGCAATGACTTTTGCGAGCTGTGCAAAGGAAGAATTTGATGTGCCAAAATTAAGCTGTACTCAGCCAGACTTGATAGTAAACCGTACGGTCGAAGAAGTACGCGCGAGCTCAAGCTCCATAGTAACGCAATATACATACGATGATATTATCGAAGCATATGTGGTCTCCAGTGATGAGGCTGGGAATTTTTTCAAGACAATCTCGTTTCAAACTTTGGCGACAGCGACAACACCAGCGATGGGTTTTAGTGTTCCTGTAGATGCCTCGAATACGTACATTGATTTTAGGCTTGGAAATAAAGTTTATATCAAAATGAAAAATCAATACACGGATATTTACTTTGGTGGAATGCGTATTGGGAGTATTTATGTCAATACGTATAACGAAGGAGGTGTTGGACGAATTTCTCCAAACGATTATAAAAATGTGCTGAATGCTTCTTGTACAATAGTGGATGAGGAACTTTTGGTTCGGCCTATTTCAATAACCGATTTGCTGCAGGATTCAAACATCAATACGTTGGTTGAATTGTCAGAGGTGCAATTTACAAATGATGCGATTGGGAGACATTATTATGAAGAATCCAATGATATTGGTGGTGGAACCAATTGGAGTTTGATGGATAAATTAGGGAATCAAGTGTTGTTTCGAACTAGTAGTTTTGCTGATTTTGCAGATAAAATTGTTCCAGATGGAAGCGGAAAAGTGCGTGGGGTTTTGACCAAGTTTGGTTCAGACTATCAACTATTGGCTCGATCCGAAAAAGATGTAGCACTTACAGGAACTGCTGCTGTTCCATTCTTTTCAGAAAACTTTCAAAGTGTCGAAACAAATACTAAACTCAATCTTCCGGGTTGGTCAAATATGGTACAAAAAGGAACAAAATTTTGGCTTGGGACAATGTACGCAGGGAATGGATATGCGGAGTTTAATACAACAGGAACAAAAGCAGCATCGAATATTGCTTGGCTGATTTCTCCAAAAATTGATATGGATGTACATACCAATGAAGTGCTTACTTTTAGAACAGCCCAACATCATTTGGATGTGGATTCTCCCTTAAATTCGCTCGAAGTGTATGTCTCTAATGATTTTGATGGTTTGAATATTGCCAAAGCTACTTGGGTTCCGCTCACAGTTGTATTGCCTAAGCAAGCTACACCTTGGTACCAGTTTGTGGGTTCTGGTGGAGTGGATTTATCAACTTACACAGGGGAAATAAACATTGCTTTCAAGTACATTGGCTCGGGTAAAAACCTTGCTTTGGATGGCGCTTTTCAAGTGGATGATATTCAGATTTTCGGGAACAAGTAAAACCTTTAGGCATTCTAATTTAAAATTAGAATCTATTTTAAACCATTAAGACATTAAGCTTCATTAAGTTTTTAATCCTTAATGAAGCTTAATGTCTTAATGGTTCACTTTTTCTAATCCGTTCGGATTAGAAAAAAATTATTTCTTATTTTCAATGATGCTTATTGCGTAACCGCCGCCAGCTGCACTCAATTGAGAAAGTTTTGATGTATTGGTTACCTGTATTTTTCGAACGGTATATGCTTGTGGATTTGTTTTGTAATTGGCGTCTTTCCCATCAGCATAAATAGTTGCAGTGTATTTTTTTCCTTTTTCTAAAAAAGAAAAATTAATGTTCGAAGTACGAGGTTCGTACCCATTTACATTCCCAATAAACCAGTTATTTGTTCCTTTTGCTTTTCTGGCTACGGTTATATATTGACCTGGTTCTGCTTCCAGGTAGTTGCTTTCACTCCAATCTACCGCTACATCTTTAATGAATTGAAACGCATCCGGAAATTTATTGTAGTGTTCAGGAAAATCTGCAGCCATTTGCAACGGACTGTAAAGTGTTACATACAACGCCAATTGATTGGCAATCGTGCTGTTTACGTGTGATTTATTGTTAGGACTAAATTTGCTTAAATCCATTTCGAAAATACCAGGAGTATAATCCATTGGTCCACCAATTAATCTAGTAAAAGGCAATAATGTTACGTGGTTCGGTTTTGATCCACCAAAAGCCTGGTATTCTGTTCCTCTGGCCGCTTCATTACCAATTAAGTTTGGATAAGTTCTGCAAATACCAGTTGGTCTAACCGCTTCATGGGCATTAACCATAATTTTATATTCAGCTGCTTTTTCTATGGCATATTGATAATGGTTAATCATAAATTGGTTGTAATGATTATTGCCATTCGATATTATACTTCCCACATAACCACTTTTTACGGCATCATATCCATTGTCTTTCATGAATTGATATGCTTTATCCATATGACGCTCATAGTTACGAACCGACCCAGATGTTTCATGGTGCATAATCATTTTTACGCCTTTGGATTTTGCATATTCATGCAAGCCTTTTACATCAAAATCGGGATAAGGAGTTACAAAGTCAAAAACATAGTCTTTGTAATGACCAAACCAATCTTCCCAACCTTCATTCCAACCTTCAACAAGTACTGCTCCAAAACCATTTGCGGCAGCAAAATCGATATATTTTTTCACATTGGCAGTATTTGCACCATGTGTTCCGTTAGGTTTTGCTTTAGAAAAATCAGTAACTCCAAGTTGTACCGATGGAAATTCATCTGTATAAGACCATGAACTTTTCCCTGAAATCATTTCCCACCATACACCAACGTATTTTATCGGTTTAATCCAAGAGGTATCTTCTATTTTGCAAGGATCGTTTAAATTCAAAGTCATTTTTGAAGCAAGAATTTCTCTTGCATCATCGCTTACAATGATAGTACGCCAAGGCGAATGTGTTGGTGCTTGAATATATCCTTTATCTCCTTTTTCATCTGGGGTCAGCCAAGATTCAAATACCATATTTTTGTCATCCAAATTCAAATGCATACAAGAATAATTAATCAATGCAGCTTCGTGTAAATTGATGTACAATCCGTCAGCTGTTTTCAGCATAAGGGAAGTTTGTACACCAGTTGGTGAAAAGGAAGTTTGGGATAAATTATCAGTTTTTGCTTTTTCGGTTAGTCCTCTTATTTCAGATAATTTAGAAGTGGTGTAATCGTATTCTTGTGTGTCATAATCCCCAGGAATCCAAAAAGCAGTATGATCACCAGTCATAGCAAATTGAGTTCTCTCTTCTTTTATGACAAAATAAACCAAGTTTTTTTGTGTTGGGAATTCATATCGAAAGCCTAATCCATCATTAAACAATCGGAAACGAATGATGATTTGTCTGTCTGTTTCTTTCTGATTTAGCGTAATTGCAAGTTCATTATATTGATTTCTGATGCTTTCAACTTCACCCCAAACCGGCTTCCATGTTTCATCAAAAGAGGAAGTTTTGGAATCAATTACAGTGAAATCATTCAGTAATGATTTTTTGTCGTTTTTTAGTTCAAGACCTAATTTACTTGTCTTTATAACAGTTTTGTCTTTGTAGTTTAAACTATAACTTGGAGTTCCATCCTTTTGCAATGAAAATTCCATTGTGAATTTTCCATTAGGGGATTTCAACTGTTGGGCATTGGCATATTGCAAAACCAACAAACAGAACAGAGCTGTATAAAGTAAATGTTTCATTGTTTTTAATATAAATTAGAGATTGATTTTTTGAATTACTTTTGACGAAATCGATTTATTAATTGTAAAAAGGATATATCGTTTTCGTGAAAGTAAAAGTATACGCTTTAGAGTTTGAAAAATTCAATCGTTTTAAAAAAGTAGATTGTAATTTCAAAAATACAATTTAAAATATTTATAATCAATAAGTTGTGAATGTTTTAAATTAAAAAAAAGTGGCAGGAAAGTAAGTAAAAATTTGAGTCAAAAGTAAATTTGGCTTGATTTTATAACTAATTGCATTTTTATTTGGGCGTGACCCTCCGTAAAAACTTCGGGTCGGGCTTTCCGTTCCCGCTTTTTTTTACCCCAAAAAAAATGGGATAAAAAAAGAGCTCCACTTCATCCCTCACGCAACTGCCAGTTAAGAAAATTGGTGTAAAACAAACTATAAATTTTGAATTAAGATAGAAATGTAATTTATTTATTTCCAGCTCCAATTTGCATCACTTTTTCTTCAAATTCATCTCTAGGTCCAGCCGATTTGTTTTTGAGTTGCGAACGATAATTGTAAATAGTCGAAATGGAGTATCTGAGGAATACAGAAATCTTAGCACTGTCCTTTATTCCTAAACGAATGAGTGCAAAAATCCTTAATTCGGTATTGAGTTGTTCGCCATCTTTTGTCTGAATGGCATCTTCGGGGATTAATAAAGCATTAAAATCATGAATAAAATTAGGAAAGAGTTGCAAAAAGGTTTTGTCAAAATTTGCATAAAACTCTTTTAATTCATTTTCGATATATTCTTTTGATTTTACTGCACTTACCAAATCATTCAGTTTCCCCGTAGTTGCCAATACATTTAGTTTTCGTTGGTATTCATCCAGTTTTCCTAAATAATCAGAACATTGGTCCATATAGCGACCAATATATATTTCCTTTAAAAAATTGGCTTCGCTCAAAGTATTATTGGAGAGATTTAGTTTCTGATTAAAAGTGTTTAATTCAGCATTTAATTCAGAAAGTTTATCATTAGCCAAGCTTAAATCGCTCTTTGCTTTAGATAATTTCTTCATTTGTCTAATGAGTAAAAACAAAAGAGTAAGCAATACGAGTGCCAAAAAACTGGCACTAATTAAAAACACCATCAATTGAAATCTGTTGGTTTCGTTTTGTTGCTGATACGACTCGCTGATGATGGGAAGCATCTTCGATATTTCATAGGTTCTCAAGCGGGCGTTGCAGATAACTGCATCGTCGAGAGAACGTTTTATGTAGGTATAAGCTCGCTCAATATCACCATCTTCATAGAGTAGAAAAGCCAATGAACGAAGCGAAATGTATTCTTTTTTTGCCAATTGTAAATCAGATAGCGCCGAGATACTTAGCCATTTTTTTTCTTGATTTCTATCTTTTTTTAACTTGTATGCTTGTGAAATGATATAGGATATTATGGCTCGATTAGGATCATTTTGTTGAATTTTTGAAAAGAAAGGAAGTAACAAATCGAGAGTTTCGTCAGGCTTTTTATTGTCTAAATAACAATCGGCCTTAGCAATAATGAATGGAGTAGAATTATGAGGGTAAAAATTTACACAGGAATCCCGGTATTTTTTTGAAAGCAAAAGGTACTTTTCTTTTTCTTGTTGGGAAGAAGCATTGTCGGCCATTTGCCCATAGATTACTCTACTAATGCCATAAAAAGAACCTTTTAAGTTGGGGGTAGAAACAATGGGAATGGCATTCAGTACATCGATTCCTTCTTTGTACATGCCTAATGTTCCCATAATGGAAACGAGGTTAAATTTAGCCTGATTTAATTTTTCAAGCTCATTTAGATTTTCCGCTATTTGAAAATTCTTTCGGGCATAAACCAAAGCAGAATCGGATTGATACGATTGGTATTCATTATATAGTTTTTGTGTAATATTATATTCTTGTTCAGAATCAATAGTGCGTTTTAATAGTGCTTTAAGCTGCGTAATTCCGTGTTCTTTCTTTTGTGTATAGGAATTGTTTTCAATAGTCTTGTCTATTTCAAGCAATAGATTATTTGAATTATTTTGTGCAAATAAAGGAAATGATAGAAGTGAAATAATAAGAAACAGTGAAAAGCGATTCATTAAGGTTAGATTTGTTTCCTGTAAAAATAATTAAAAATTTAAATGAAAAACCGTCTTGAATCTTTAAAAGATTTAAGACGGTTTTATATTTTGATGCACTAAAAGTTATTCTATTTCAGAAACTCTTAAGGTATTTACCATTCCTTTATCGGAAATTGGCATAGCGGCTAAGTTGATTAAGAAATCACCTTTTTTCACAAAACCTTTTTCTTTTACAATGTTATTTACATCCGTAACAGTATCATCTGTACTAACTGATTTTTCGTAATAGAATGATTTTACTCCCCATAATAAATTAAGTTGAGTCAAGATTCTTTTATTAGAAGTAAAAACCAAAACGTGAGCAGAAGGTCTCCATGCTGAAATTTGGAATGCAGTATAACCACTATTAGTTAAAGTACAAATAGCTTTTGCTTTGATAGCATTGGCCATAATAGCTGCATGTTGACAAATTGTTTTAGTGATAAAACGGTTTGTTCTTACTTGTGGAGAGTTTTGAGGAACTTGAATAAGTGGAGAATCTTCAACAGCTTCAATGATTTGAGTCATTTTTTGAATAACTTGTACAGGATAATTTCCAGTAGCCGTTTCTCCAGAAAGCATTACTGCATCTGCACCATCCATTACAGAGTTGGCAACGTCATTTACTTCAGCGCGAGTTGGAGTCAAACTAGTAATCATTGTTTCCATCATTTGAGTCGCAACAATAACTGGAATTCTAGCTGTTTTAGCTCTGCGAATTAATTCTTTTTGTACCAATGGCACTTCATGAGCAGGAAGTTCAACTCCCAAATCTCCTCTGGCTACCATTAAAGCATCACAATAAGCAACAATTCTATCCATGTTTTCTAATGCTTCTGGCATTTCGATTTTGGCTATAATTGGAATTTTATGTTCAGAATGCTTAGCGATTAATTCTTGTAAATCTTGTAAGTCTCTTGGAGTTTTTACAAATGAAAGTGCAATCCAGTCTAATTTTTGTTCGATTGCAAAAATAGCATCTGCAACGTCTTTCTCGGTCATTGCAGGTAATGAAATCTTAGTGTTTGGTAAATTTACCCCTTTCTTTGATTTCAATTCACCACCTTGAATAACACGCGCTATAACTTCTGTTTTTTTATCAGTTTCAACGATTTCAAAAATTAATTTTCCGTCATCAAGTAATATTCTTTCTCCAGGATTTACATCATTAGGAAAGTTTTGGTACTTCATGAAGACTTTTTTGGCGGTTCCTAATATATCTTCTGCAGTTGTAAAAGTGATTAAATCACCGTCGTTTACAACAACTCCGTCTTCCATTACTCCAACACGTAGTTTAGGTCCTTGTAAATCTCCTAGAATCCCGGTAGTATATCCAAATTCTTCGTTTATACCGCGGATAATGCTTATCTTATTTTTTACGTCTTCGTAATCAGCATGGGAAAAATTTACTCTAAATACATTTACACCTGCTTCAATCATGTCTTTTATGATTTCTCGTGTGCTACATGCAGGCCCAAGTGTGGCTACAATTTTGGTCTTTTTGTTAGTATGCATTTGTATTAAAAAATTAAATTGTTTTTAGATTTTATTTTATTTGTGTCAACAATATACATAGTTGCTATATTGTCTATTGTATTCAATTCATTCTGTATTTTCAAAAGATTCAAATTCTCGTCGCTATTTTCTATTTTCAAAAAGTAATCTACTTTTTTAAATTCAGGAAGCATATACACTTTTGTGGCAACTTCTAAATTTATATTCGAAAATAAACTCTGGTTTTCTTCTTTTTTTTGTTGAATGACTTCGTTTTTATTTTGTATCAAATCCCAAGAAATCTCTTTTTTCTTTTCATAATAATGAAATCTAGAAAAATGAGCTTCTCCTTCTTTAACTGTAATTTGAATTTCTTTTATAGATTTATTCAGATTAACATGAAGTTTTTGATTGATAAAATAAGCCAATCGGTAATCTTCTAATGAAGTATGAATAGCAATAAGACTATAATCTATTTCGTCAAATTCGCCAAAATCCAGTTTATGAATTGCCATTTCATTAAAAAATAAGATGTAAATATAGTATTTCTATTGTAGCAAAAGGTTGCTTAGCGGATATGATTTTGATATTTTATTAACGAAAACGATGTAGTATTGGTAATAGAATAGTTATTTTCTGTCAATTTTCTCTTGAAATGCAAAGTAAGCGCGTTGAGATGCTTTTTCTTCAGCTTTCTTTTTAGAAGTAGCTCTGGCTTTTGCAATTACTTTGTCATCAATACTAAGTTTTACTCCAAATAAGCGTTGGCCATCAATAGCATTGTCTTCATAGATATCATAGTGAAACTGTTTTTTCTCTTTTTGACACCATTCGATAACAAGACTTTTGTAGCTGATTACTTTTCCCTCTAGTCGTGCAATGTCAACATAAGGGATGATTACTCTCTTTTGGATGAATTTTTCGCAATATTGATATCCTTTGTCTAAGTAAATGGCTCCGATCAAAGATTCAAATATATTACCATGTATGTTTTCGCCAAAATGATGAACAGGTACTTTGCTTTCAACAAATTGGATTAAATTTAAATCTTTACCTAATTCATTTAAATGTTCTCTACTGACTATTTTAGAGCGCATTTTTGTTAAATAACCTTCGTCTCCAAGTGGAGCTTCTTTAAATAAGTGAGCCGCAATTACAGAACTTAGCATTGCATCTCCTAAAAATTCAAGTCTTTCGTAATTGATTGGGCTTCCCTTTGGATCGATACGATTAGATGAGCGATGTGTAAATGCTTTTTTGTAACAGTCTAGCGTTACAGGATCGAAACCCAAAATAGGTTGAATAGCATCAAAAAAAATCCCGTCTTCTAGAGAACGGGATTTTGAGAATATTTTTTTTAGTATACGCATTTATGCTTTGTAATCTAATTTTTTTACCAAAACACAAGCATTGTGGCCACCAAAACCAAATGTATTACTCATAACAACGTTCATTTCTCTTTTTTGAGCAACGTTAAAAGTAAAGTTTAATTTTGGGTCAATATTTTCATCATCTGTAAAATGATTGATTGTTGGAGGAACAATACCATATTTTAATGAAAGAATACAAGATATAGCTTCAATTGCTCCAGTAGCACCAAGTAAGTGACCTGTCATTGATTTTGTTGAATTCAAATTCATTGTGTAAGCGTGTTCACCAAAAACGTGTAGAATTGCTTTTGATTCTCCGATATCACCAAGAGGAGTTGAAGTTCCATGCATATTTACACCATCTACATCAGTTGGTTCTAAACCAGCATCTCTTAAACAGTTTAACATTACATTTTTAGCTCCTAATCCTTCAGGATGTGGTGCAGTAATGTGATAAGCATCTGCAGACATTCCGCCTCCGCCAATTTCACAGTAAATTTTTGCTCCACGAGCCACAGCATGTTCGTATTCTTCTAGGATTAATGCTCCAGCACCTTCACCCAATACAAATCCATCTCTGTCTTTGTCCATAGGTCTTGAAGCTGTTTTTGGATCGTCATTTCTGGTTGATAAAGCATGCATAGCATTAAAACCTCCCATTCCTGCAATTGTTACAGCTGCTTCTGAACCACCTGTTACTATTGCATCGGCATGACCTAGTCTAATGTAATTGAAAGCATCAATGATAGCGTTTGTTGATGATGCACAAGCTGAAACAGTTGTGAAATTTGGACCTCTAAGTCCATATTTCATTGAAATAAGTCCGCCTGCAATATCTGCAATCATTTTTGGTATGAAGAAAGGATTAAATTTTGGTGTACCATCTCCGGCTGCAAAATTAAGAACCTCAATTTGAAAAGTTTCTAATCCTCCAATTCCAGAACCCCAAATAACACCTACTCTGTCTTTGTCTAATTTGTCAAAATCAAAATCAGCATCTTTAATAGCTTCGTCTGATGCAACCGCAGCATATTGTGCGTAACGGTCCATTTTTCTTGCCTCTTTTCTCTCTATAAAGTCTTCAACATTGAAGTTCTTTACTTCGCAGGCAAACTTTGTTCTAAATTTTGAAGCATCGAAATAGGTTATTGGAGCAGCGCCACTAACACCATTGATTAGACCATTCCAAAATTCCTCAATATTATTACCAATGGGAGTAAGAGCACCAAGGCCTGTTACAACAACTCTTCTTAAAACCATAACGTTTTTATTTTTGTTATCTTTTAACAAATAAAGCCCATGCTTTCTATACTATAAGAAGTAACTAAAAGAGACATGGGTATTATAATGTAAATATAATTTGATTGAAGTTCAATCGAAAAATTTATTTAATCAAATAATAACACCCGATTCTTAAAACTTTAAAATTTTAGAAATCGGGTGTGTCATTATTATTTTTTAGCTTCCTCGATGTAAGAGATAGCTTGACCTACAGTAGCGATGTTTTCTGCTTGATCGTCTGGAATTTGGATATCAAATTCTTTTTCGAATTCCATAATAAGCTCAACAGTGTCTAATGAGTCAGCTCCCAAATCATTAGTGAAGCTTGCTTCTGTTACAACTTCGTTTTCGTCAACACCTAATTTGTCTACGATAATCGCTTTTACTCTTGATGCAATGTCTGACATAATCTTTTAATTTTAGAATTTAATTTGTTGGCAAAAATAAAACAACTTTATTTTAAAACAACTATTTAGTGAATAAATGTGTGTACTAATTTATAAAATTTATTTCAACAAAGATTTCTTAAATCTATTTATTTTCGTTTTTTATTCCTTTTTTTGCATAAATTTAAAAAAACGAATTATGAAAAGAATACTGATATTTGCTTCTGGATCGGGGACTAACGCTGAAAATATTATAAAATATTTTGGCAATAGATCTACTGGAACCGTAGTGGCGGTTTTTTCAAATAATTCGAATGCAACAGTCCTTGATAAAGCAAAAAAATTGGCTGTTCCGACCGTTATTTTTTCAAAAGAAGAATTAAATTTAGGAAAAACATTACAAAAAGTTAATGATTTTCAACCTGATTTGATAGTCTTGGCTGGCTTTTTACTAAAATTTCCCGAAAATTTGATTGAAGCTTATCCAAATTGCATAATAAATATACATCCGGCACTATTACCAAAATTTGGTGGAAAGGGGATGTATGGTATGCATATCCATAAAGCTGTAGTCGAAAATAATGAAAAAGAAACAGGGATTACCATTCATTATGTAAATGAAAACTATGATGAAGGTAATATTATATTTCAAGAAAGTGTAGCTCTTTCAGAAGGTGATACCCCAGAATCGGTAGCAGTGAAAATCCATGCACTGGAACAAGAATATTTTCCTGTGATTATTGAAAAGCTTCTAACTTCTAATCTCTAATTCTATACTTTGGAATACGACGTACATATATATACGGATGGTGCTGCCAAAGGCAATCCTGGAAATGGTGGCTATGGAGTGGTCATGGAATGGGTGGGCAAACCTTATAAAAAAGAATTTTACGAGGGCTTTAGATATACAACCAATAACCGAATGGAATTGCTAGGTGTTATTGTGGGTTTAGAAAAATTAAAAAAAGAAAATACAGCTGTTTTGGTAATTTCTGATTCAAAGTATGTTGTGGATGCTGTACAAAAAAAATGGGTTTTTGGTTGGGAGAAGAAAGGTTTTGCAGGAAAAAAAAATCCCGACTTATGGAAGCGCTTCTTAGTTATCTATAGAAAACATAAAGTGGATTTCAAGTGGATTAAAGGGCATAATAACCATGTCCAAAACGAAAGATGCGACGAATTGGCGGTTATGGCTTCCATGCAAAAGCAACTATCTATTGATGCTTTTTATGAAAAAGAAGAAGGTAAATTTTTATGAAAACTTTGATAGTCTGACCCTTTGCAATATTGCAACTTATGGACTATCTTTGCACCCTAATTCGAAACACACCTAATGAATAAATTATTGATTGTTGGAACAGTAGCTTTCGACGCAATTGAAACTCCTTTTGGAAAGACAGATAAAATTTTAGGAGGAGCAGCAACATATATAGGGTTATCAGCTTCTTTTTTTAATGTTCAATCAGCTATAGTTTCTGTAGTTGGTGACGATTTTCCGCAAGAATATCTAGACTTGTTGACAGATAGAAATATTGATATTTCAGGTATCGAAGTTGTTAAAGGAGGTAAAACTTTTTTCTGGAGCGGATTATACCACAACGATTTAAATTCAAGAGATACTTTGGTTACAGAACTTAATGTACTGGCCGATTTTCAACCTAAAGTTCCTCAAGACTATAAAAATGCCGAAATTGTGATGTTGGGTAACTTGCATCCATTAGTACAAAGCAGTGTTTTGGACCAAATGGAAACAAAACCAAAATTAGTGGTTTTGGATACCATGAACTTTTGGATGGATTGTGCTTTACCAGAATTATTGGCAATCATCAAAAGAGTAGATGTTATTGCAATAAATGATGAAGAAGCACGTCAGCTTTCAGGAGAATATTCTTTGGTAAAGGCAGCTGCAAAAATTCACGAAATGGGACCAAAATATGTGGTAATCAAAAAAGGAGAGCATGGGGCTTTATTGTTTCATGGTGAAGAAATTTTCTTTGCTCCGGCATTACCGTTAGAAGAGGTTTTTGATCCAACAGGAGCAGGAGATACTTTTGCTGGTGGTTTTTCAGGATTTATTACACAGAGCGAAAATGTTTCTTTCGACAATATGAAAAATGCAATAATCCATGGTTCTAATTTAGCTTCTTTCAGTGTAGAGAAATTTGGAACGGAACGAATGGTTGATTTAGATAAAGAAGAAGTGGTCTCAAGATTGAAACAGTTCAAGTCTCTGACCCAGTTTGAAATAGAATTATAAAGTTCTTAAGCCTCTATATGAGGCTTTTTTTAATTAGTACAGTCAATATTTATAAGAAAGAGTACGAATTTGCATCGTATTTGATTAGAATAATAAGAATTGAAACATCATTAAATACCAATAACTACAAACAATAAAACAATGAGCGACGCTTTAAAACACGAATGTGGAATAGCTTTAGTTAGACTTTTAAAACCCCTTGAATTCTATAAAGAAAAGTACGGAACTGCTTTCTATGGTATCCAAAAAATGTATTTGATGATGGAGAAGCAGCACAATCGAGGTCAAGATGGTGCCGGTTTTGCAAGTATCAAAATGGATGTGGAGCCTGGGGAGAGATACATCAGTCGCGTACGTTCCAATCATGCGCAACCGATTCAAGATGTTTTCAAACAAATAAATGATAGAATAAACGAAGAAATGACAGCCCATCCAGAATACGCGGATGATATGTCAGAATTAAAAGCTAATATTCCTTATATAGGTGAATTGTTTTTAGGACACGTTCGTTATGGAACTTTTGGTAAAAACAGTATCGAAAGTGTTCACCCATTTTTGCGTCAAAGCAATTGGATGCACAGAAACTTGATTTTGGCAGGGAATTTTAACATGACCAATGTTAAAGAACTTTTTGAGAATCTAGTTGAATTGGGGCAGCATCCAAAAGAAATGGCCGATACAGTTACGGTAATGGAAAAAATTGGTCATTTTTTAGATAAAGAAGTGATGCAGTTGTACCAAGATTGCAAAGCTGAGGGTTATTCTAAAAGAGAAGCTTCACCAGTTATTGCAGATCGTTTAGATATTGCAAAAATACTTTCACGTTCAGCAAAAAATCTTGATGGTGGATATGCTATGGCCGGTTTATTGGGTCATGGAGATGCATTTGTTTTCAGAGACCCAGCAGGAATTCGTCCTGCTTATTTCTATCAAGATGATGAAATTGTTGTCGTAGCATCTGAAAGACCTGTAATACAAACGGTTTTTAATATTCCTTTCGATAAAGTAAAAGAAATTGATCCAGGAAGTGCATTAATCATAAAGAAAAATGGAGATGTTTCTATGAAAGAGATTCTTACTCCAACTGTTAAAAAAGCATGTTCATTTGAGCGTATTTATTTTTCAAGAGGTAGTGATGCCGAAATCTATCAGGAAAGAAAGAATTTAGGAAAGCTTATTTTGCCGGCAGTATTAGAGTCTATTGATAATGATACTGATAATACGGTTTTCTCCTATATTCCAAATACAGCAGAAACTTCTTTCTACGGATTGGTGGAAGCTGCTCAAGACTTTTTAAATCAAAGAAAGAAAAATTTTATTCTTGAAAATAAAGACACATTAACAGTAGACTCTTTAGAAGAATTACTTTCTGTAAAAATTAGAACTGAAAAAGTAGCTATTAAAGACGCTAAGCTTAGAACCTTTATTACCGAAGACAGTAGTAGAGACGATTTGGTGGCTCACGTTTATGATGTGACTTATGGAGTAATAAAACCAACAGACAACCTTGTAATAATTGATGATAGTATAGTAAGAGGGACAACTCTTAAAATGAGTATTATCAAAATGATGGATCGTTTGAATCCAAAGAGAATTGTAATTGTTTCGTCAGCACCGCAAATAAGGTTTCCAGATTGTTATGGAATTGATATGGCAAAACTGGAAGGACTTGTTGCTTTTAGAGCAGCATTGGAGCTGTTGAAAGAAAGAAACTTGTACCATATCGTTGATGATGTTTATACTAAGTGTAAAGCTCAGGAAAATTATCACGACAATGATGTTGTAAATTATGTTACAGCTATATACGAACCATTTGCTCCTCAAGAGATTTCAGATAAAATTGCCGAAATGCTAAGTTCACCTGAAATTAACGCAGAAGTAAAAATTATCTTTCAAACTGTTGAAGATTTGCATGTTGCTTGTCCAAAAAATTTAGGAGATTGGTATTTTACTGGTGATTATCCTACTCCAGGAGGTAATCGTGTGGTTAACAGGGCTTTTATGAATTTTTATGAAGGTAAAGATGCAAGAGCATATTAATTAATATTGCAGATAAACGGGTTTGTATGTGTTTTATCGACTTTATTTTCAAAGTTATAAAACTCAAAGTATATTTGCCTACCATAATTTTAGTAGGTTAAGTTTATGGTAGATTTGGGGCAAAAAGGGTGAAAGTAACATTTCACCTTTTTTATTGGAATAAAGTCAAGTTTTAGGTCATATAGCATAAGTTTGTCAGAGAAATAGTTTGTTTAAAAAATATTAAATATTCTGTAAATCAATAAATTAGTCAATAATCGAGTATTTTGGATATTTATCGAATTTATTTTAAAAGGAAGAAATGTAAAAGTATATTTGACTACCATAATTTTTAGTAGGTTAAGTTTATGGTAGATTTGGGGCAAAAAGGGCGAAAGTAACATTTCGCCTTTTTTATTGGAATAAAATCAAATTTTGCTTTTTAATAATAAATTAAGAGTAAAATAACAAGTCAAATATTCTGAAAATCAATAAATTAGTTGATGGTCGTATATTTTCGACATTCATCGAAAATATTTTCAATAAGGTGATTATCGACGTATATTTGATTACCATAATTTTAGTAGGTTAAGTTTATGGTAGATTTGGGGCAAAAAGGGTGAAAGTAATATTTCACCTTTTTTATTGGAATAAAGTTATATTTAATTAATTGATAATCAATAAATTATCAATTCAACGAGTATTTAGGGCATTCATCGGAAATAGTATAAAAACAGTTTATTTCAACGTATATTTGACTACCATAATTTTTAGTAGGTTAAGTTTATGGTAGATTTGGGGCAAAAAGGGTGAAAGTAACATTTCACCTTTTTTATTGGAATAAAGTCCCATAAAACAAAACAGAATTGAGAGAATAGGAAAAGTATAGGTCAAAAAAATAGACGAATAAACTTTTCAGTCTATTCGTCTATAATGTATGGATTTATTATCGTTCTTCTTATTTCTCTAAAGCAAAACGTCTAGATACTTCTGTCCAGTTAATTACATTGAAAAAAGCTTCAATATAGTCTGGTCTTCTGTTTTGGTAATGCAAGTAATAAGCATGTTCCCAAACATCCATTCCTAAAATTGGAGTTCCACCACAACCTACTTCCGGCATTAATGGATTATCTTGATTAGGAGTTCCGCAAACGTCAAGTTTACCACCTTTTTGTACACATAACCAAGCCCATCCAGAACCAAATTGTGTTGCACCAGCTTTAGCAAATTTTGCTTTAAATTCTTCAAAAGTCCCAAAAGAACTTTCGATAGCAGCTAACAATTCCCCAGTTGGCAATCCACCACCGTTTGGAGACATAACAGTCCAAAACAAATTGTGATTGTAGAACCCACCACCATTATTGCGAACCGCAGCATTAGTTTTATCAAGGTTAATTAAGATATTCTCAATAGTTTTTCCCTCCAAATCAGTTCCAGCGATAGCTGCATTCAAATTTGTTGTATAAGCATTGTGGTGCTTTGAATGGTGAATTTCCATTGTACGAGCATCAATATGAGGTTCTAATGCGTCATACGCATAAGGTAATTGTGGTAATTCAAAAGCCATAATATAGTTGTTTAATGATTTATAAATATTTATTCAAAATTAAACATTTAACTTTGGAATTGAAAATTCTATTTCGTTATAATTTCATCAAATAAAATGATAATACAATTCTGATTGTTTAAATCCGAGTAATTAGGAGCTATTTCCTGCTATCCGCTTGTATCTTTTTCTTGCTAAAGGAGCAAGAAAAAGGATACCGCTTCTATCAGGGCTAAGGCATTCAGGATTTCAAGAACATTCGTGTAAATCAGAAATCTAAAATCGTTAATCAAAAATCTAAAATCCAAATGGAAAGACCTTCTTTCGCCATATACGATGCCTCTGCAGGTTCTGGAAAAACGTATGCTCTTGTAAAAGAATACCTGAAGATAATCCTCACGGCTAACAAGAATGATGCTTACCGAAATATTCTGGCTATAACGTTTACCAACAAAGCGGTGCATGAAATGAAAAGCCGAATCGTAGGCAGTTTATCCGAATTTGCCAAAGACGAACCTAATTCCAAAGCATCGGATTTAATGCAGGACATATCATTAGATACTGGACTTTCGATAATTCAGATTAAAACCAAGTCTCAGCAAATAATCAAGCATATTATTCATAATTATGCTGCTTTTGATATATCCACGATTGACAAATTTACACACAAGGTAATTCGTGCTTTTGCGCATGATTTAGGATTACCTATGACTTTCGAGGTGACTCTAGATACCGAAAATCTGCTAATCGAAGCGGTTGATGCCATTATTGCGCAAGCGGGAGAAGATGAAACTTTGACTAAATTGCTCATCGATTTCACGATGGAAAAAACCGATGATGATAAATCTTGGGATATCTCGCGTGAAATTTTGGAAACGGGAAAATTAGTACTGAATGAAAATAACCGAAATGAGATTACTCATTTTCATGATAAATCGATCAGTGACTTTATAGCCGTAAAAGAAAAATTAGTTCAAGTCTGTAAAGATTTGGAAAAAGAAAATGCAAGCCTTGCCAGTGAACTATTATTGCTAGTTGATAAAAATGTAATTGATTTAAAATCATTTTCAAGAGGAACTTTTCCTAATCATCTTCAAAGTATAGCTGATGGAAAATTTAATCCCAAAAACAAGATGTTTCGCGAGTTCGACGATATTGCCATCAATAAAACGGCAAAAGACCGTGCATTAATAGAAAACATCATTCCCGATTTATTGAAAAGTCTTTCAGATATTTATAAAAACTTCGAAAAGAGAAATTTCTATAAAGCCTTTTTGAAAAACATCACTCCTTTATCGTTATTAAATACAGTTAGTAATGAATTGGCAAAAATTCAAAACGAACAAAATGTACTTTCGATAACCGAGTTCAATGCGATTATTCACCGCGAGATTCAAAATCAGCCCGCTCCTTTTATATATGAGCGATTAGGGGAGCGTTACCGTCACTTTTTTATTGACGAATTTCAGGATACCTCCGAAATGCAATGGCAAAATCTGATTCCGCTTATTGATAATGCGCTTTCTGGTCAAGACGATTCGGGGCAAAAAGGAACTTTAATGATTGTTGGCGATCCAAAACAATCCATTTACCGTTGGCGTGGCGGTAAGGCGGAGCAGTTTATTGAGTTGAGTAAAGATCAAAATCCATTCAGCAATCCGGAAAAAAAACTAGAACATTTAGATAAAAATTATAGAAGTTATTCTCAAGTAATTGAGTTCAATAATGACTTTTTTCAATTATTGTCCAATGAATTTAGTAATGCAGATTATAAGGATTTATACGAAAACCATAGTCGCCAGAAGATAAATAATAAAGTAGGCGGTTATGTGAATATTTCTTTTTTGCCGGAAATTGAATCTTCAGAAGAAGATGAAGAGACTTTAGACAAAACGGATTTGTATGTTTTGGCTACATTAAACACTATTCAGAAAGTTGTAAAAGAAGGTTTTGAATACAAAGACATTGTGATTCTGACTCGAAAAAGAAGCCAGGGAATTGCTGTTGCCAATTATTTAACAGAGCAAAGCATTCCGCTTTTGTCCTCTGAAACATTGATGATTCAAAATGCAACCGAAGTCCGATTGATTATTCACATTTTAAAATATTTGAAGAATAGTTCGGATTTGGAGTCAAAGGCCAACTTTTTGCAATATTTGGCACAAAATAAACAAGATGAATTACCTGTTCATGATTTTATAGCCAAAGGAATGGAATTGAAAGAGGAAGGAACTTTCGAAAAATGGCTTGAAAACTGTAACATAGAACTTTCTTTTCAAAACATTAGAAAAAAATCATTGTACGAAGCTGTTGAGATTATCATTTCGAAGTTTTTGAAAACTAATGAAAATAAAGAGATGCAATCGTCAGCAACGGCTTATGTTCAATATTTCCTTGACATAGTTCTCGAACGCGATGTTCGTAATCAGGCGGGAATTTCAGATTTTCTGAATTATTGGGATAAAAACGCTGAGAAGTTCAGCATTCCTTCTCCAGAAGGCACAAATGCTGTTCGTATAATGACCATCCATAAATCAAAAGGACTAGAATTTCCAGTTGTAATAATGCCTTTTGCCGAAGAAGATTATAATAGAAAACCGAAAGATAAATTATGGCTTAACTCGGAAAAACAAGATTTTGATATGCCAAAAGTGCTAGTTGACAACAGTAGTGCAATTGAAGAATTTGGAGAAGAAGCTTCTACAGTTTATAACCTAAAAAAGCAGGAAGAATTGTTGGATAACATTAATGTATTGTATGTGGCTTTAACCAGGGCTGAAGAGCAGCTGTATGTCATTTCTCAAAATATTAAACCAAGAAAAGATGGGGAATATCCAAGTAATATGGCTTCATTTTTTATAAAATATTTAATACAGCAAGGGGTTTATGATGAAAACCAACTCGAATATAAATTTGGACATCAAACTAAATTATCTGAAAAATCCAAACACATTGATACTTCCAAAAATATTCCTGTTGTTTCGGAGATGCTGAATCCAAAAAACATAAAAATTGCACAAAGAGAAGCATTGATGTGGGGTACACATCAATTGGAAGCTATTGAGTTTGGTAATGTGATACATGAAATACTTTCATTTATAGCAACAAAAGGAGATGTGGAATTGGCAATTAACAAAGCGATTGAAAACGGATTGATTACAATACTTCAAAAAGACATTGTTTATAATGCAATTATTGAAATAGTAAATCATCAAGATTTAGTAGAACATTTTGCTGAAGGAAATGAAGTTTTGAATGAAAAAACAATCATTCAAAAAGAAGGAGGTACTGTTAAACCGGATCGAATTGTAATTAATAAAGCCAAAGAAGTTTTTTTATTGGACTATAAAACGGGTCTTCCTAATCCAAAATATAAGTATCAATTGGAAAATTATCAAATGGCTATTGAGAAAATGGGATTCAAAGTATTAAAAAAAGCACTTGTGTACATAGGAGTCGAAATCGATGTAGTACATTTGTAGAAAAATAAATAATTGTCAAATAGCGAAGTTTATGGCTTATCTGTCTTTAAACTTTAAGATTTAAAATCTAATAAAATGTACGGTAAAATTCAACAACACTTACAATCAGAGCTTCAAACTATTGAAGAAAACGGAATTTTTAAAAAAGAAAGAATTATAACTTCTGCCCAAGGAGCAGAAATTACCATTTCGACAGGAGAAACAGTTTTAAATTTTTGTGCTAATAATTATTTAGGATTGTCGTCACATCCTGAAGTAGTTCAAGCTGCGAAAGATGCAATGGATACTCATGGTTTCGGGATGTCATCGGTACGTTTTATTTGTGGAACACAGGATATTCATAAAACATTGGAAAAAAAGATAGCCGATTTTTATGGAACAGAAGATACTATATTATATGCTGCGGCTTTTGATGCTAATGGAGGTGTGTTTGAGCCTTTGTTTGGAGAAAATGATGCTATTATATCGGATAGTTTGAATCATGCATCTATAATAGATGGAGTGCGTTTGTGTAAAGCTGCTCGTTATCGTTATGAGAATAGCAATATGGAAGATTTGGAACAGCAATTGATTAAAGCTAATGAAGCGGGAGCTCGTTTTAAAATAATAGTTACAGATGGTGTTTTTTCTATGGATGGAGTTGTGGCACCTTTAGATAAAATCTGTAATCTAGCCGATAAGTACGATGCATTGGTTATGGTTGATGAATGTCACGCAGCAGGATTCATTGGTGCAACTGGAAAAGGAACTCTGGAAGCTAAAGGAGTAATGGGGCGTGTCGATATTATTACTGGCACCTTAGGAAAAGCTTTAGGAGGTGCTATGGGAGGTTATACAACTGCCAAAAAAGAAATAATAGAGTTGTTACGTCAACGTTCTAGACCTTATTTGTTTTCAAATTCACTCGCTCCGGCTATTGTGGGAGCATCAATCAAGGTATTTGAGTTGTTAGAAAAGGATACTACACTTAGAGATCAATTGGAATGGAATACCAATTACTTTAAAGAAGGAATGAAAAAAGCAGGCTTTGATATAGTAGAAGGTGATTCGGCTATAGTTCCAGTGATGCTTTATGATGCAAAATTAGCTCAAAATATGGCTAATGAACTTTTAAAAGAAGGAGTTTATGTCATAGGTTTCTTTTTTCCAGTGGTGCCTAAAGACAAAGCTAGAATAAGAGTCCAATTATCTGCGGGACATTCAAAAGAACATTTAGATAAAGCAATTGATGCTTTTGTGACTGTAGGTAAGAGACTTGCTGTAATATAATTGTTAAATTTTGTGTTTACGAAGTGTTTTATTTAACATTTTATTTTGTTGTTACAGAAAATCGTCCTACTTTTGTTTCAAATTAACTAATTGTAATTAAAAATAACAAGTATGAAACATCTTAACAAACTTTTAGTTGCTGTAACGATGGTGATGGGGTTAAGCTCTCAAGCACAGGACAGTAACAATAAATGGGCTATCGGTTTTGGAGTAAACGCGATTGACTACAGATCTAGTGCTGGCGAAGACTTTATGAGTCATTTTGACCAACCTTTTATGGTAAGTGATAACTGGAACATTCTACCTTCAGTTTCTTACATCAACGTTTCAAGATACGTAGGAAGTGGTTTTATTGTAGGACTTACGGGATCTATCAACCAAATTGATAAATTTGTTATACCTGTTGCTGGGAAAACTTGGAATGGACCTAATGATTACGTAGCAGTAAATCCAGGAGATTTGATGTACTATGGTGTTGACGCAACGGTTACTTACAGTTTTATGGAATTAATCAAATCTAAAGTAGTTGAGCCTACATTAAGTGTTGGTGGAGGTTATACTTTCCTAGGTGATGAGAGTTACGGAACTGTAAACCCTGGAATTGGAGTGAATTTCTGGTTTACTGAAAATGTAGGTCTTTCTTTACTAGGTACATACAAAAAATCTTTCGGAGACAGAAATTATCCAGGTGCAATTGGTACTCCAGATGCACCTTCTTACACTCAATATTCTGCTGGTTTAACTTTCAAGTTTGGAGCTAAAGATACTGATGGAGACGGAATCTATGATAAAGATGATGCTTGTCCAGAAGTTGCTGGTTTGAAACAATTCAACGGTTGTCCTGATACAGACGCTGATGGTATCGAAGATTCAAAAGATAAATGTCCTACTGTTGCTGGTCCAGCTGAATTTAACGGATGTCCTGATACAGACGGAGACGGTGTAGCAGATCCTGATGATGCTTGTCCTTCAGTAGCTGGATTGAAACAATTCCAAGGTTGTCCTGATACAGATGGTGACGGTGTTACTGATGCTTCAGACAAATGTCCTACAGTAGCTGGTCCAGCTTCAAATGGTGGATGTCCTGATTTGGATGCTGATAAAGATGGTGTATTAGATAAAGATGATGCTTGTCCTACAGTAGCTGGTCCTGCTAGTAACAAAGGATGTCCAGAAGTAACTGAACAAGTATTACAAGAGCTTAAAGTACAAGCTAGAGCAGTTTACTTCGTAACTGGTAAAGCTGTACTAGAGACTGCTGATAAAGGAGCTACAGATGGAAGATTGGAAGCAATCAAAGAAATCCTTAAAAACTACCCTAACGCTAAATTTGCTATCGAAGGTCACACAGATAACACTGGTAGTGCTAAATTAAACCAAAAACTTTCTGAGGCTAGAGCTAAAGTTGTTATGGATAAATTAATTGAAAAAGGTGTTAACCCTGCTAACTTAACTTCAGCTGGTTACGGTTCATCTAAACCAGTTGCTACTAACAAAACTAAAGAAGGTAGAGCATTGAACAGAAGAACTGAAATTAGACACATAGGTTCAATATACGAAGGTAAATTGTAATCTATTATCTAAATAATTTTAAAAAGCCATTCTTAATTGAATGGCTTTTTTTATATTTATAAAATGACAAATAATTCTTTTTTAGATAAAATTGCAACGGTTATATTGACAGAGTATCATAATGTAATTAGTGATACTATCGTGGTCTTGCCTAACAAACGGGCCAAAATATTTCTAGTTGAAGCACTAAAAAAACAAACGGAGGAAAATATATTTTCACCAGAAATTATAAGCATAGAAGATTTTGTGCAAAACATTGCAGAGATAAGAGCTATTGATCCTATAGAATTACTATTTGAGTTTTTTGAAGTATATCTATCCATTACGGAAAAAAAGAATCAGCAGACATTTGAGCTTTTTGCCAATTGGGCTAAAACTTTACTTCAAGATTTTAATGAAATAGATCGTTATTTGTTAGATCCAGATCATGTCTTGTCATACTTAAAAGATATTGAGGATATCAAGAAATGGGGAATTGAGGTAGAAAACAAAACCCAGTTGCTCGAAAACTATATTGATTTCTGGAAATTGTTACCCAAATATTACCAATCTCTTTATGAACATTTGCTTAAAAAGGGAGTCGGTTATCAAGGGTTGATTTATCGCGAAGCGGTAAAGAACATAAATGATTTTTCAAAATCAATTCAAGGCAAACAATTTGTTTTTGCCGGTTTTAATGCTTTGAATGCTTCTGAGGAAAAAATAATTCAGCATCTTGTCGCTTCAGATCAGGCCAAAATATACTGGGATGCTGATCAAACGTTCCTAAATGATCCTTACCATGATGCGGGTTTATTTGTACGCCGTTTTAAAGAAAGTTGGAAACATTATAAGTCACACCCTTTTGAATGGATTGTGGATGATTTTTCGGCTACAAAAAATATTCAAGTCATTGGAACCCCAAAAACCATTGGTCAAGCCAAGATTGCTGGGAGTATTATAGAAAAAATAAACATTGAAAATCCAACTACAACACTTGATAAGGTGGCTATTGTTTTGGGAGAAGAGAATCTATTAATTCCGCTATTGTATTCTCTACCCAATACTGTAGGAGCTTTGAATATCACTATGGGATATTCCAGTAAAAATAACCCAGCTCAAATTCTGATAGCCAAATTGTTTAAAATGCACACCAATGCATTGTCCAGGAGCAATAGTAGCTATGTTTTTTATTATAAAGATGTGTTGGATATATTGACGCATCCGTTAATTGAACCTTATGCCAATACAAGTGCTTTGGTTGGGATTATTAATAAAAATAACTACACTTTTATCAGTCATCATAAATTATTGGAATTAAATGATAATTCAAGTGATTTATTTTTGCTTGTATTCCAAAAATGGGAGAATGGTTCTATTGCTGTTTTAGAGGTGATTTCTAGTTTGTTGCTAAAGGTTAAGAATAATTTGAGTAATGAAAATGAAGAGGAAAAAATAGCCAAAACTTTTGTTTATGCTATTTTTAAAGTGATTAATAAACTGATTAATTACTATTCAAAACACAAAGAAATTGATACAATTGATACTTTGTATGCAATTTACAAGCAAGTAATTGATTTAGCTGAAGTCTCTTTTGAAGGGGAACCTTTAAATGGATTACAGATTATGGGTGTTCTTGAAAGTAGGGTTTTGGATTTTGAGACCGTGATTATAACTTCTATGAATGAGGGCAAATTTCCAGCTGGTAAATCGCAAAATTCTTTTATTCCTTATGATGTGAAACGTGAATTGGGATTACCCACTTTCAAAGAGAAAGACGCGATTTATACCTATCACTTTTATCATTTATTGCAACGTGCCAAAAACATTTATTTGCTGTATAATACAGAAAGTGAAGGTCTGGACGCAGGTGAGAAAAGCCGTTTTATTACCCAATTAGAAGTAGAGAAACAACGTAACCACACTTTAACCCACGAAATTTATAATGCAGTTTTGCCAGACACGGCTTATTCACCAATGGTAATCCCAAAATCGGAGAAGGTGATGTTGCGTTTGAAAGAAATAGCCGAAAAGGGATTTTCTCCGTCAGCATTGACGAGTTATATACGTAATCCGATTCAGTTTTATTTTCAAAAGATTTTGAGAATTAGTGAAGTTGAAGAGGTAGAGGAGAATATTGCCTTGAATACTTTGGGAACTATTATTCACGAGACTTTAAAGGTTTTGTTTGAACCGTTTATTGGTAAGTTTATTTCAGAAATAGATATTGAAAATTGTATTAAGAAGATTGACTCCGAAGTCTTGATCCAATTTAAAGTAGTATACAAAGAAGGGGAAATTAAAAAGGGAAGAAATTTATTGGCCTTTGAAGTGGCTAAGCGTAATGTATTCAATTTTCTGAAAGTTGAGTTGGAGAGTATTAAAAAAGGTGATGCGATAAAGATTCTGGAGCTTGAAAAGACTTTTGAAAGAATGGTTGAACATCCTAGTTTACCTTTTCCTGTTTTGATTAAAGGTAATGTGGACAGAATTGAAGAACGAAACGGGATTATTAGAATTATTGACTACAAAACAGGTAAAGTAGAAAAAACTAATGTTACTCTTAAATCTTGGAGAGGACTGACGGATGATATCAAAAATGACAAAATCATTCAGGTTTTGGCGTATGCCTATATGTATGAGAAAAACGCCAATGGAAAACCTATTGAGGCGGGAATTATTTCTTTTAAAAACTTAAAATCAGGTTTTTTACCTTTCAATTTTAAAGAAGAAAAAGAGAGTACTGCTACTATTAATATTGAAATCCAATCAAATTATTTGGAACAAATTGTTTTGTTATTGAATGAGATATTGGATGTGACAATTCCTTTTGAGGAGAAAATTATATAACGGAATGAGTAGAAAATGGAATAATCTATTTGAGTTTTTTAAAAGCACGCTTGCGATTAATTTTGCGGGTAGTTTTTTTGTTTTTCTTTTTGGAGGATTGATAGCTTTTAATTACTCAGTTCTAACTTTTGGCTTTGGCTTAAGTTTGCTTTTCAAAGAAGTTAATGCTAAAAACGAGTACGTGTTTTATTTCAATAATAAAATTTCCAAAATACAGCTTTGGTTTTATTCATGGTGTTTTACTTTTGTTTTTTTGGCAGTTTGCTCTTTTGTTTTTAATTTGATAAAAAAGTTATTTTGAAAAATCATTTATTAGAGATTGATAGCGTTCAAAAATCTTTTGACAACAAAAATATATTGTCGGATGTTTATTTAAAATGCAAAACAAAAGATATCATTGGTCTTCTTGGGAGAAATGGTTCGGGTAAATCGACTTTTCTGAAAATTATTTTTGGGATTACTTCTGCCGATTTTAAGTTTGTTAGAATTGATGGTCATGTAAAAACCAAGACTAAGGACTTACTTGATGAAATCAGTTATTTGCCTCAGGATAATTGCATTCCCAAAGTGTTTTCGGTTAAAAAAGCGATACAATTATCAGTTCCGAAGGAGAGGATTTTGGAGTTTTGTGCAGATAAAATCATTGCCACAATGTTAGATAAGAAGGTTTCCCATTTGTCCGGAGGGGAATTACGGTATTTAGAAATTAAAATGATCCTCAATAATTCCTCAAAATTTGTTTTGTTAGATGAACCTTATAATGGTTTGTCCCCTTTGATGGTTGAGAAAGTGAATCAATTAATAGTTGAGAATTCAAAAACTAAGGGCGTTATTATTTCTGATCATAACTACGAAAATGTAATCAAAGTGTCAAACAAATTGGTTTTGCTCAAAGAAGGTAAGGCACATCATCTGCTTTGTAAAGAAGAACTTGTAGAAAAAGGATATTTGAAAGAAGGGATGCTTTAGATTGATTTTATAAAAGAAGCTAAAACAATAAGTAATTCATCTTGATTTTCAATAGAACTCATGTGACCATCTGCAAAAGTGACCAATTCAACATCTGTGTTTTTTATTTGTTCCAGGTTTTCTACGTAATTAAGAACAGGATCTTTTTTGCCTAGAATTAATAATTTGGGATAGGTAGTTGTATGTAAAAGAAACTCTCTGTCTTTACGTATTTTCATTCCTTCAAGTGAAGCTACGATTCCTTGTAGAGGAGTTTTTATAGCTTGAATTTTTACACCTTCAATTTCATTACTTAGAATTTCTCTATTGTCTTCGCTAAATAAATTGGCAATGGAAAGTCTGATGAAGGTTTCGTAATCTTTCTTAACGGCTTTGATGGCCCGGTCTCTGTTTTTCTTTCTTTCGGGGCTGTCTTCCTTAGAGGTAGAGTTGAGCAATACTAATCCTTTCATTTTTTCGGGATACAATTCGGCGAAAGCCAAAGCAACGTATCCTCCCATGGAATGTCCCACAAGAATGGCTTTTCGAATTCGTAATTTGGATAAAACTTCGTGAACCATATCGGAGTTTTCTTCCATCGTTTGGATATATCCTAAACTTTCGGTTTCCCCGTGTCCCAATAAATCGATGGTTATGATTCTATTTTTTTTACTTAATTCATTAATAAAAGCATCCCACATGGTTTTGTTTTCCAAAAAACCGTGCAACAAAACTACTGCAGTTCCTTTTCCAGTATCTGAGTATGAAATTTGTGTGTTTTTGTAGAGAAGTGTTTCCAATGGGATAAGGTTTATGTTGATAGATTACAATTGCAAAATTAATTTTTTAAATTCCTAAATGCTATATTTGAAGAAAGCATTTTAGAATATGGCTAAAATTTTAATTACAGGGAATGGATTTGATTTATTTCATCATTTGCCAACAAAATATGGGCATTTCATTTCAATAATGATGGCCATTGAAGGCAATATATATGGTACTAATGTGTCTTTTGAAGAATTATTTGGGAAGGTATTTAAAGAAAGATATCCATCTGACTATAATTCATTAGAAGAAAATTACAATTCGATTAATATTGAATTCAGTTATGAAAAATTAAATCGAATAAAACAACTTCTAGAGACCAATCTTTGGTATAAACATTTCAAAGATATTTTAGAAATAGATACTTGGATTGATTTTGAAATGGAAATTGAAAATATTTTGAATCAATTTGTAATATTTAATAAGCATGAGGATAAAAGATCTGTGGAAAATAACGCATTTGAAGATCATTTATTTGCCTTTACAGATTTTGAATTGTTTCAAATAATACAAAAGAAATCTGTTGGTCAAATTCCTTTTAGCTTAAATGAAAGATACATTAACAGACGAAAAAAAGTTCTTGATATAAAAAAAATGTTGGAAGATTTGGCAAAATCATTTGAGGATTTTGTTGTAATTTTTAATCGTTATTTAGTTGATGTTGTAAGTGTTTTCTATGTTGAAATAAGACAGAAATTGGAAATTCCATTTCATTTAATGAATGAGATTTACACATTTAATTATACTCCTACATTTGAAAATGTGTATAAAGTTGATAAATCAAAAGTCGTTTATTTACATGGAGAAATAAATGAAGATTGTAGTAGTCAAAATTTAGTGTTTGGGGTAAGTGAGATATCACAAGACGTCAAAAAAACTAAAGCATATGATTTTACTAAATATTATCAAAGGATAAAGAAAAACTCTAATAGAAAGTTTATTGAGATACCGGATAAAAAAAGCGGACTTGATGAGACAATTTTTTATATAATAGGGCATTCTTTGGATGAATCAGATAAAGTATATATTTTAGACTTATTTAAGTTTTTAGAATTTGACTTAAGTGCAAATTCTAAAATATGCATATTTTATCACAGTGCTCATGACAGAGAACATAAATTGAAAAATTTATTCAATATAATAGATAAGAATGTTGTTATTGAAATGAACAAGATGGGTCGGCTTTATTTTGTCAAATTAGATATTGAAAATATTCATCGAGAATTTAGTCGTGAAATTTTCATTGGTGGAGATTCCTTTTTCGTTTTATAAAATAAAAACGGCTCCCATTCCTGAAAGCCGTATATGATTTTTTATTTATAAAAGCTTAAAATCGATTATCCCCATCCAAAAGATTTCCGATTCCGCCCAATAAACTTCCTTCATCACGACCGCTTCCTCCTGATCTTGGTGCCGATGCAATGATCCTGTCTGCCAATCTACTGAAAGGCAATGATTGGATGTAAACTGTTCCCGGTCCTTTCAAGGTGGCGTAAAACAAACCTTCTCCTCCAAAAATAGAGTTCTTGATTCCGCCTATAAATTCAATATCATAATCGACATCTTTTGTAAATCCGATGATGCAACCTGTATCCACTTTTAGAACTTCACCGTGCGCTAATTCTTTTTTAGCCATTGTTCCACCAGAATGTACAAATGCCATTCCGTCTCCTTCTATTTTTTGCATGATGAAACCTTCACCTCCAAAAAAACCACGACCGAGTTTTTGGGAGAATTCTATTCCAACCGAAACACCTTTGGCAGCGCATAGGAAAGAACTTTTTTGGCAGATAAATTTCCCTTGAAATTGTGTCAAATCAATCGGAAGTATTTTTCCGGGATATGGAGAGGCAAACGAAACTTTGCTTTTGGTGTTGCCTTGATTCAGGAATGCTGTCATGAATAAGCTTTCGCCTGTAAGAACTCTTTTTCCGGCATTCAAAAGTTTACCGAATAAACCACCCGAACCTGATTGCGCAGAACCGTCTCCAAATATGGTTTCCATCTGGATATTATTTTCCATCATCATAAAACTGCCCGCTTCGGCAATTACGATTTCCTGCGGATCCAATTCTATTTCCACATACTGCATTTCTTCTCCAAAAATCTGATAATCTATTTCGTGTGCTTGCATGATTTCTCTAATTTAAGTTTTTGAATAAGTCGAATTTAAACTCAGAATGTTACAGCTTAATTAAGGAGGGCAAACCGGCAAAGTACTAGTTGTAAAGATGTCTCTATCAAAATCCGATTGCAAGAACCGTAAATGGTATTGCAAGAACCATAAATCAAGTTGCAAGAACTATAAATGAGAATGCAAGAACCATAAGTGAAGTTGCAAGAACCGTAAATGAAGTTGCAAGAACTATAAATGAGAATGCAAGAATCATAAGTGAAGTTGCAAGAACCGTAAATGAAGTTGCAAGAATCATAAATGAGAATGCAAGAACCATAAGTGAAGTTACAAGAATCATAAATGAGATTAGCACTCCATTTACTTATTTTATAGAAACAAAAAAACGGCTCCCATTACTGAAAGCCGTTTCTGAAATCTATAAAATCAATTGTTTAACTTTTTAAAAAAGCTTCAATTGTGTCAAAATACTTTTCTTTTGCGTCAAGCCAACCATAGTGTTTGCAATTTTCAAGCAGCACCATTTTTGAATTTGGAAATGCTTTTAAACTAATTTCCCCAATTTCCTTGCTAATGATATCTTGCTTTCCTTGAATGATTAAAACAGGATTCTTGAAATTGGAAAGCTTGTTTTTGCAGTCGAAATTTGTTTTTTGCATATCACCCCACAACAATGAATTTATGGTCGAATTGCCTTGTGTTAATCTTTCGGCAATGATGGGGACAAATTTTCTATCGTAAACATAAGCAGGCGCCATGGCTCTTCCTCTGCCAATCCTAGCAGTGTAAGTCGTGTCACCTTTTTCGATTTTGTCATTCCAATAGTTCAAAGAATCTTTCTCTATTTTGCTTAAGCCAGCTTCAATAAGGTTTTCGCCTTTTAGCAAACTCAAATCTACTCCGCCAGAAGATGACAAAATTAATTTATCAATACTGTTTGGGTAAATTGTGGCATAATAAGAAGCCAACATTCCGCCAAAAGAATGACCGAGTATTGTCCACTTTTCAATTTTCAAATGTTTTCTTAATGACTCAATATCATCGGCCATTAATTTCATCGTAATCGTTTTGTTGTTTAATTCTTTAAGGGTTGATTTTCCTGTCCCCCTTTGGTCATAAATAATGGTTTGATATTTCTCTGCCAAAATTTTTGCCATAGGTTCAAACCCATTGCTATTCATTCCGGGGCCACCATTTATTATTAAAATTGGTGCACCCTTGCTAAATATTTTATAATAGGTTTGACTGGAATCTTCGTTTTTTGCAAAACCATCGGTTTGGGCAAATGTGTGTCCAAAAAGAGATAGGAAGACAAATAGGAATATTTTTTTTATCATATAAATTAAGAATTCATCAAACTTTCGATTTCTTCCACTTCAATCGGGATGTTTCTCATTAAGTTGAAAGGTTCTCCTTTTTCCTGAACCACGACATTGTCTTCCAAACGAATTCCGAAACCTTCGGCAGGGATATAAATTCCAGGCTCAACTGTGAAAACCATATTGGCTTTCATAGGCTCGTGCAATAATCCGTAATCGTGCGTGTCCAATCCCATGTGGTGAGATGTTCCATGCATGAAATATTTTTTGTACGCTGGCCATTCCGGGTTTTCATTTTGAACATCGGCTTTGTCAATCAATCCCAAACCTAGCAATTCTGAAGTCATAATTTTACCCACTTCTACATGATATTGTTTCCAAAGAGTTCCTGGAGTAAGCATTTTGGTTGCTTCGTTTTTAACTCTCAAAACAGCATTGTAAACCGCCTTTTGTCTCTCAGAATAACGTCCCGAAACTGGAATAGTTCGTGTTAAATCACTGGAATAATTGGCATATTCGGCTGCAACGTCAAGCAAAATCAAATCACCGGCTTTGCATTGTTGGTTGTTTTCGATGTAATGTAAAACATTGGCATTATTTCCTGAAGCAATAATAGGCGTGTAAGCAAAACCTTTGGAACGGTTGCGAATGAACTCGTGGATCAATTCAGCTTCGATTTCGTACTCGGTTACGTTTGGTTTTACGAATGACAACAATCTTCGGAAACCTTTTTCGGTGATGTTACAGGCGTTCTGGATTAAATCAATTTCTTCGGTTTCTTTCACAGAACGAATGCGTTGCAAAATTGGGTTGCTTTTTGCAACTTGATGTGCAGGATATTTGTCTTTCCACCATTTAATGAAACGAGCTTCACGGGTTTCGGTTTCAACAGAAGCACGATAATGTTCGTTGGTATTGATGTACATAATATCAGAATATGTCATCATTTCGTTTAAGATTTTCTCGAAATCTTGTAACCAATACACAGTTTTAATTCCTGAAACTTCAAAAGCGCGGTCTTTGGTCAGTTTTTCACCTTCCCAAACAGCAATATGAGCGCTGGTTTCTTTTAGGAATAACATTTCTCTTTGGTTCTCATAAGGAGCATCCGGGAAAAGTAATAAGATGCTTTCTTCTTGGTCTACACCAGATAAATAAAAGATATCGCGGTGTTGTGCAAATGGCAATGTACTATCTGCAGAAACGGGATAAATATCATTAGAATTAAATACTGCTACACTATTAGGCTTCATTTGAGCCATGAATTTTGCTCTGTTTTTTATAAAAAGGGCGCTGTCAATTTGGTGGTATTTCATACGTATTTGTATTTATTAATTTTTTATTGGAATATGGTATTGCCACTTTTCTATTGATTTTGTGATTTGAAATTGTGGCAACTTCAGTTTAAAACAATTTTAGGTATTGAATCATCAAAAATAGTAACTTTAAGAATGTAATTAGTATATGTATAGTTTTTTTTAAGATTTTAATAATGGCTTTGAATAGACGGGAGTTTATTATTGTTTTTTGAAGCAGAAAGATTAGGCATTTTTAGTAGGCATTGGTCCCGCTATTCGTTGCAATCCACGCCCAAAAGCGTGGGATTTTCACTGCTATCGGGGCTAAAGGGAGATATTTTGCATTTTTGTTGTGATCCTAAAAAGAAAATGGAGATAATCTAACTTACAGTATAATAGTAATTATTTGCACTAAAGTTCTTGTTTTACGACTTGCGTGAGGGATAGAGCAAGGCGCCATAGCGCTCGTG
Source organism: Flavobacterium sp. P1_E4 (assembly GCF_056405915.1). Classification (NCBI taxonomy): domain Bacteria; kingdom Pseudomonadati; phylum Bacteroidota; class Flavobacteriia; order Flavobacteriales; family Flavobacteriaceae; genus Flavobacterium; species Flavobacterium sp. P1_E4. Next base: position 251,834 of record NZ_JBFUBE010000002.1, read on the forward strand.
ATAGCCCGACCGCATAAAGCAAAGGGCCTAATGAGCGRTATTATCAGTAGGCCCTTTGCTTTATGGGGTCACGCCCGAATGATTTTTGTAATTATCCGTTAATAAAAAAAGCACGAAGAAATGGGGGTTCTCCGTGCTTTATTAAAAAAGTATTTAGATTTAAAACTGCGCTACTTCGGTAGAATCTTTCATAGCTGTTGTAGAAGATTTTCCTGTCGTTACAGTGTTTTGTACAGCATCAAAATAGGATGTGCCAACAAAATTTTGGTGTTTTACGGCTTTGAAACCGTGTTGTTGCAAAGCGAATTCTCTTTCCTGCAATTCAGAATAGCCGGCCATTCCTCTTTCTTTGTAAGCTTTGGACAATTCGAACATACTGGTGTTCAAGGCGTGGAATCCAGCCAAAGTAATGAACTGGAATTTGTAGCCCAGAGCAGCCAAGTCTTCCCTGAAAGTTTCCATTTCGGCAACGGATAATTTGGCCGCCCAGTTGAATGAAGGCGAACAGTTGTAAGCCAGCATTTTTCCAGGGAATTTTTTGTGAATTGCATCAGCAAATTGTTTGGCATAGGCCAAATCAGGGTTGCTGGTTTCCATCCAGATCAAATCGGCGTATGGAGCATAACTCAATCCGCGGTCAATTCCTTGCTCCACACCACAGTTTACATAGAAGAATCCTTCGGCTGTTTTTTCACCTGTTATGAATTTGGCATCTCTCGGATCGATATCGCTGGTCAATAAATTGGCAGCATCAGCATCAGTTCGCGCAACGATGAGCGTTGGTGTTCCCATTACATCGGCAGCCAGTCTAGCAGCGATTAGTTTATTGATGGCTTCTTGAGTAGGTACCAAAACTTTCCCTCCAAGATGTCCGCATTTTTTGGCAGAGCTCAATTGATCTTCAAAATGAACTCCAGAAGCACCCGATTCAATCATCGATTTCATCAACTCGAACGCATTTAGATTACCTCCAAAACCGGCTTCGGCATCGGCAACTATTGGAACCAAATAGTCCTTTTTGTCAGTTGTTCCGTTAACCACTTGTATTTGATCGGCGCGCAAAAGTGCGTTGTTGATTCTTTTCACAACCAAAGGAACGCTGTTCGCAGGATATAAGGATTGGTCAGGGTACATTTCGCCCGCCACATTGGCGTCGGCTGCCACTTGCCAGCCACTTAGGTAAATGGCTTCCAGTCCAGCTTCCACTTCTTGAATGGCTTGGTTTCCTGTAAGTGCGCCCAATCCTGCCACAAAATCTTGCGAATTGAGTTTGTTCCATAATTTGGTTGCTCCCATTCTGGCAATGCTGTGTTCAATTTGATAAGATCCTTGAAGATTAACAACTTCTTCGGCGGTGTACGGTCGTTCGATTCCTTTCCATCTTGGGTTTGTAATCCAGTCGGTAACTAATTCTTGAATTCTTGTCTCGGTTGTTTTCATGGTCGTTGTTTAATAGCGTTTGTTGGTTATTTATTTTGGATGGTTTTTTACATTTTGCAATTAATGTTTACAGGTATTTATATCCGATTAGGGTTAGAAATTCTATGAAATTTTCATTGACTACTAAAGTGTCGAGCAGTTGTTCTGCCAGATGATAGTTTTGTTTCTCGTGGTTTTCATCACCGACAATTTTTTTGATTTTCTCAAATTCTTCCATTGCCAAGCGGTGATAATAATCTTCGGTAAGTGTTTTGTTGTTGTCCAAAATCACTTCGTTTTGAAGCCATTGCCATAATTGAGATCTTGAGATTTCAGCAGTTGCGGCATCTTCCATTAAATGGTGTAAAGCAGCTGCGCCTTGTCCGTTGAGCCAAGAGGCGATATAGAGAACCGAAATGCTGATGTTTTTTCGAACACCATCTTCGGTAATGGTTCCTTTTGGGACTGCCAGTAAATCTTCTTCGACTACATTTACATCTTCTCTTTTTACATGAATCTGGTTTTGAGTAGGCATGTATTTATCAAAAACAGATTGGGCCAAGGGAACCAAATCGGGATGGGCAACCCAAGTTCCGTCATGTCCATTTTGAACTTCTCTTCGCTTGTCTGTTACTACTTTGTCAAAGGCAATATTATTGGCTTCTTCGTCATTCTTGATTGGAATTTGCGCTGCCATTCCGCCAATTGCGTGTATGTTTCTCTTGTGACATCTTTGAATAACTAATTGTGAATAGGCACTCATAAAAGGCGAAGTCATAGTTACCTGGTCGCGATTTGGAACAAGAAAGGTTTTGTTTTTTCTTAATTTTTTGATGAAAGAAAAAATGTAATCCCATCGTCCACAATTCAATCCTACGATATGATCTCTTAATTCGAAGATGATTTCGTCCAGCTGAAAACTAGCTGTAATCGTCTCTATTAATACGGTTGCTTTGAAAGTTCCGTTTTGTTCGCCTAAATATTCTTGTGCAAATTCGAAAACCTCGTTCCACCATCTTGCTTCGAGATAATGCTCCAATTTTGGTAAATAGAAATAAGGAGCAGTTCCGTTTTTGGTTAATTCCTCGTGATTATGGAAAGCGTATAATCCAAAATCAACTAGAGAACCAGATGTTTCTTGACCGTCGATAAGTATGTTTTTTTCATTCAAATGCAATCCACGAGGTCTTACAATTAAAACTGCTGTCTTATCTTTTAGTGCGTATTTTTTATTTTTTATTGGATCTTCAAGAGTTATGGTTTTGTTTACAGCATCGATCAGGTTTTGTTGCCCTTCCATTAAATTACTCCAAGTAGGGGAAGTGCTATCTTCAAAATCGGGCATAAATGTTTTGGCTCCAGAATTGAGTGCGTTGATGACCATTTTACGATCCACAGGGCCTGTGATTTCTACTCTTCGGTCTAGTAAATCCCTTGGAGTAGTTGCGGCTACCCAATTGCTTTCTCTAATCATTCTTGTTTCCGGTTGGAAACAAGGTAGAGCTCCAGCATCAAATAAGACCTGTTGTTTTTTTCGGTCTTCTAATAACGAAAGTCTTTTGCTATTAAATTTTTGATGTAATTCAGTTAAGAATTCAATGGCGCTATCCGTCAATATTTCAGGATACTGCTGTGTGATTCCATTTGTTATTTGGAACTTTTTTTCGATGGTTTCTGTGTGGTTTTTCATAACTAGTTCATTTTGATACTGCAATACTACAAAAAGTTTTTTACAAAACAAGCGAACGTTCGCTAAAAATTAAAAATAATTTTTTTGAGGTTTTTCTTTTTTTAGTTTATCTTTGATTTTATGAATATGGAAAAAGATTATATCAAGTTGATTTTTGGGCTTAAACTCAAGCAGGCTCGAACAAATAAAGATTTGTCATTATTTGGCTTGGCCAAAATAACGGAGCTTTCGAAATCGTATTTGAACGAAATTGAAAAGGGAAAAAAATATCCTAAAACGGAAAAAATTATTCTTTTGGCGGAGAAATTGGACGTGACCTACGACCATATGGTGTCATTGAAACTCGATAATAATCTTGCGCCGATTGGGGAAATATTAAAATCAGGAATTTTGAAGGAGATTCCGTTGGATCTTTTTGGAATTCAAGAGGCAGATCTAATTGATATTATTGCCAATGCTCCCGCCAAAGTCAATGCCTTTATCAGTACCATTATTGAAATAGCACAGCATTATAACTTAACTCGTGAAAGCTTCTTCTTGGCCTCATTGCGTTCTTATCAAGAAGCACATAATAATTACTTTGAGGAGCTTGAGGAAAAAGTATTGTTGTTTTGCAAAGCATTTCATATTGATGGAGAAACCATTATTTCTATAGATGAATTGTCTGCGATATTGATTGAAGAATATGGCTACACCATAAAAGAAATTGTTTTTTCTGAGCAAGAAGAATTGGGTGATTTGAGATCTATTTTTGTACCAAAAAGTAAAACATTACTACTTTCGATAGGTATTGATGATTCTCAAAAAGCATTTATTTTGGCCAAAGAAATAGCGTATAATTTTCTTGAAATCAAAGAAAGACTGTATACTTTCAGCTGGATCAAGTTTGATAATTTTGATCAGGTTCTTAATAATTTTTATGCTTCTTATTTTGCGGGAGCGTTACTTATTCCTAGAGAGCGATTAATAAATGAGTTGAATTTGTTTTTATCAAAAACAGATCCAAAACCGCAAGAAATGATTCAGTTGATGAATAAATTTACGGTTTCGCCAGAGTCATTTTATCAGCGACTGACCAATATTTTGCCAAAGGATTTTCAAATAAAAAATCTGTTTTTCCTTCGTCTTTCCCATGAAATTGGAACTGATACCTATCAGATAAAGAAAGAATTGCATATTACGAATCAGCAGGAACCTCATGCCAACGAAATGAATGAGCATTATTGCAGAAGATGGGTTTCCATAAAAACGATTGTGGAGTCTTTGAAGCAGAAGAAAGAGCACTTTTTTGATGCGCAGATTTCACGCTATGAAAATAGTAATAATGAGTATCTCGTTTTTTCATCGGCTACTCCAGATCCTTTTAAGAAAAACTGTTTGCGAAGTATTTCGGTTGGAATTTTGATAACGCCTTCCATTAAGAAAAAGTTTAAATTTATTGAGGGCAATTCGGTGCAAAGACAATTGGTTGGGGTGACTTGTGAAACTTGCTCGGTGCAAAATTGTTTAGAGAGAGCCTCACCACCAATTCATTTGGAACAAAAAGTTAGAAATGAAAAAACTGATGCGACAGTTCAGGAATATATAGCTAAATACAGTTAAAGCAAAAGAGCCACGAATGGATTTGTTTCGTGGCTCTTTTTTATATTGTTATTCTCAGTATTAATCTACCCATTTATAATAACGGGCACCAATTAGATTTGGAATTTCAGTTTCTATTCGGTCCAAAATCCATTCGTTTTTAGGTTCTTGGATACTTTGTTTCTGTTCCTTTTTGTGTAGTTTTTCATAAGTTTCAAAATCAATTTCAAAACTGTTTTCAAGTGTTTCAAAAAGAGCAACATTGCTTATGGCTGATTTCCATTCCGGTTGAATTGTTCCTTCAAAAACTTTGGATTTGGAACCACTTCCGTAGGCTAAAAAACCGAATTTTTCGGATGCGATTTCTTTTTTTGTATCGTAGAAATGAGCCAGAGTAGAGAGTAGTCCCATAAAAATGGATCCAGTATATAAGTTTCCGATTAAAGAAGACGCTAATTCTGCAGGCTGTAATTTTTCAGAAACAAATGTTTTATAATAATCAGATTTGCTGATTTCTTTTAATTTGTTCAGGTATTCTGAAGCAGTTTCTTCTCCAGAAAGAATAGGAGTAGAAGCATCCAAAGCATATATTTCAGATAACATTCTTCGACCTTGAAAAGCATAAGGTAAATGCATTACAATGCTTGTCCAGTTATTATAGACAGTTTCGGTTGTGTTTTTTATTTTTTTGAATGAAAAATAAGCTTCTCTTGTTCGATCCATATAACATTGGTTCGAATATTGACCATCAAAAACAGGTTGGTCTTTGTGGATTTCAATTTCGCTTTCTAAATTATCAAACCAAGATTCGTTATTTGAATTTCCTGTGATTTCTTGTTTTGAAACCGTTCTATAAGGTTTGAAGAAATCAAAAACTCCTTTTGTGCTTATTCCCCAATGATTCTCAAAACTAATGATTCTTGGGTTAGTAGAAATCAACATTGCTACAGCGCCAGCTCCCTGAGTATATTCACCAGTTGAATTCAAGTCGTATTTGGCAAAGTCTGTTGAGACAACAACTGCTTTTTTGGTTGGATTGAGTTGAACAAAATCAAGACAATTTTGCATAGCGTCAACTCCTCCAATACACGCAAAAGTGAAATCTACAACATCACATTCAGATAAAGAGTTCTCTCCGAATTTTTGTTCCATTAGAGAAATCAAAAAAGAACTTATAGGTTTTGAACTGTCAATAGCACTTTCGGTTCCGACATATATTCGCGCAATTTCATCTAATTTGATGTTGTTGTCTTGAATTAGTTTTGTCAAAGCATTGGCACCAAACACAACTGTGTCTTGATGAGTGTCGGGCAATGTCATTTTTAATAACCCTAGCCCTTTTTCGAGTTTTTCGGGTTCTATATTTCTAGCTAAGGCTAATGTTTTTATGGGTAAATGTAATTTTGCAACATCAAATGCAATAGCGTCAATTCCAGTTTTCATGAATAAAATTTAAAGCTGTAAAGTTAAAATTGCTTTTGCGAAATACAATGTTTTAAAGACTATAAAATGGCTAATCTTTAATTTTTAGGGAATAACTTGTAAACCTTGTTTTGGATTATAATATTGTTAGTTTTTTTAACTTTTGTCAATAAAAAAAAATTGGGTCCGTAATTTTAATGCGTTTTTTGAATTCAGGAACTGTTTAAGTACTTTTTTGTAAGTTGATGAAGAATAGCGGTTTAAAACTACGTATTTTTATACGTAGTTTATACGTATTTTTTAAGTACTTTAAAATCATTATAAATTGCGAAGTAAAATTGCATATTTGGTTGTTATTCTTTCTTAATTACCATAAATTTGTGGGACTTTTTAAAAAAATATAATATTTATATCATTATGGCAAAATCTACAATATTGAAGTCGTCTATAGCTAAGAAAGTAGCTATGGCGCTTTCAGGACTTTTTTTGATTTCGTTTCTATCGCTTCACTTCTTTATTAATTTCGTTTCCGTTTTTAGTAAAGATTCATTTAATGCGATGTCACATTTTATGGGCTACAACCCATTAATACAATATGTAATGCAGCCTGTTTTGGTTGCTGGTGTGGTTTTTCACTTCGTTATGGGATTCGTTTTGGAGCTGAAAAACAAAAGTGCAAGACCTGTTGCATATGTAAAATACGATGGTGCTGCAAATGCTTCATGGGCTTCTAGAAATATGATTATTTCTGGTTTGGTTGTGTTGGCCTTTTTAGGATTACATATGTATGATTTCTGGTTTCACGAAATAGTTTATAAATATGTAGAAGCAAATTCAATTGATGAAGCAAGATATTATCCTGAATTGGTGGCTAAATTTGAAAGCCCGGTTCGTACAGGATTGTATTGTGTTGCTTTCGTGTTATTGGCGTTACACCTTTGGCATGGTTTCACTTCTTCTTTGCAATCAGTTGGATTCGATAATAAAATTGGAAAGTCATTGCATAAAATATGTTATGCTTTTGCAATAATAGTTCCTTTTGGATTTATTTTCATTGCGCTATTTCATCATTTTAATAATTAATATCAATCTATAATGAAACTAGATTCTAAAATACCAGAAGGTCACATTTCACAAAAATGGACTGATTATAAAGATCACTTAAAGTTAGTTGCACCAAACAACCGACCAAAAATAGATATTATTGTAGTAGGGACAGGATTGGCTGGAGCTTCGGCAGCAGCATCTTTTGCCGAAATGGGTTATAATGTAAAAGCATTTTGTTATCAAGATTCTCCACGTCGTGCGCACTCAATCGCTGCACAAGGAGGTATCAACGCTGCAAAAAATTATCAAAATGACGGGGATAGTACTTTCCGTTTGTTTTATGACACAATTAAAGGAGGGGATTACAGAGCACGTGAAGCAAACGTTCACCGTTTAGCTGAAGTTTCTGGAAACATCATCGACCAATGTGTGGCTCAGGGAGTTCCTTTTGCACGTGATTACGGAGGAATGTTGGATAACCGTTCTTTTGGTGGTACACAAGTACAACGTACTTTTTACGCTGCTGGACAAACTGGACAACAATTATTATTAGGAGCTTATTCTTCTTTATCAAGACAAATCGGTTTAGGAAAAATCGATATGTACAACCGTCACGAAATGTTGGAATTGGTAAAGGTTGATGGAAAAGCTCGTGGAATCATTGCCCGTAACTTGATTACTGGAGAATTGGAAAGACATTCTGCTCACGCTGTAATTATTGCAACAGGAGGATACGGAAACGTTTATTTCCTTTCTACAAATGCAATGGGATCGAACGTAACTGCTGGTTGGAAAATTCACAAACAAGGAGCTTTGTTCGCAAATCCTTGTTACGTACAAATTCACCCAACTTGTATTCCAGTTCACGGAACTAATCAATCTAAATTGACATTGATGTCTGAGTCGTTAAGAAACTCTGGACGTATTTGGGTTCCAAAGAAAAAAGAAGATTCAGAAGCTATTCGTGCTGGTAAATTAAAACCAGTTCAAATTGCTGAAGAAGATAGAGATTACTACTTAGAAAGAAAATATCCAGCATTTGGAAATTTAGTTCCTCGTGATGTTGCTTCAAGAGCAGGAAAAGAAGTTTGTGACGAAGGTCGCGGAATTGAAGCAAATGATACCAATGAAGGAGTTTATTTGGATTTCGCCACAGAGATTCAATCTAAAGGAAAACAAACGGCTTTCGCCAAAGGAAATCATAATCCTTCTCAAGAAGAAATCCTTACTTTAGGGAAAAAATGGTTGGAAGAAAAATATGGCAACTTGTTTACTATGTACCAAAAAATTACGGATGAGAATCCTTATGAAACTCCAATGAAAATTTATCCTGCGGTTCACTACACAATGGGTGGAGTTTGGGTTGATTATAACTTACAATCTACTATTCCAGGTTGTTTCGTTGCTGGAGAAGCTAACTTCTCAGACCACGGAGCGAACCGTTTAGGAGCTTCGGCTTTGATGCAAGGTTTGGCTGATGGATATTTTGTATTGCCATACACCGTTTCTAATTATTTGGCTGATGATATTCGTACTGGAAAAATCGCTACTGATTTGCCAGAATTCGTAGCTGCTGAAAATAATGTAAAAGAGCAAATCAATAAATTCTTGTCTAATAATGGATCTAAAACTGTGGATCATTTCCACAAACGTTTAGGTCATATTATGTGGAATAAAGTAGGAATGGGTCGTAATGAAAAAGGTTTAACTGAAGCCATTGCCGAAATTGCTACTTTGAAAGAAGAATTCTATAAAGAAGTTTATGTTCCTGGTAGTTCAGACGAATTGAATCCTGAATTAGAAAAAGCACTTCGTGTTGCCGATTTCATCGAATTAGGACAATTGATGGCTATGGATGCTTTGCAACGTAAAGAATCTTGTGGTGGTCACTTCCGTGAAGAGTATCAGGATTCTGAAGGAGAAACGCTTCGTGATGACGAAAACTTCTCGTTTGTGGGAGCTTGGGAAAACAAAGGATACGATGTTACAAAATCGGAACTTCACAAAGAGGAATTGAAATACGAGTTTATTAAAATAGCCGCAAGAAATTACAAATAAAAAAATTATGAGCGCAGCAAAAAATATCAATATAAGCCTTCAAATTTGGCGTCAAAAAAACTCCAAAGAAAAAGGAAAAATGGAAACATACAAATTGAACGATGTCTCTACGGCTAGTTCATTTTTGGAAATGTTAGACCAATTGAATGAACAATTAGTAAACGAAAGAAAAGAGCCAATTGCATTTGACCACGACTGTCGTGAAGGAATTTGCGGAATGTGTTCTTTGTATATCAATGGACGTGCACACGGACCAGATACTGGAATCACTACTTGTCAATTACACATGAGAATGTTCAACGACGGGGATACGATTGTTATCGAACCTTGGCGTTCTGCAGCTTTTCCTGTAATTAAGGATTTGATTGTAGATAGAACTTCTTTTGATAGAATTCAACAAGCTGGTGGTTTCGTTTCAGTAAATACTTCTGGAAACACTATCGATGCTAATGCAACTCCAATTAACAAACAAGATGCGGATAAAGCATTTGAAGCTGCGGCTTGTATTGGTTGTGGTGCTTGTGTAGCAACTTGTAAAAATGGTTCAGCTATGTTATTTGTTGGAGCAAAAGTATCTCAATATGCTTTGTTGCCACAAGGACGTGTTGAAGCTACAGATCGTGTATTGAACATGGTACGTCAAATGGACGAAGAAGGTTTTGGTAACTGTACTAACACTGGAGCTTGTGAAATCGAATGCCCAAAAGGAATTTCTTTGGAAAACATTGCTCGTATGAATAGAGAATATCTATCTGCAAGTTTGAAATAGTACTTCAAATATTTTTTAATATCAAAAACGTCTCAATTTATTGGGGCGTTTTTTTTTGTAAAGTACAAAAAATCTTAATATTTTATTTGTATTTGAAAAGGATAATCTTCATATTTGTACATAATAATTTACAAAATTTTTAAAAAGATAATATTGTCTATAAAAATCAATTTCCTTTATATGAAAAACAAATTCCTAATATTGTTGGTTACTTCATTTTTAATAAGTTGTTCTAATGATTCAGCAACAGATGATTCACAAAACACATCACCATCTACAGGCAGAATAAAAAAAGTTGAAGAAATTCAAAACGATGTGGTAATAAAAACAAGTGATTATGAATATAACAGTTTAGGAGATATATCTAAGTTAACTATTAAAGATGTTTTGAAATCGTATCAAACAAGTTTTAATTATGACTCTTCTAATAAAATGATTAGTTGGAATTTAAGAGAATACTACATATCAAGTCCTTCTGATTTTATAGAGCAAATGAATTCGCTCGAGTACACTAACGGATTAGTTACCAACATTTGCATTAAAAGAAATGAAACTGAGTCGGATGTTTTAACGAATTCAATGGATAGAATTAGTTTTTCGTATTCAGGAGCGGAACTAACTTCAATACAGCATTATATTCAAATTACCAATTCTGAAACAGCAGATTGTTCTGATGTCACAGATGTGGATAATGAAGAATTTTTTGAATATTCTAATGGAAATTTAGTTCGTTATGAAGCGCCTGGCACTGGTTTCTCAGATGAATATTATAAAATTGAATATGACAATGGAAATAATTATCTATCTGGAATAAAACCAGATGCATTTAGATACGCTTTAGGGAATCAATATTCTGTAAATAATAGAAAAAAAGTAAATGTATATGATTCTTATAATGATGAGCTCACGGCAACTATTGTATTTGAAAATACTTATGATAAAAATAATAATCTTGTAAAAGCTGTAGAAAAATATTATTATGTGGGGAGTACAAGTCCTTCTAATATAACGACGATGAACTATTATTATTACTAATAATAAAGTTTAAAGTCAACATCAGAAAATTGGAAAGTTTAAACAACGCATCCCTTCATTGGGATGCGTTGTTTTTGTTTATATAAACCTTTGTGAATCTCTTTTTATCTTTGCGTATCTTTGTGTAACAGCAAAGTATTCAAAATGAAACTCGCACTTATACAATCCTCATTGTTTTGGGAAAACCCAGAAAAAAACAGAAAAAAACTCGGAGAAAAAATCAATGCAATTTCCGAAAGTGTTGATTTAATTGTGCTTCCCGAAATGTTTACTTCGGGATTTACCATGCAGCCCAATGATGTTGCCGAAACGATGCAAGGCGAAACGATTACTTGGCTAAAAGATTTGGCGAAAGCCAAAAATGCAGCCATTACAGGAAGTCTTGTTATTATTGAAAAAGATAATTTCTACAACCGATTGGTTTTTGTTTTCCCTTCAGGCGAAATTCAGTTTTACGACAAAAGGCATTTGTTTACTTTGGCAGGAGAAGACCAAGTCTATACATCTGGTAGCAAAAAATTAATTGTTGAATATAAAGGATGGAAAATTTGTCCGTTGATTTGTTATGATTTGCGTTTCCCTGTTTTTTCTAGAAATGTAGAGGAATACGATTTGCTGATTTATGTTGCCAATTGGCCAGAAATAAGGATAAAAGCTTGGGATGCTTTATTAAAGGCACGTGCCATAGAGAACATGAGTTATACCATTGGAGTCAATAGGATTGGGAAAGATGATAACAATTTTCACTATAATGGACATTCCCAAGTAGTTAATTTCTTGGGAGATTACATTATGGAGCCAATAGAGACAAAAGGTGTTTTTATTGTCGAATTAAATAAAGCCGAGTTGCTCTTAGTCAGAAAAAAGTTTAGTTTTTTAAGTGATCAAGATTCTTTTTCGCTAAAATGAGCTACTTTTTTTTCCTTTTTCTTTCTCCTTTGGGATTTTCTTCTTAGGTTCTGGGACATAAGGAAGACTTAAGTCAAAAGTCTCTTCCCAATCAAAATTAGCGTGAAGATTTATTTCCTTAGAAGAGTAGATTACTTCTTCAGCTTGTCGTTTTTCAAGATAATTTCCAGTATCCCATACCTTGTTTTTATTGTCATCATAAATTACTCTAACCGTGTATGTTTCTGGCTCTAGTGAATTGAATTCAATTCTTGTTTTATTATCGGTATATTCGCTGGCTTTGACTATATCTCCTTTTTCATTTGTCAATTCAATTATAATCGGAAAACGTTTTACATTTTTTAAATTCATTAAAATATTTCCATAATCTGCTAGATTTCGTGTACTCGTTTTAAATGATAAAGTATCATTTGTTTTTTCAAAAAAATCGGTAACAGCGCCAGGCATCAATTTCAAAGTGTATTTCTGGGCTTCTTCTATTTTAAAATCGACATATAATTGTTGAGTGTATTCATCGTATGCAGTTGTAAATGCAACGTCAGTCGAATCTTTGTTAACAAGTTTCATTTTTGATTTGTCAAAATTCACCAAAGGAGTACTGGATTCCAAAGTAAATCGATCTCTAAAATTCAAATTTCCACTTTGAACGGCCTTAATACTCAAAGTATCATTTTTTTGTTTTTTGATTTTAAAAGTAAAGTCTTTTTGGTACTTGTCTTTTGCGATATTTAGCGAAAGGGAATCCACTTTCAAAGGTTTGTACCAGACTTGTAAAGAATCCTTTTTTTCTATTTTTGTAACTATTGAAGGTACAATTTCACCATTGTTTTTCAAAGTGATTTTGGCTATTTCACCATTGCTATTCGGGTTTCCTTCATAACCTACAATTAATCTATTTCCAGAAGCTTGGCTTGGTTTAAGGGCCTTGAAAGGTAATACTTCCTTAAATAATTCCAATTCAAAAACAGTGTCATTGGGAATCGTTACAATTTGTTTGTTAAACCCAATTCGGTCTGATTTTGGATTGAACTTATTATTGCTATTATTATCTTTCATAGCAACCAAAAAGTATTTCCCCGCTTTTAAATTCTCCAATCGGAATGTTTTCAAGCTATCCAAAGTATTGGTAATATATCTAGGATTCTCTTTATAAACGGTAGAATCATTAAATTTTTCATTTGCTTCATAAAGCATAATTGAAACAAATGAGGCAACCTCTTTGTCATAAGCATCTTTTACCCTTCCGCCAAGAGCCAAGGAATCGATATAATCTCCCGTAGAAAACACATATTTAAATTGGTTAAATGGATTTCCTTCGTTATTATCGGCAATACTTTGCCCAAAATTTAGGCTATATGTCGTGTTGGGTTGTAGTGTGTCATTTATGGTGATGGTCAATACTTTTGTTGCAGTCGTTGGAGTAATCAACGGTTCATTCTTCATTGGAGGCGAAATAATCAATTGCTTGTTTAGGTTTTTAAGCTTGATATTTTCGTCAAAAGTAAGTTTGATTTTATTGCCTTGAAATTTAACCGAATAATTTTCAGGGAAACTATATTTTAATGTTGGAGCAATGGTGTCTTTCGCACCACCAGTAATGGCACCTCTTTTGGCACAACTAATAAAAAAAAGTAGAACTAAAAAAGGAATATATTTAAAATGTTTTTTGAACATAATGAACTAAAATTTGATTCTACAAAATAACAATTATATTTACTGTAATCGAAATATTTCACGAATTATTAGGAGCTATTTCCTGCTATCCGCTTGTATCTTTTTATAAGGTGAAGAAAAATCACCTTATAAAAGGTAATTGCGAAAGCAATTTGAATATCAGGGCTAGTAATTGCTAACGAGGGAATCCCATTTTAAAAGACCATTTCTCATACTTATTCATTAAATTTGCAACCAAAATAGATCTTCAATGAGCAATATTAGAATTACCAAACAATTTAATTTTGAAACCGGTCATGCTTTATACGGATATGACGGGAAATGTAAAAATGTGCATGGTCATAGTTATAAGTTATCGGTTACCGTTATTGGGAAGCCAATTACGGATCGGAACAATGTGAAGTTTGGTATGGTCATTGATTTTTCGGATTTAAAAAAAATTGTAAAAGAAGAGATTGTCGATCAATTTGATCACGCTACCGTTTTCAACGAAACGACTCCACATATCGAGTTGGCAAACGAATTAAAAAACCGTGGTCATCACGTAATTTTAGTAGATTATCAGCCAACCAGTGAGAATATGGTAGTCGATTTTTCCCAAAGAATCATCCGTAGGTTGCCTCAAAACATTCAACTTTTCTCTTTGAAATTGCAGGAAACAGAGTCTTCATTTGCCGAATGGTTTGCAAGCGACAATCAATAATTTATACGTAGTTCATGCAATTATCCAATAATAAAAAAATCTATTTTGCCTCCGATCAGCATTTTGGTGCGCCAACTCCAGAACTGAGTTTTCCAAGAGAGCAAAAGTTTGTCGCTTGGTTAAACGAAGTAAAAGACGATGCCGAAGCCATATTTCTTTTGGGTGATTTATTTGATTTTTGGTTCGAATATAAAACTGTTGTCCCAAAAGGCTTTGTTCGTATTTTAGGTAAGTTGGCCGAAATTCGAGATAGCGGTGTTCCAATTTATTTCTTTGTGGGAAACCATGATTTATGGATGGCCGATTATTTTGAAACCGAGTTGAATATTCCCGTTTATCACGATAACAGAGAATTTACTTTTGGAGACAAAACCTTTTTGATTGGTCATGGCGACGGAAAAGGACCAGGTGATTTAGGTTATAAACGTATGAAAAAAGTATTTACCAATCCGTTTTCAAAGTGGCTTTTCAGATGGCTTCATCCAGATATCGGAGTGAAATTGGCGCAATATCTTTCCGTAAAAAACAAACTTATCTCAGGTTCTGAAGACGTTAAGTTTTTAGGAGAGGAAAATGAATGGCTTATTCTTTATGCCAAACGAAAACTGGAAACCAAACATTATAATTATTTTGTTTTTGGTCACCGTCATTTGCCCATGATTAAGACTGTTGGTGAAAATTCAGAATATGTAAATCTTGGCGATTGGATCACCTATTTCACCTACGGGGTTTTTGATGGAGAAAAATTCGAGGTTAAAAAGTTTGAATAAATTCTGCAATTAATACAACTCACTTTCTGTATTTCATAAATAAAATTAAGATGGCAACTGGTAATCATAAATTAGACAATCCCGTTTGGTATTCAGTGTCCGAAACGCATAAAAATTTTGGAATTGATTTTGGAACTATAAAATTTTATCATCCCGACTATTGTCCTTTTGGAGGTTTTATTGCTCTTGATAATATGGAGCAGTTTATTTCTGAATACGCTAAACTAGCCAGTAATTTTTTTATTATTGGGCAGAAACCAAATGTGCCACACAGCCTAAAATTAAACAATGAATTAATTTGTTTACAAATGATTATTCATAATAAAATTGAAGGAGAAATCGAGGATCAGATTGTGAAATTAGAGGAGGAACACTTAGAAGATTTATTGGGATTGGTCAAAATTGTGTATCCCGAGTATTTTAAAAAGAAAACTTCTTCATTGGGAAATTATTATGGCATTTACAAAAACAATCAACTTGTCGCTGTAACTGGGGAACGAATGCAAATGGATGAATTCACCGAAGTAAGCGCTGTAATTACTCATCCGGAACATACTGGCAAAGGATATGCAAAGCAATTAGTTACTCATACTGCAAATGCTATCTTTGCAAAAAACAAAACACCATTTTTACATGTTGCAGAGTCCAATGTTGGAGCAATTAAGCTATATGAAAAATTAGGTTTTGAAACCAGAGCTAAAATAAGTGTTTGGAATATTGTCCAAAAGTAACAGCTAAATTATTTGTTTTCCGTCTTTGGATAGATTGCAATTTTATGTGTTCTTAAAATATAATTAGACATTTCTGCATTATTCGAAAGCTGAAAACGAATGGCATTCGATGATTTTTTTGTCATGTGACATTCCACACAATTATTAGCCAATAATGAGGCTGGCATTGTTTTAAGAGTAGCCGCACTATGTTTAATCTCTTGATGGCAAGACATACAAATTTTAGAATAAGAAGCTAGATTTTGAGATGCATTTTCATGTGGATTATGACAGGTAATACAATCCATTTTTTCGCTTTTGATAAAACATTTGCTTTGCGCCAATAATCGATATTGATTTCCGTGCACATCAAATTCAGTGGTGCTATTAGGATCGCTCATACTTCTCATATAATCCGTAAGATTATCTCCTGGTTTAAATTTGAAACGCGATTTTATTTTGATACCGTCATTTCCAGCATGGCAAAGAGCACAAGCATCTAATTTTTGCTGTCGGCTAAGAGATTGGTAGCTAACAATACTATTGGCCACTTTTACATTTGGATTTTTGAGATGAAACTCGGCGTGTTCTTTTGCTGGACCATGACAACGTTCACAGTCAATTCCATAAACGATTGTTTTTTTATTGATGACATCTTCAGTGTCCATAGTAAGAAAGCTGTTTTCTCTGGAACTTTGATCTACAGTTCGACTACTTATGTTAGAGCTGTGGCATGCATAACAATCTTTGACTACTTTTCGATCAAAATAAGGCTTGTCAGACGGAAAACCAGGGCTTGTTGCCCAACTATGTACTGATGTGTAATAAGAAAGTGGTAATTCGTAAGTATTATTATTGCGCCAATAAACAGAAGTTTGTGCATGCTTGGTTCCAAAAACAATTTCAAATCGATGGGTTTCCAATTCTTTACCATTTTTGTATAGAACCTGATAAAGGCTGTCATTGCGTTCCTCTACTACTAATTTGGTGTTTTTATCATAAATAAAAACAGGGTTCCCTTTGCTGAAATCACCCAAAACATTCTCTGGAATAGCAGGCGCTGTCGCTTTGGAATGCGAACTGTGAAAAGCTGATTCGTACTGCGTTTTATGACATTGAATACAACTTTCGGACCCAGCATAATCGGTTCCGCGAGGATCAATATATTCGTCTGATTTGTTGGTGCAACTCGTCAAAAAAGTTACCAGAGCTGCAATTGTAAAAAGTATTTTTGTTTTTCCCATTGCAGTAAATGTACTTTTTATTTGAATAAATTAGAAAGAAAATAATTATTCATGTTTTTCATGATCATCCATATCTTTTTGCAAATCTAATTTTCTAAATTCAGGAGACACTAATCCTGTGAAAACGACAATAAGAAGTGTCATACTTCCGCCAAATACAACAGCAGTAACAGTTCCCATTAGTTTTGCGGTTAGTCCGCTTTCAAAAGCACCCAACTCGTTTGAAGAACCTACAAATATTGAATTTACAGAGGCTACACGACCGCGCATGTGATCAGGAGTTTTAAGCTGTAAAATGGTTTGTCTGATAACCATGGAGATTCCATCAACAACTCCACTGAAAAATAGAGCTAAAAGCGAAATCCAAAAACTTGTAGAAAGACCAAATATGATGATGCAAACACCAAATAGGAAGATGGCGGTCAATAATTTCATTCCGGCATTTTTATTCACAGGAACGTAGGCTGTAAAAAACATGGTTAAAATAGCACCAACTGCTGGCGCTGCTCTTAGAAATCCAAATCCTTGAGGTCCTACTTTTAAAATATCTAAAGCAAAAATGGGTAGTAATGCTACCGCTCCTCCAAACAAAACGGCTGCCATGTCAAGGGTCAAAGCACTTAAAATAGATTTGTTGTTATAAACAAATTTGACTCCTTCCTTTAAACTCTCCATAACAGGTTCGCCAATTTTTGGATTCAAAATAGGCTTTTTTTCAATTTGAGTTAGTATTATTAAGGCAAAAAGAGAGCAGGCAAGAACCAAACACATTGACCAGTGAACTCCAATTAAATGAATAGAAAAACCTGCTACAGCTGGCCCCACAACAGAACCCACTTGCCATACGGAACTACTCCAAGTAGCTGCGTTTGAATATGCTTTTTTAGGAACAATTAATGCCAAAAGAGAGAAAACGGTTGGCCCTAAAAACGAACGGACAATTCCCCCAAAGAAAACTAGACCATAGATAGTATATAGTATAGTAGTTGTAGGCAAACCAGTATTTACCTTTGGCCAAGTGATTAAAAACAATCCTAAACTAATTACTGAGAACCCTAAAATGCATTTGGATAAAAGACTTTTTTTTTCATTTTGATCTACAAAATGTCCTGCGAATAATGACACAGCTATGGCTGGAATGATTTCCATTAAACCGATAATACCAAGCGAAAGTGCACTTTTCGTGATTCTATAAACTTCCCATTCGATGACGATAAATTGCATAGACCAGGCAAAAACCATGGCAAAACGAATAAGCAAAAAGGTGTTGAATTCTTTAAATCTCAGGGCTGCGTATGGATCGTTTTTTTTCATTTTAATCTTGAATTATTTTATGTCTTTTAATCGTAATTGAATGCTCACTTTGTCATTCCATTCATTTTCATCGATGCAATATACGGCATCAAATTCTTTTTGATTAGAGGTTAACTCTTTTTTATTCCCTAGTCCAAAGCCAATAGCGGTAAGGCCTTCGGAGTTATTTTTTTTTACAAATAACTTTAAGTGCTCATCTTCAGAACCTAGAGTTTTGGCATAACCAGTGTCTTTTATTTTTTTGGTTAAAAAAACAGGGGTCATATTTAATGGTCCAAAAGGCTCAAATTGTTTAAGAATCCGAATTAATTTTGGTGAAATGTCTTCAAAATTAATTTCGGCATCAATGGATATTTCGGGAGTTAACTGATCGGGATGAATAGTTTCTTGAACTGTTTTTTCAAATGCATTTTTGAAGGTTTGATAATTTTCTTCTTTTAGAGTCATTCCCGCAGCATACATATGTCCTCCAAATTGTTCCAAATGTTCAGAACAGGCCTCGAGGGCATTGTACACATCAAATCCTTTTACCGATCGTGCAGAAGCGGCATATTTATCACCACTTTTTGTAAAAACCAATGTGGGACGATAATAGGTTTCGATCAATCGGGAAGCAACAATTCCGATAACTCCTTTGTGCCAATCTTCTTGAAAAACCACCGAAGTAAAATTTTTCTCTTCCTGGTTTTGGGCAATTTGCTGTAGCGCTTCTTTGGTGATTTGTTTGTCCAAATCTTTTCGATCAGTATTGTATTGTTCAATTTCGGAAGCAAATTGTTGCGCTTGTTCAAAATCAAATTCAGTCAATAATTCGACGGCATGATTGCCGTGTTTGATTCGGCCTGCGGCATTGATTCGAGGTGCAATTATAAATACAACATCAGTAATGTCGAGTGTTTTCTTTTTTATTTGATGTATTAATGCTTTAATTCCTGGTCTTGGTTCCGCATTAATTACCTGTAATCCGAAATAAGCAAGTACACGGTTTTCGCCAGTCATTGGCACAATATCGGCAGCAATTGCGATGGCTACCAAATCAAGATATAATACCAAGTCTTCAATGGTTTGGTTTCTGTTGGCACCTAAAGCCTGAATGAGTTTGAAACCTACGCCACAACCACACAATTCGTCATAAGGATAGTCACAGTCTTCTCGCTTTGGGTCAAGAACAGCAATAGCTTCAGGTAAAATTGCTCCTGGCCTGTGATGATCACAAATGATGAAATCAATGTTTCGTTCTTTTGCGTAAGCGACATGATCTATGGATTTAATGCCACAATCCAGTGCAATGATGAGTGAAAATCCGTTGTCATCGGCAAAATCAATTCCTGCATAGGAGACTCCGTAACCTTCGTTATAACGATCCGGAATATAAGTGGCAATATTGGGGTAGTAGCTCTTCAGATACGAAGAAACAAGAGATACTGCAGTGGTTCCATCGACATCATAATCCCCGAAAACAAGTATGTTTTCTTGATTTGAGATGGCTTTTTCGATGCGGTCCACGGCTTTGTCCATGTCCTTCATTAGGTAAGGATCATGTAAATCGTCTAAACTTGGTCGGAAAAAAAGTTTTGCCTGTTCAAAAGTTTCAATTCCTCTTTGAATTAATAAAGCGGCGACAAATTCTTCTACATTTAAAGCTTGGGTTAGGTGCTTTATTTTTTCTTCAGCAGGTTTTGGCTTAAGTGTCCAACGCATTTTTTATGGCAGTATTAGGGTACTAATTTTTTGTATTTAATGAAATAAAACTATTTCAAAAGCAATGCTTCTCCTTCAAATTGTATTCCGTCCCAACCTGTTTTCATAAAGTTGCGAATGTTTTGGTGATTGGTTCCATTTGGGTCTCCCAAAGTTTCTTCAAAATAATAAGCTCCAAAACAAGCCAATGTTTCTGCAACGGATAATTTTTGCAATAGCGCGAAAGCAAATAATTTGCAAGATCCTGAGTTTTCTCCTGCGGCATTATATTGCTCTCCGTTTTTAAACGTGGTTGGCGTAAAAGTGTAGTTTTCTTCTATTGTTGCGATTGTTTCTGCAAATGTTATGGCTGTTGGAGTTTGTTTTAGTTTGTCTAAAAATGTATTAATGCTCATATTTGTGTATTTATTCTTCGTCTTTTTGAAATTTGTTTTTCTTGGCTTCTTTTACAATAGTTTTTCCTGCAACTACTACGACAATTTCACCGCGAGGGGCAGTTTTTTCAAAATGCGTCAGTACTTCGCGAGCAGTTCCCCGAACATTTTCTTCGTGTAGTTTTGATAATTCCCTGCAAACACAAATAGTGCGGTCTTCGCTAAAATAGGTAATGAATTCGGCTAAAGTTTTGACCAATTTATGAGGGGAAACATACAGAATCATCGTGCGAGTTTCCTCGGCAAGTTCCATATAGCGGGTTTGTCTTCCTTTTTTTTCCGGAAGGAAACCTTCAAAAACGAATTTGTCATTGGGTAATCCGCTATTGACAAGAGCAGGAACAAAAGCCGTTGCTCCAGGCAAACATTCTACTGCAATTCCGTTTTCGATACAGGCACGGGTTAGCAAAAATCCGGGGTCTGAAATTGCTGGTGTTCCTGCATCAGAAATTAATGCAATGGTTTCGCCTGCTTTCAATCTCGAAATCAAATTCTCGATTGTTTTGTGTTCGTTATGCATATGATGGCTGTGCATATGTGTGCCAATCTCAAAATGCTTGAGCAATTTACCGCTCGTTCTAGTGTCCTCGGCAAGGATTAAATCTACTTCTTTAAGAATCCTAATGGCTCGAAAAGTCATGTCTTCGAGGTTGCCAATAGGAGTAGGGACTATATATAATTTTGACATTTTTTTTAAATTAAAAACAATTTGTGGTTACTTGACAATTATATCCATATGTATTAATTAAATTTTTAACATATTCAAGTTCAGTTGGGTTACAACAAATTGAATTTAAATTTGGATTTAAATAAAATGAATAACTAATCGTTGAGCCATTACCAGTACCAATAGTTTTAACAATCAAGTATTCTAATTTATTTGAATAGCAATTTAAATTCGTTAATAGGGGGCAATCACGCGCATCTAAAGTTTTTAATTGGTTAAAAGAACAGTCAATATTGTTTAGTTCTTTTAATCCCTTTAAATTCAATGATGATAATTGGTTTCCATTGCAATCAAGAGAATTCATTTTTGTACAATTATCAATTATTAATTCTGTTATAGCATTATGATTGCAATCTAACCATCCTAGGTTTGTACAATTGGAAGTTTTTAATTTCGTTATTTTATTTGAACTACATTGTAAATCATAAATGATTTTTAAGTCGCTAATGTCTAATGAAGTTAATGAATTATAATTCACACTTAAATATTCCAAATTAGCTAAATGTTTTACTGATAGTGTGGTTAATAAATTATTGTCACCAGTTATATATTTTATTTTATCAGAATTCTCAATGTTTAAGTCGCTAATTTTATTACTCTCAAATCTTACTATTTCTAATTTTGGTAATGATTTCAAATTTAGAGATGTTAA
The DNA here is from genome assembly GCF_056405915.1 of Flavobacterium sp. P1_E4. Taxonomy (NCBI): domain Bacteria; kingdom Pseudomonadati; phylum Bacteroidota; class Flavobacteriia; order Flavobacteriales; family Flavobacteriaceae; genus Flavobacterium; species Flavobacterium sp. P1_E4. The sequence goes on from NZ_JBFUBE010000002.1 coordinate 273,693, forward strand.
TTGATTGCCATAGCATAAAAGTTCTTGCAGATTGTTTAAACCTTGTACGTTTAAATTTGTAATTTTATTAGAATGGCAATATAAAATTTCTAATTTTTTAAAACTAGAAACATCTAGGCTACCAATACTGTTATAGCCACAGTATAATCTTTTAAGATTAGGAAATGATTGTAAACCTTCTAAATTCGTAATATTTGCACTTTGAAGATCTAAAGCACTAACATTTTCGGCTTCACAAACTTGAATAATCCCGTCATCATTTGTATCAATTTTAAATTGAAAACCTTGTAAATTTGTGGCTATAGAGTTAATGTCATTTTTTGATGATAACAGTTTTGCTTTAAAATTGGTGTCAGGTATGTTAACTATTTGTTTGCAATCTGGATCGGTGTTTATGTTTTTAGATTCATCTTCATTTGAATTAGAACAACTTGAGATTATTAAACTAAAACAGCATAAGAAATAAATAAGTGGTTTGATGCTCATTTTAAGGTAAATTTGGGTTTGAAATGCGATATAATAAATTGGTTAAGAACGGATTAAAATGATAAGAATTTTTTCTCTATGATTTCCATAAAACGATGTTCGTAATCTTCTTTTCCTTCCCAATTATTGTAATCTGGTTTTACCATTTCGTCAATAAAAGTTTTGGTTTCTACAAAAGTATCAAATGTGATGAGTTGATTCACTACACGATTGTAATCCTCATTGTTTCCACCAAAAAGATGTTTAACAAAAGCAATTCGATCGTTCAATCCAATATTGATTTCTTTTGCTAATTTGTCATTTAGGGTAATAGTTTTAGGTTCTGCTTTTTCTATTATCGTTTGTGGAGCATCTGAAATGGATTCTTTTTGAAAATCAAAAGAAGGAGTTGGTTGAGTAGAATCAGATTCTTGTTTTTTATCAGAAGGAGATACTTTTACAAAATCAGGGTCAGAATATTTACCACCAAGTAAATCATCAAAAGATATTTGGACTATTCCCTTTTTCTTAGTTGATTCTGGTTTTGCAGTTTCTATTGGCTCAACAATTGATGCGGCAATTGGTTCAATTTCTGTTTCTTCCAAAACAAACATTGGCTTCTCAATTAAAGTATCTTCTTCTGTTTCTTCTTCTACAGCCAAAGGTTCAGCAATAATTGAAGCAGGAACTTCTTCGCTTGCTGCAATGACTTCTTCCAATTCAATTTTATTCTCTTCTTCCTTTTTTTCTTCGGCTTCAATAGGGCTGATAGTTTTGTTCTCAATAATTTCAACTATAGGATTTTCCTCTAAAGCGGTTTTGATACTTGGAGATTTTGTTTGAAATTCGGGAACTGCAATATTTTCGAAAAATTCTTTCATTTTTTCGACAACTTCAGCTTGGCCAATGGTAGGCTTTGACTCTCCAAAATGCTCTTCCACAAATCGTAAAACTGCTAATTTTTCATATAATTTTTGTGTTTCCAAAAAAAGCTGATTGATGTCAGATTTATTTTTAAGTTGTAAAATTCTATGAGCAATGCTGATTAAGTCGGCTTCCAATTTTTTTTTCATGGCTTCTGAAATTATAATGAATATGGCTTTATATAAAATTGTTCTTTGTTTGTAATAGCTGGCGAGGGATGAATTTTTTTTTTGTTATTTATTATCTAAATAAGACCTTTCAAATTTCCGATTTGATAAAAATTATCTACTTTTGAAACGAGGTAAAATTGAGTTTACCCATGCAATTTATTACCGTTACAAAGTAATAAAAACTATTCATTTTTTAAGCTAGAAAAATACAAAATGTTTCTCGAAAACACAGTAAATCATAAAGAGCAGTTTGGGTGGATTGAAGTCATTTGCGGTTCTATGTTTTCGGGCAAAACCGAAGAACTTATTCGCAGGCTCAAAAGAGCACAATTTGCCAAACAAAAAGTAGAGATTTTCAAACCCGCAATTGATACTAGATATCATGAGGAAATGGTGGTGTCACACGACAGTAATGAAATTCGCTCCACGCCCGTTCCTGCAGCGGCCAATATTGCTATTTTGGCATTAGGCTGTGATGTGGTTGGGATTGATGAAGCACAGTTTTTTGATGACGAAATTGTAACGATTTGCAACGATCTTGCTAATCAGGGGATTCGTGTAATTGTAGCTGGTTTGGATATGGATTTCAAGGGTAATCCTTTTGGTCCTATGCCTGCGCTTATGGCCACAGCCGAGTACGTTACCAAAGTGCATGCGGTGTGTACACGAACAGGAAATCTAGCCAATTATAGTTTTCGAAAGACGGATAATGATAAACTCGTAATGCTTGGTGAAACTGAGGAATATGAACCATTGAGTCGCGCTGCCTATTATCACGCGATGAGGAAAGATGACAAAAACAGCGAGAGTCATAAACCCAATAATAAAGACTAAGATTGAATTTAAATATTGTAAATATTGAAACTGTCCTAAATTCGAAATGGAATGGAAATCCGACAGGAGAATCTATTGATAACATTTCTATTGACAGTCGTTCTTTGCAAAACAATGAAAAAACACTTTTTTTTGCATTAGTAGGATCCAATCACGACGCTCACATATACCTAAAAGATTTAATTGGTAAAGGCGTTCGCAATTTTGTGGTAACGCACATTCCCAATGGTCTTGAATCAAAAGCCAATTTTTTGGTTGTTAAAAATACTTTAGAAGCTTTACAACAAATCGCTGCCCATTACCGAAGCCTTTTTTCGTTTCCAATTATTGGAGTGACAGGAAGCAACGGCAAAACAATCGTAAAAGAATGGCTCAATTTTCTGTTGAGTCCTGACTATAATATTATCCGAAGTCCTAAAAGTTATAACTCTCAAGTTGGCGTTCCTTTGTCGGTACTTGCTATTAATGAGAAACACAATCTAGGCATTTTTGAAGCTGGAATTTCGACCGTTTCAGAAATGGAGAAACTAGAGAAAATCATTCATCCAACAATTGGAATCTTAACGAATATCGGTTCTGCCCACGATGAAGGTTTTAAAAATCTTGAAGAAAAAGTCAAAGAAAAAATGCTACTTTTCAAAGATTCGGAAGTAGTGATTTTTCAAAAAAATATTAACGTAGAGAAATTTATTCTTCCAAAAACTAAAACTATTTCTTGGTCTTTTACAGATTCAACTGCGACTGTTTTTGTTTCCAAAAAAGAACACACACACGAACATACAGATATTGAATATACCTATAAAGAGAATGTTTTAACCTTGAAAATTCCTTTTGTAGATGATGCTTCGGTCGAAAATGTTATTACTTGTTTATCGGTCTTATTGCATTTGGAATACGATGCCAAAACCATTCAAAGCCGAATCGAATTATTGTATCCAATAGAAATGCGTTTGAAAGTAAAAAAAGGAATCAATAATTGTAGTCTTATCGATGACAGTTATAGTTCCGATTTTCAATCTTTAAAAATAGCGTTGGATTTTCTCGAAAGTCAAAAACAACATCAGAAAAAAACGGTAGTGCTTTCGGATATTTTTCAAAGCGGATTATCCAATGAAGTATTATATTCTAAAGTAGCAGAGTTGATTATTTCTAATGATATCAGCCGTTTTATTGGAATAGGCGAAACGATTTCAACATTGGAAACAAAACTTCCGAATGCTATTTTTTTTAAGGACACCAACGAGTTTTTATTGCATTTGGATCAATTGAATTTTGAAAATGAAACCATACTGATTAAAGGTGCGAGATCTTTTCGGTTCGAAGAAATCGTGGCGGCATTTGCAGAGAAAACACACGAAACAGTTCTTGAAATCAATCTGAATTCGATTAGTCATAATTTTAATTTCTTCAAATCAAAATTAAAGACCACCACCAAAATGATGGCGATGGTCAAAGCGTTTGGTTATGGAAGCGGAGGATTTGAAATTGCGAAATTACTGGAACACCACAAAGTAGATTATTTGGGAGTGGCTTTCGCCGATGAGGGAATCTCGTTAAAAACAGCGGGTATAAAATTACCCATTATGGTTTTGAATCCAGAAAACACCAGTTTCCCAGCTATAATTCAGCACCAATTAGAACCTGAAATTTATAGTTTGAAAGGACTGAATGCGTTCTTGAAAATTGCCGAACAAAAGAAATTAAAAGATTTTCCTATTCATATTAAAATGGATACCGGAATGCATCGTTTAGGTTTTGAGGCGAATACAATTGATGATTTAATAGCCACTCTGAAAGGAAACTCAACAGTCAAAGTGCAGAGTATTTTATCACATTTGGCCACAAGTGATGATTTGCAACATAAAGATTTTGTACAGTATCAAATTAATTTATTCGAGAAATTATCTTCAAAATTAATGAGCGAATTGGAGATTACTCCCATTCGTCATATTTTAAATACTTCAGGCATTAGTAATTTTCCACAGGCACAATACGATATGGTTCGTTTAGGGATTGGTCTTTATGGTGTTTCCAATGATTCAGAAGAACAAAAATATCTTGAAAATGTAGGGACTTTAAAATCTATTATTTCCCAAATCAGAACAATTCAATCAGGAGAAAGTGTTGGCTATGGCAGACGATTTGTGGCAAGCAGAGAATCGAAAATTGCCACAATTCCTATTGGTTATGCTGATGGAATTGCCAGAAGTTGGGGGAATGGAATTGGATTTGTTACGATTAAGAACAAAAAAGCAAGTATTTTAGGAAGCGTTTGTATGGATATGTTAATGGTTGATGTGACCGAGATTGAGTGTAAAGAAGGAGATGCCGTAGTGATTTTTGGAGAAAGCCCAACAGTATCTTATATGGCGGAACAATTGAAAACAATCCCTTATGAAATCCTTACAAGTATTTCTCAACGGGTAAAACGTGTTTTTTATAGAGAATAATAGTAATTTATTTCCCAAAAATAATTATATTCGTTACATTATAAACTAACCAAAATCAATACATTATGGGATTTATTAGTGATTTCAAAGCTTTTTTGATGAAAGGCGAAATAGTGAATTTGGCAACAGCCGTAATCGTTGGGGGCGCTTTTGGAAAAATTGTCACCTCTTTTACAAATGACGTTTTGATGCCACCAATTGGACTACTATTAGGAAAGGTAGATTTTAAAAACCTAAAAGTTGTTCTTCAGGACGGTGTTCCTGCTGTTATGGAAAATGGTGCGGAAAAAGCTCCGGCAATTGCAGAAGTTGCTATTAATTACGGTGCTTTTATTCAGACTGTTTTTGATTTTGTAATCATTGGTTTTTGTATTTTTATGGTACTTAAAGCCTATGAAAAAACCAAAAAACAAGAAGTTCCAGTTGAAGCTCCACCTGCAGGACCAACACAGGAAGAATTGCTTACTCAAATTAGAGATTTGCTAAAAAAATAGACTCTAAGTGGCTAAGATTCTAAGTTTAAAAAAATACTGTTAATTCAAATCTTAGACACTTAGATTCTCAGAATCTCAGTAACTCAAAAAAATACCGCTCTACACTATATATTCTAACTAAACCACTCTATAAATGGGTGGTTTTTCTATTTTGTTCAATTTATAACAATTTGTTAATTTTTGTGAATGCGCTTGTTATGTTTTGAATATTACATACTTTTGTACTTCAAAAATAAAATATACACATATAATAATATAGTTACGATGAGAATAGCAGTTGTAGGAGCTACCGGAATGGTTGGCGAAATAATGTTGAAAGTATTGGCAGAAAGAAATTTTCCTGTAACCGAATTAATTCCAGTTGCTTCTGAGAAATCAGTTGGAAAAGAAATTGAATTTCAAGGAAAAAAATACAAGGTAGTAGGAATGCAAACAGCCGTTGATATGAAAGCGGATATTGCATTATTTTCTGCTGGTGGAGGAACATCATTAGAATGGGCTCCGAAATTTGCTGCTGCAGGAACTACAGTTATTGACAATTCATCAGCTTGGAGAATGGATCCGACCAAAAAATTAATTGTTCCGGAAATCAATGCAAATCAATTGACAAAAGAAGATAAAATCATTGCAAACCCAAACTGTTCGACTATTCAAATGGTATTGGCTTTGGCTCCATTGCATAAAAAATACAACGTAAAACGTGTAATCGTTTCTACTTACCAATCCATTACAGGAACTGGTGTAAAAGCAGTTCAACAATTCGAAAACGAGGTTGCTGGAGTAAAAGGTGATATGGTTTACAAATACGAAATCAACCGTAACTGTATTCCTCAATGTGATGTTTTTGAAGATAACGGATACACAAAAGAAGAGATGAAATTGGTTAAAGAAACCAAGAAAATCTTAAGCGATGATTCAATCAAAGTGACGGCTACTGCTGTTCGTGTGCCAGTTGTTGGTGGACACAGTGAAGCTGTGAATGTTGAATTCAGCAATGATTTTGATGTAAACGATGTAAGAACTCTTTTGAGCCAAACAGATGGTGTAACGGTTCAAGACAATTTGGATACTTTTACTTATCCAATGCCAAAATATGCTGAAGGTAAAAATGATGTATTCGTTGGACGTATTCGTCGTGACGAAAGCCAAGCAAATACTTTGAATATGTGGATTGTTGCCGATAACTTGAGAAAGGGAGCAGCAACAAACACTATCCAAATTGCAGAATATCTAATCGCTGCAAAATTGGTTTAATTCATTTCAGATATTTAATACATAAGAAAACTACAACTTTAATCGGTTGTAGTTTTTTTGTTTTGTTACCTTTGCGCTGATGAAAAGGAAACAGCTCATATTAAATTTTTCTTTGGTTGTTGCGGTATTGTTCTCAATACTGTTTCAATCGGTCGACAGTATCGGCCATTTAAAGGAAAAATTTTCTGAAAAATCCTGCCATCATACCTATAATTCCAGTTCGGAGTTTACTCACCAGCATCACAGTTTTGACCATTGTTATGTTTGTCAATTCGGATTTAGCAGTTTTGTAACACCAATAAATTATTCCTATGCATTCTTCGCTGGGAATTGGAAAATACCTTATTTCTCTGCAACTACACAAAACGTTTTTTCGTTTTCGGGTAGTTTGTATTCCCATCGTGGTCCCCCAAATTTTATATAAACAACCTTGTTTATCCCTCACTTCGCAATAATCCACAGATAAATTTATCAAGGAGCGAAAGAATAGGCTTTATCAGTAAACATCGTTCCTGCTGTCCGCTATATCTTTTATTACCCTGTCAGGGTTCAAAACCCTGACAGGGTAATAAAAGGATGCCGCTTCCATCAGGGCTAAAAAGCCAGCAATAGTTCATTTTTGGAAGTATAGCCTAGCGTTGTATTTCCTGCAAGGTTTTTTTCAACCTTGTAGGTATGAATGCTGACAACAAAAGACCTAGGAGGTCTCGAAAAAGGCCTTGCAGGATATATAAAACATAACTAATTATTGAATAATAGAACTCGAAAACAGTTCTGTTACCCATAAAAAACAGTTCCAATCCCACTTTACTTTTCAAAGGGAATTGATTGGAAATACAATTATTCAAATGATATGAAACAATATATTTTAGCTCTATTTTTAGGGCTTACCACTTTTTTACAAGCACAAAACTCCATAAGCGGAAAGGTAACAGACTCCAAAAACAATCCTTTGGCAGGTATTCTAGTTGAGGCATCCGAATTGCATAAATCAACGAAAACTGATCAAAACGGTATATATACTTTAACTGAACTCCCAAGTGGAGATTTAACCCTTGTGTTTTCATACGTAGGATTTGCAACCCAAGATAAAAAGATTGAAAAAGTTCAAAATGCCCCAACGCTTGATGTCGTTATGGACGAATTGGCTTTTCAGATGGATGAGGTTATTGTGTCAACTCCTTTCTCCAAATTGCAATCACAAAATGTAATGAAAGTAGACCGAGAAAGTGTCAAATCAATGCAAGAAAAGGGGAGTGCTACTTTGATTGAAGGCTTGGCCACGATTCCTGGAGTTTCACAAGTTTCTACAGGAACGTCAATCGGGAAACCAGTAATTCGAGGATTGAGTGGAAACCGAGTTTTGGTGTATACACAAGGCGTTCGATTAGAAAATCAACAGTTTGGAGACGAACACGGCTTGGGATTGAACGATTCCGGGGTAGAAAATGTTGAGGTTATAAAAGGCCCAGCATCTTTGCTTTATGGTTCTGATGCATTGGGAGGGGTTTTGTTTTTTAATCCCGAAAAATTTGCTTTGGCTAATACTTTTCAAGGGGATTTTGGACAAAGATTGTTTTCGAATACTCTTGGAGCCAGCACAACTTTGGGCTTGAAAACCTCTACCGATAATTGGAAATATTTGATACGCGGTGCTTATAATACCCAATCCGATTATAAAATTCCGGATGGTAATCGTGTGACTAACACTCGTTTTCAAGAAATGGATTTCAAAGCAGGAATAGGGTATAGCAATGCCAAGTTTTCGAGTGTTTTGAGATATAACTATAACAATCTGGATGTTGGAATTCCCGAAGATGGAATTGCAGACCAAACTACAACCAAGAAAACTGCCTATCCTAAACAAGGTGTTTTCAATAATTTACTCTCTTTGAATAACACGCTGTTTTTTAGCGATTCAAAATTGGATGTGAATCTGGGTTATATCAAGAATGACCGAAGTGAGTATGAAGATAGTAATGTTGCTGTTTTGCATATGATTTTAAACACATTTGATTATAATGTGAAATACTATTTGCCGAAGCTTGGTAAAGTAGAAACCATTTTTGGTATTCAAGGAATGTCACAAGAAAATAAAAATCTAGCCGATGAATTTTTAATTCCAAATGCGACGACAAATGATTTTGGTGTTTTTGGAACTGGGATTTACAATTGGGGAGTTAATTCATTGCAAGGAGGACTTCGCTTTGATTATAGACACTTAGTTTCCGAAGAACACGGAGTTGTTGGCGCAGAAGGATATTTTGAAGCACTTGATAAAAACTATGACAGCTTTAATGCCTCATTGGGATATAAGACTAATTTTGCCAAAGATCTATCTTTCCGATTGAATGCAGCAACAGGTTTCAGGGCACCGAATTTAGCTGAGCTATCTTCGAATGGTGTTCACGAGGGAACTTTTCGTTATGAAGTAGGGAATCCTAATTTAAAAACGGAGCAAAACCTACAAACCGATTTAGATTTGGAATATAAAAGCACCCATTTTGAGTTTAGTGTGAGTGGTTTTTACAATCATATTAACGATTACATTTATTCGTCACCATCTGGAGCAGAAATTGAAGGATTTAAGGTCTATGATTATATTCAAAATAATGCCAATTTGTATGGAGGAGAAGTTGCGTTGCATATTCATCCGCATCCTTTGGATTGGCTGCATTTTGAAACTAGTTTTGAAACCGTTACTGGAAAGTTACAGAATGGAGGTTATTTGCCTCAAATTCCCGCTAACAATTGGGACAACACCCTAAAAACCGATTTTGTAATTGGGAAATGGCTTGAGGATGCTTTTGCTACTTTAAATGTTTCGACCACTTTCAGTCAGGACAAAGTAAGTGGCTTTGATATTTCTTCAGATGGTTATACGTTGTTGAATATGGGTTTTGGAGGTAAAGTAAAGCTTGGTAAAACTGCTTTTGACCTAAACCTGAATGGGAATAACTTATTGAATAAGACTTACATTCCTCATTTGTCTCGTTTAGCTACTTCGGGAATACCCAATCTGGGAAGAAATTTTGTTTTAGGAGTTGCTTTTAAATTCTAAGTTTAAATTTTTTCAAAATAATAACCCCCAATAGGAAATAGTTATTGGGCTTTACGTTAAACTTTTTTTACTTTGTTATTTTTAAATAAGGCTCTCATTATTTGGGAGTCTTTTTTTATATGAAAAGTTTTAGTATTTTTGATTGAAATCAAAACCTACTATTGAAAAAAAATTGCTACATATTATTTTTCTTTTTAGCTTTTTTCATTGGTTGTACCAATAATAAAAGCAATAAAAAAAATTCGGCATCTTCAGAAGATAGCTTGTCTACTTATCTTACTTTAGCAAATGACGAGCATTTGCCCTATGTTTTCAAAAAAAAATACAATCAAAAGGCATTATCCATCATCCTGAATCAGAAAGATGATTCAATTAATAAAGTCAATCTCTTTAAAGTTGCCAACCGCTATTATAATATGAATGATTGGCAAGGTTATCATGAAACTTCCAATCTTATTTTAGAACGTTCTAGAAATAATGGCGATTTTGCTAATATGGCCAAAGCCTATACTTATTTAGGGGATTATTATAGTGCCAAAGATATTTCGGATAGTGCCTTTTATTGCTATTTTAAAGCTGAGAAGCTTTACCTTAAAACCAACAATAATTACAACCTTGCTAAAACACGAATTAGTAAAGCCAACTTACGATACAATGAAAATGATCTTTTTGACAGCGAAATAACAGTTTTTAAAGCGTTACGAGTTTTGAAAGGAGAAAATGCAAATGATTTACTATATGAATCCTACAATCTTTTGGGGATTTTATACAATGAAAGAGAAGAATACAGTAGAGCATTAGAATACCATAATAAAGCATTGGCTATTATTGATAATCAATCTATTCCATTAGTATTACAGTTCAAAGCTTCTTCCTTAAATAATATGGGCTATGTGTACTTGAATTTGAAAAATTACAAGCAGGCCAAAAAATATTTTGAGAAAGGATTAAAAGAGGAACATTTGTTTTTAGATAAACCCAAATTATATGCTATGTTATTAGACAATTTGGCTTATGCGAAATTTAAGCTTAAAGAATCCGATGGGTTACCAGATCAGTTTTATAGAGCATTAAAAATTAGAGACAGTTTGGATTTTACAACAGGTGTTATTATCAACAAAACTCATCTATCTGAATATTTTGCTTTCAAGAAAGATACATTAAAGGCTATTCAATATGCCAAGCAATCACTTACATTGGCACGTAGCACCAATCGATTGAGAAGTATTTTGGAAGCCCTTAAGCAAATAGAATCAGTAGATCAAAAAAATGCTTCTATTTATTCTAAAGAATACATACTCATCAATGATCGCTTACAAAAAGCAGAACGTAAAATGGGGGAAAAATTTTCCAGAATAGAGTATGAAACTGATGAAATTAAAGTAGAAAACACTAATCTGGAAGGGCAAAATAAGAAGCTTTTGTTAATTTTCGGGTCTTTTATAATCTTGGCAATATTGTTGTATACCATTAAATTACAAAAAGTTAAGCAGCGTGAATTGTTATTTAAGCAACAGCAACAACAAGCTAATGCAGAAATCTATAATTTGTTAATTAATCAACAAAACACTATTGAAATCAATAACATCAAAGAGAAAAAAAGAGTAGCAAGAGAATTACATGATGGTGTTTTAGGTAGGATGTTTGGTGTTCGGATCAATTTGGATAGTTTAAATAAAATAAAAGATGACTCTGGTATAGAAAGCAGATTAAATTATTTGACTGAACTCAAAAATATTGAACAAGATATTCGTGAAATTTCACATAACTTGAATAGAGAAAAATCAGAATTAATTAATAACTTCGTAGCAATAGTTACTAATTTATTCGAAGAACAGAAAAAAACATATTCGACTAAATTTCTTGCTCACATTGACCCAGCCATAAAGTGGGATTTGATTGATAATACAGCAAAAATTAATTTATATCGAATTCTTCAAGAATCACTTCAAAATTGTAATAAATATGCTAGTGCAACAAAGATAAAGGTAGAATTCAAAAAGGAAAATGACAATTTAGTACTGAAAATAAGTGATGATGGGGCAGGATTTAATGTCAATCGTACAAAAAAAGGTATAGGCCTGCAAAATATAAAAGTAAGGACTATAGAATGCGAGGGAACACTTGAAATAAAATCAAAAAAAGAAGAAGGCACTTTAATTATAATTACAATTCCAGTTAAAAAAACACAAAAAACAGCAATAAAATGATAGTTGATTCAAAAGTGGAAAAGTTAATTAAAAAAAATATTTTAATAGTAGATGACCATCCCTTTATAATTGACGGATATAAAAACGCCATTACCCGATACAAACCAGACCTTTACGAATATTCATTCACTCAAGGTAAGGACTGTGAGACAGGTTATAATATTATTACAAATCCAGAAACCCCTCTTTTTGACATTGCCTTTTTAGATATTAGTATGCCTGTATATGAAGAAAAAGGAATTATTTCTGGTGAGGATTTAGCCAAATTAATTATGGAATTGATGCCCAATTGCAAAATTATTTTACTCACAATGTACACTGAATTGCTTAAAATAAAGAACATAATTGAGACTATAAATCCTGCAGGACTTGTTATAAAAAATGATTTAACCTTTGATGAATTACTTTTTGGTTTTGATATTATATTGAAAAATGAAATCTATTACAGTCACTCTGTAATTAAAATGGCCAAACAAATCAATAATGATTTTGAAGATATAGATCAATTTGATAAATTAATTTTATTTCATATTTCCAAAGGGACAAAAACCAAAGATATCCCACAATATATCCCTATTTCACTACATGCAATTGAAAGTAGAAAAGTAAATTTAAAAGAATTATTTAAAATTGAAGACGGAAGTGATATCGATCTGATTCAGGAAGCAAAAGTTAGAGGGATTATCTTTTAATTCACTTAATAAACAAAAAAATGACACTATCTCAGTGTCATTTTTTTGTTTAATATTTTTCAATTTTAATGTGTTTATTCACTTATTGCGTCCCAACCTCTAGCTTTCAAAGGTATTTTGGTATTGGCGCGAGTTACAAGATGTACTCCTTCACTCTCTTGAGTCATATGTCCAATAATGCTGAAATTTGGATTCCCTTTTATTTTTTCAAAATCTTCCATGGCAATAGTAAAGAGTAATTCATAATCCTCTCCACCGTTGATGGCAACTGTTGTACTGTCGATATTAAATTCTTCGCAAACATTAATAAACTGAGGATCTATAGGTAATTTATCTTCATATAAATTACAACCAACACCTGATTGTTTGCACAAATGCATAATCTCCGATGATAATCCATCGGAAATGTCAATCATAGAAGTTGGTTTTATTTCCAAAGCATGCAACAAAGTACGTACATCCTTGCGGGCTTCCGGTTTCAATTGACGCTCAATTAAATAAGTATAGGCATCCAAATCGGGTTGCGAATTCGGGTTAACCTGGAAAACTTGTTTTTCTCTTTCCAAGACTTGTAAGCCCATATAAGCAGCTCCAATATCACCTGTAACGACCAATAAATCGGTTTGTTTTGCTCCGTTTCTATAAACAATTTCGTTTTCATCGGCCTCGCCAAGAGCAGTGATGCTAATTATTAATCCTTTTTGAGAAGAGGTTGTGTCGCCACCTATTACATCTACTTTGTATTCTTGAGCTGCATGGGCAATTCCTTCATACAATTCTTCCAATGCTTCCAGCGGAAAACGATTGGAAACCGCTATCGAAACTGTAATTTGAGTTGGTTTGGCGTTCATTGCACAAATATCCGATACATTTACCACGACGGATTTGTAGCCTAAATGCTTTAAGGGCATGTATGCCAAATCAAAATGGACACCTTCTATCAATAAATCAGTGGAAACAACCACTTTTTTTTCTTTGAAATCCAAGACAGCTGCGTCGTCACCAATTCCTTTTAGTGTGGAAGGCTGTGTGATTTCGAAGTTTTTTGTCAAATGGTCTATTAAACCAAATTCTCCTAGTTGGGCTATGCTCGTGCGTTGTGGGGTTTTATCTTCAATCATTTTGTGTGTTTATTGCTTTTTTGGTTTTACCAAGGTTGCAAAGGTACGAAGTTGATTTGCTTTATAAATTTAAAAGAGAAGAGATTTTATAGTAGTTGTTTATGAGTGTCGGTATTTTTTTGCATCTTTAAATTCTTAAAACATCATAAAATGAACTCATTTGATATTGTTACCCTTACTGTAAATCCTGCTTTAGACAAAAGCACCCATTTTAAAGGTTTAGTTGCCGAGCAAAAAATACGCTGTTCTGAACCTCGGTTTGATGCCGGAGGTGGTGGAATCAATGTTTCCAAAGCTATTTCTCGTTTGGGTGGATCATCTTTAGCGGTGTTCACTTCGGGAGGGCCATTGGGAAAAATGCTGGAAGAATTGGTTGCCAAAGAATCCATTGCCTTTCAAGCCATTCCTATTCAAACTTGGACAAGGGAAAGCTTTGTGGCGGTGGATGAGAATACCAATTCGCAGTATCGTTTTGGTTTTACAGGAGGCGAAATAACCAATGAAGAAGAACAAGCCGTGCTTCAAGCCATAACCAACTTAAAACCAAAATTCTTGGTAGCCAGTGGTAGTCTAAACGAGGGTTTATCAGCCGAATTTTATCAAAAGGTAGCCGAAATAGCCAAGAAATCAAATTCAAAATTAATAGTGGACACTTCCGGTGAAGCCTTGAAAAAAGTATTGGAAACGGGCGCTTACCTAATTAAACCAAACGTTGGTGAATTAGCTAAACTAGTAGGCGTTGAACGACTAGAAATGGAAGAAGTCAATGAAGCCGCAAAACAAATTATTGCCAAAGGAGGAGCCGAAATTGTAGTAGTCTCACTCGGCCCGCAAGGAGCAGTTTTAGTGACCAAAGATAGTTATGAGTTTGTCCCGGCTCCCAATGTTGCCAAGAAAAGCACCGTTGGTGCCGGTGATAGTATGGTTGGCGGGATGGTTTGGGCGCTTTCGCAAAATAAAAGCTTGAAAGAAGTAATTCGTTGGGGGGTGGCCTGTGGATCTGCAGCCACAATGAATGAAGGAACACAATTATTTAAAGGTACAGATGCGCAACGATTATATGATTGGTTGAAGGATAAATAGAAATGGTTTATGACCCATTCGCGACTGTCTCATTTATACCATAGCCAACGGTTTCAACCGTTGGAGACAATGAAGAGAAATACATGGTTTCGTTAGTATATCCAACGCAACGTATCCATGGTTGAAACCTTGGGCTATAGTTGTGCTCAACAACTTGCATTTCATAAAACAAAAAACCTGATAATTTTACATCATCAGGTTTTCTCTATCATCTAAACGTCTATTCTCTATATCTATTTTCTTTCCTCTAAAAAAGATTAATCATTCAATTTCAATACCGCCATAAAAGCTTCTTGTGGAATTTCCACATTTCCTACTTGGCGCATACGTTTTTTACCTTTTTTCTGTTTTTCCAATAATTTACGTTTACGGGAAATATCTCCTCCATAACATTTTGCTGTAACGTCTTTACGTAAAGCTTTAATCGTTTCACGCGCAATGATTTTAGCACCAATAGCTGCTTGAATTGGAATATCAAATTGTTGTCTCGGAATCAACTCACGTAATTTCTCGGTCATTTTTTTACCAATATTATACGCATTGTCTTCGTGAATCAACGCAGAAAGCGCATCAACTGTTTGACCATTCAATAAAACATCCAAACGAACCAATTTTGAAGTTCTCATTCCAATTGGAGAATAATCAAATGAAGCATATCCTTTAGAAACCGTTTTCAATCTGTCGTAAAAATCAAATACAATCTC
This sequence comes from Flavobacterium sp. P1_E4, assembly GCF_056405915.1. Classification (NCBI taxonomy): domain Bacteria; kingdom Pseudomonadati; phylum Bacteroidota; class Flavobacteriia; order Flavobacteriales; family Flavobacteriaceae; genus Flavobacterium; species Flavobacterium sp. P1_E4. Next base: position 289,155 of record NZ_JBFUBE010000002.1, read on the forward strand.
TGCCAAAGGCATATCAAAATTCAACTCTACACGCTCCGTTGTCAAATATGTTTGATTTGTAATTTGACCACGTTTTTCAATACACAAACTCATTACGTTTCCAACAAAATCAGATTTGGTAATGATAGTCGCTTTAATATAAGGTTCCTCAACTCGGTCCAGACGCGAAGGTTCTGGTAAATCTGATGGATTGTTAACTACAAAAGCATCTTCTGGATGTTTTTTGGTGTAAGCCAGATACGAAACGTTAGGAACTGTAGTAATTACAGTCATATCAAACTCACGCTCCAATCGCTCTTGAATAATCTCCATGTGCAACATTCCCAAGAATCCACAACGGAAACCAAATCCTAAAGCAGCAGAACTTTCAGGTACAAATACCAATGAAGCATCATTCAATTGCAGTTTCTCCATAGAAGAACGCAAATCCTCATAATCTTCTGTATCTACAGGATAAATCCCAGCAAATACCATTGGTTTTACATCCTCAAAACCAGTAATCATATTTGTAGTAGGCGTTTTGGCATCTGTAATCGTATCACCTACTTTTACTTCTTTGGCTTCTTTAATTCCAGAAATCAAATACCCAACATCTCCTGTCGAAATCACATTTTTAGGAACTTGATTCAATTTCAATGTTCCAACTTCATCGGCAAAATATTCATTGCCGGTAGCCATGAATTTAATTTTTTGGCCTTTTTTAATTTCTCCGTTTTTCACACGGAAAATTACTTCAATACCACGAAACGGATTGTAATGCGAATCAAATATCAAAGCCTGAAGAGGCTCGTCTTTTACTCCTTTTGGAGCTGGAATTTTTTCAATAATCGCAGCCAATATATTTTCTACACCAAAACCAGTTTTACCCGAAGCATGAATAATATCTTCCAATTTACATCCAAGCAAGTCAATAATATCATCACTTACTTCCTCTGGGTTAGCACTTGGTAAATCCACTTTGTTCAAAACAGGGATAATTTCCAAGTCATTCTCCAAAGCCAAATACAAATTAGAAATCGTCTGTGCCTGAATGCTTTGTGCAGCATCAACAATCAACAACGCACCTTCGCAAGCCGCAATAGAACGCGAAACTTCATAAGAGAAATCCACGTGACCCGGAGTATCGATCAGGTTCAAGATATATTCTTCGCCTTTATACGTATATTCCATTTGTATCGCGTGACTCTTGATTGTGATACCACGTTCACGTTCCAAGTCCATATTATCAAGCAATTGCGCCTTTTCTTCGCGAGCCGTTACTGTTTGGGTTGCCCCCAATAATCGATCCGCCAATGTACTTTTCCCATGGTCAATATGTGCAATAATGCAAAAATTCCTTATATGTTTCATCTTCTTCTGATATCAAATTTATTTGGGCGTGACCACAAGGGTCGGGCTATTCGCTACAATCTTTTCCTTTTTAAAGAAAAAAGGAAAAGGATTTCCACTTCTATCCCTCACGCAAATGCCGTAAAGCAGCAATTAATCTGCAAATATACTCTAAATTCAACAGTTTCAAAGTTTCAAAATAGGAAACTCAAGCATTTACCCAAAGTCTTTTCAAATTGTAATACATATACCTCTTAATTAGTTAGCAAATTATTCAAAATCATCTCCTTACTCATCTAATGTCATTAAGTTTTTTATCCTTTCGCTTAAAAGATGTAATTTTGCAAAAAATTTAAAGGACGATGATTAAGATTGGCAACATTATATTACCCGAATTTCCCCTACTGTTAGCACCTATGGAAGATGTGAGCGACCCTCCATTCCGCAGATTATGCAAAACACACGGCGCCGATTTAATGTACTCCGAATTTATTTCTTCCGAAGGCCTAATCCGCGACGCCATCAAAAGCCGAATGAAATTAGACATCTTCGATTATGAAAGACCAGTAGGAATTCAAATTTTTGGTGGAGACGAGGAAGCAATGGCCTTATCCTCCAAAATAGTTTCTACCGTAAACCCTGATTTAATAGATATTAATTTTGGCTGTCCTGTCAAAAAAGTTGTTTGCAAAGGTGCCGGTGCTGGCGTTTTAAAAGACGTAGATTTAATGATTCGTTTGACTCAAGCCGTTATCGATAGTACCCATTTACCTGTAACGGTAAAAACGCGTTTGGGTTGGGACGACAGCTCTATAAATATAGATGAGGTTGCCGAGCGTTTGCAGGATATTGGCGTTGCCGCTTTGAGCATCCACGCTAGAACTCGTGCCCAAATGTACAAAGGCCACTCCGACTGGTCGCATATTGCACGCGTCAAAAACAATCCAAGAATCACAATGCCAATTTTTGGAAATGGCGATATTGATTCCCCTGAAAAAGCATTGCATTACAAAAACGAATACGGTATCGACGGAATAATGATTGGTCGCGCCGCAATTGGTTATCCTTGGATATTTAACGAAATCAAACATTACTTCAAAACAGGCGAGCATTTAGCAAAACCAACCGTTGCCGATAGGGTAGAAGCAGTGCGAAATCACCTCACTTGGGCTATGGAATGGAAAGGTGAAAGACTTGGAATTGTAGAAACACGTCCTCATTATACCAATTATTTCAAAGGAATTCATTCTTTCAAAACCTACAAACAAAAATTAGTTACCCTAGACCGTCCAGAAGAATTATTCGCTGTTTTGAATGAAATCGAAGAAGCGTATGCAGATTATCAAATGGTGTAATAATTGATTCTTCTCTTTGATTTTGTAAAATAAAAATTACTTTTGCAAAAAATATAAGATGAGAAATTATTTAGTTTTAGGTTTAGTTTTAATAAGTTTTTTAGCAAAAGCACAAGAAGAAGCTTCAGTAGAAAAAAATTTATATGGTGCTCAGTTGGGTTTGCCAAGTACAGGTTTTTATTTTGAAACTCAATTACAAAGAAAAATTACACTTCGAACAGAAATAGGTTTAACATTTGCATTTTCTACGAAAGATTATGCAGATCCTGCAATTAAAGATGAAAATTCTACGCTTATTGTTCCTTATCTAACACTTGAACCAAGATGGTATTATGGTTTAGATAGACGTAAAAGACTTGGAAAAAAGACCTACAACAATTCTTCAAATTATGTTTCATTGGCAACATCCTATATTTCTACTAAAACTCCAATAATAAATAACGGTGATTTTGATGTTGTTTCAGCAATTACTTTTATTCCTAAATATGGAATTCGTAGAGCTTTTGCAAAGCATTTCAATTATGAATTTTCGGCTGGCGTGGGATATCAGTATAATATTTTTAGTAGCTCTGATGGTTGTAATTGTGATCATAACCTGATTGAAGTTGATGTTCAGGCAAGAATTGGATATGATTTTTAATCCAATAATTTCTTGCTCACTCGGCTACTCGCAATCAGCGAAGCAATAAAGCCAAGAGTAACAATAGTGGCCATAACAATCAGTACATTTTCTATTGTAAAAACCACTGGATAAGCCAGTGTAGGAGTTATCATTATCAGTTCATACTGTTGTTGTAATAATACAAACACAACACCCAACAACAAACCTATAATCCCTCCAAAAAAACTCAGTAAAACTCCTTGCAGTAAAAATATATTCCGCAGATCCTTGATAGCTGTCCCTAGATTAAAAAGGGTTTTAAGATTTCCTTTTTTATCCAAAATCATCATAATGAGCGCTCCAATCAAGTTAAAAAGTGCCACAATAATCACCAAAGTAAATATCAAATACACCGCTATATTTTCGGTGTTCAGCATTTTATACAAAGCTTCATTCAGTTGTTCTTTGTTTTTTACGGTAATTTTATTCTTGAAAATTGATTGGAGCTTCGCGATAACAGAACTTTCATCAGCACCTTGTTTTAATTTAATTTCAAGACCCGAAATCTGATCAGTTTTGTATTCTAATAATTCTTGTGCCAAACCCAAATCGGCAAACACATACTTAGAATCCAGATCTTCACTGATTGCATAAATTCCAACGGGAAAAACATCGGTTTTATTAAAAGCCTGAGCAGGATTTTCAATAGCTCCCTTGCCAGGTTTTGGAACAAAAACCTCAAAAGCATTATTGTAATCCAGCAAACCCATCGAGAATTTTTGAGCAATGCCATATCCAACAACTACCTGGTAGGTGTCTGGTTTCAGCCATTGTCCATTATAAAGTTTTTTATTATAATCACTAACAGTGTTAAAAGTAGAATCAACACCTTTAAGGAAAGTAACTTCTTGTTTTCCATTAAAAGTAAACAACACCCGCTCTTCAATAACCTTCGAAAAGGAAGCGACTCCTTCAATTGCTGCAATCTCTTTTTCCTGTTTTGGTACAACAAAAAAAGATTTCCCAAGCGTACTACTTACTTTAAGATCGGGGTCAATATCATTGGTAAACGAAAGACTAAATTCCTTCAACCCCGTAAAAACAGAGAGCACGACAAACAACGCCATTGCGCCCACAATAATCCCCATACTGGCAATACGATTAATAATATTGATAGCATTATTTTTGCTTTTGCTAAAAATATACCGCTTGGCTATGTAAAGAGGGAAATTCAAATTTTATTGAAATCTGCGTTTGTCCAACAAATCTCTATTCTCAATCGGATTTTCTTGATTTTTCAAGGCATTGTCAATCTTCTCGATATAATCCAGAGAATCATCAATAAAGAAAACCAAATTAGGTACTTTACGCAATTGCAAACGCACTCTTTGCGATAAATCGTGCTTAATCAAAGTCGAATTAGCCTTAATCCCAACTAAAGTTTCGGCCGCTTTTTCTTGGGGAAAAATACTTAAATGTACCGTCGCCACAGACAAATCTGTAGTCACCGTAACCTTGGATACTGAAATTATCAAATTTGTAATTCCATTTTTTCTCACTTCACCTTGCAAAATATCAACCAAATCTTTTTGGATAACCCCGCCTATTTTTTTCTGTCTATTTGTTTCCATAGTGCAAAAATACTATTTTTTTGAGAGACCACCTTACAAAGTCATAAACTCATAAAGTTTTTTATATTTGTTTTGTGATTTAGGAGCAGAAAATTAGGCTTTTTCAGGAGACAAAGTTCCTGCTGTCCGCTATATTCCCGATTAACAAAAACTACGGCAAAAAAGCCTTGTTTTTCTAAATCGGGAGATGCCGCTTCCATCAGGGCTAAAGAGAGACAATAGTTCTCTTTTGAAAATATTTAAAAATAATTACTACAAACAACACAATGAGAAAAATAGAACACATTGGCATTGCAGTCAAAAACCTTGAAGTATCCAACTTGTTATTCGAAAAATTATTTGGTGCACCAGCCTACAAACAAGAAGAAGTTGCCAGCGAAGGCGTAAAAACATCTTTCTTCATGAATGGCCCTAATAAGATAGAACTCCTCGAAGCCACCAATCCTGAAAGTCCCATAGCCAAGTTCCTTGAGAAAAAAGGAGAAGGAATCCATCACATTGCCTTTGATGTAGAAGACATTCTCTCCGAAATCGAACGTCTCAAATCAGAAGGATTTACAGTCTTAAATGAAATTCCAAAAAAAGGAGCCGACAATAAGTTGGTCGCTTTTTTACACCCAAAAGGTACTAATGGAGTTCTAATTGAATTATGTCAAGAAATAAAATAAAAAAATATATAATTTAGTCGATTCATAATCAGTCGTTTTCGAAATAGATTTCGGCGAACCACTAAACTGTCGAAAAATCTACTCTTAAAATGCTTGTAGCAATAAAAAAAATGTAGTAATATTGCAAACTCTTAACCGGTCCTATAGCTCAGCTGGTTAGAGCACCTGACTCATAATCAGGTGGTCCCTGGTTCGAGCCCAGGTGGGACCACTAGTAAAATAAGCCTTTGCAGCAATGTAGAGGCTTTTTTTTTTGACACAATAATTTTTTTCTTGTTTTAATCCAAACAATTCTATAGGTGTTGAGTTTTATGGTTAGTAGTTAAAAAAAAGCAGTAACTTAGTTGTATTGTTGTGAAAATTGTAAATTAAGGAATTTTTATTTTATAAGAATTTAGCTTCGTATGATTTGCAAAAGCACATTTTAACGTTAAAAAAAGCACTTAGTACAAATAAGATTTGCTCTGCAGTAAATATATGTATAGTTTTGCAAACGTTTGTTATTAGGGTTCGGAGTTTTAGATCAGAAGATCTTGTTGTTAAATGAAAATGATTTATTACTTTTTATAAAACTATGAAAATTATCAAAAATAAATTCTTTATCTGTATTTTGCTCCTTCTCATGAGTGTAGATGGATATTCTGGTGCTTCAGGTCCTAATCAGCCGAGTGTAAATCAAACGGCAGATCTTGATTGTGGTGTGGATGAGAACGGAGATCCTATACCGTGCCCTGATCCAGATCCGGGTGATGGACCTATAGATGAAAACTTAGCTCTGTTAGCATTGTCGGGAGCGTTATTCGGTATATTTGTCATGTATAAAAATAATCAAAACAAAAAAAGACCTGTTTAAAGGTCTTTTTTTTGTTTTAATAAATTATTTTAGTCTATTTATTAGAATATAGTCTAGAAACATATTTTCCAATTACATCAAATTCCAAATTTACTTTGGTTCCAACTACAAACGAATTAAAATTGGTGTGTTCGTGTGTATAAGGTATAATTGCCACGCTAAAATTACTTTTACCGGAATCCACTACTGTTAAACTAACGCCATTTACTGTAATAGAACCTTTTTCTATCGTAATGTTTTGCAAAGTCGAATCATACTCAAAAGTATAAAGCCAACTTCCATTGGTTTCTTTAACTGAGATGCAAGTCCCTATTTGATCAACATGTCCTTGTACAATATGTCCATCAAGACGATCTCCTAACTTCATTGCCCTTTCCAGATTGACACTATCACCAATCTCCCAAGTAGAAATATTGGTTTTTTTAATCGTTTCTCCTATTGCGGTAACTGTATAATGATGATCCTTAATGGCAACAACCGTTAGGCATATTCCGTTATGGGCAACACTCTGGTCAATTTTTAATTCATCTGCCACTGGAGAATCTATCGTGATATGAATATTATCTTGCTCTTTCTTAACTTCTTGGACAATCCCAAGTGTTTCAATAATTCCTGTAAACATTTCTTATTTTATTTTACTAAATTTGCACTTCAAAATTAGCAATAAATAACTAGAGGACATTATGAAAAAAGCAGAAAATATAATCGTAGGAATTTCAATAGGAGATTTAAACGGTATTGGAAGCGAAGTCATTCTAAAAACATTCGAAGACTCTCGTATGTTGGAACTGTGCACTCCTGTTATTTTTGCGAATGTAAAAATACTCTCGTTCGTCAGAAAGAATTTTGAATCTACTGTCGCTTTACACGGCATAGACAAACTGGATCAAATTGTTATTGGCAAAGTCAACGTATTCAATCTTTGGAGAGAAGGAATTGATTTAAACCTTGGAACAAATGACGAAAAAGTGGGTGAGTATGCCATAAAATCATTCGTTGCTGCTACCAATGCACTAAAAGAAGGTGTTATAGACGTATTAGTAACAGCTCCAATAAATAAGTACAATATTCAATCGGAATCCTTTAAATTTCCTGGACATACTGATTATTTAGACCAGGAATTAGAAGGAGATGCATTAATGTTAATGGTGCAAGACAATCTCAGAGTAGGTTTGTTAACAGATCATATTCCAATTAATGAAGTGGCTTCGCATTTAACTGAAGAGTTAATTTTTAAGAAAATAGAAACCATCAATCAAACTTTGATTCAGGATTTTAGCATCAACAAACCTAAAATTGCTGTTTTAGGATTGAATCCTCATTGTGGTGATGGTGGGGTTATTGGAACAGAAGATGACAACGTACTAAAACCGGCATTGAAAAAATTATTCGAAAAAGGAACTTTGGTTTTTGGACCATTTCCTGCAGACGGTTTCTTCGGTAGTAATCAATACGAAAAATATGATGCCGTTATTGCAACCTACCACGATCAAGGTCTAATTCCTTTTAAAACATTATCCTTTGGGAATGGTGTGAACTATACCGCTGGATTGAATAAGATAAGAACTTCCCCAGATCACGGAACCGCTTATGATATTGCTGGAAAAAATAAAGCCGACTATAATTCTTTCAAAGAGGCTGTTTATCTTGCTATTGATGTGTATAATTCAAGAAATCAATACGCAGAAATCAGCGAGAAGCCTTTAAAAACAAAAGAAAAACAGTTATAAACAAAAAAAGGTGAATAACATTATTAGATTTCCAATTATTTTATATCTTTGCACTCCCGAAGTTTAGGGCAAATTGTTGTTGAAATGAGCAAGACAAAAGAATATGTAATTCCTTTCGTAGGATTGAAGCTAGGGAAACACAAATTTGAGTATCAAATTAGTAACGCGTTCTTTGAAATCTTTGATTATAACGAATTTCAAAATTCAGATATCAAAGTAAATGTAGTTTTAGACAAAAAAAGCAACCTGTTAGAGATTAGCTTCAAACATCAAGGAACCATCAACGTACCTTGTGATCTTACAAGCGAAGATTTTGATTTACCAATTAAAGGTAAAATAAAATTAATTGTTCGATTTGGAGATAGTTATAATAATGAGAATGAAGAGTTGTTAATATTGCCTTTTGGAGAGTTTGAAATTGACATCGCTCAATATATATATGAGATGATTGTACTTTCAATACCACTAAGAAGGGTTCATCCTGGAATAAAGGATGGCAGTTTAAACACAGAAGCTTTGACAAAACTGAAAGAATTGACAATTAAAGAGCAAAAGAAAGAAAAGAAAGAAGAAAAAGAAGAGAATATAGACCCGCGTTGGGACAAATTAAAGCAACTATTAACGGATAAATAATATAGTAAAATGGCACATCCAAAGAGAAAAATCTCGAAAACTAGAAGAGACAAAAGAAGAACACATTACAAAGCTACTGTAGCTCAAATCGCTACATGTCCTATCACTGGAGAAGCACATTTATACCACAGAGCTTACTGGCATGAAGGTAAAATGTATTACAGAGGACAAGTTGTTATCGATAAATCTGTCGTAGCTCTTGCTTAATACGTTTTTGTAAATAATACTGGAACTCTCACTTCGTGAGAGTTTTTTTTGTTGTTTATAATTTACGCCCCAAATAAGAAAAACTTAACACAATTAGTTTGGTTTTTTTATTGTAATTTTAGAGACTTTTAAAAATTTTGCAAATGGCAACATTTGACAATAAATAATCGCATATAATGAGTACAATTACAGCCGCAATTACCGCAGTTGGTGGTTATGTTCCAGACTTTGTTCTTTCCAACAAAGTTCTTGAAACTATGGTCGACACAAATGATGAATGGATAACCACGCGCACCGGAATTAAAGAAAGAAGAATACTAAAAGATGCTGATAAAGGAACTTCTTTTCTTGCTATAAAAGCTGCAGAAGATTTGATAGCAAAAGCAAACATTGACCCTCTTGAGATAGATTTAATTTTAATGGCAACTGCAACAGCAGATATGCCAGTAGCTTCTACAGGTGTATATGTTGCAACCGCAATTGGCGCTACAAATGCATTCGCATACGATTTACAGGCCGCTTGTTCAAGTTTCCTTTATGGAATGTCAACAGCAGCTGCTTATATTCAGTCTGGAAGATACAAAAAAGTACTACTTATTGGTGCCGATAAAATGTCTTCAATTGTAGATTATAAAGACAGATCAACTTGTATTATTTTTGGAGATGGTGCAGGAGCTGTTTTATTTGAACCAAATTATGAAGGTTACGGTTTGCAAGATGAATATTTACGAAGTGATGGTGTTGGTCGTGATTTCTTGAAAATTTCAGCTGGAGGATCTCTTCTTCCAACTAGTATGGAAACGGTAAATGACAATAAGCATAATATCATTCAAGATGGAAAAACTGTTTTTAAATATGCAGTTACCAATATGGCCGATGCAAGTGAATTGATTCTAAAAAGAAACAATTTAACTAATGAAAATGTGAATTGGTTAGTACCACATCAAGCGAACAAACGTATTATTGACGCTACAGCTCACAGGATGAACTTAGAAGATTCGAAAGTATTGATGAATATTGAAAAATATGGAAATACTACTTCGGCTACATTACCTTTAGTACTGTACGATTTTGAACACGTTTTCAAAAAAGGCGACACTATAATTTTTGCTGCTTTTGGCGGCGGTTTTACTTGGGGATCCATTTACCTAACTTGGGCTTACGATAAAAAATAAAATAAACTAAAAAGAAATAATTATGGATTTAAAAGAAATTCAAAATCTAATCAAATTTGTAGCAAATTCAGGTGTTGCAGAAGTAAAATTAGAAATGGATGATGTTAAAATCACCATCAGAACTACTTTAGAAGGAAACGTTACCGAAGCAACTTACGTTCAACAATTACCGGTTCAAAACGCTCTTCCTCAAGCTGCAGCTCCACAACAAATAGCTCCTGTTGCTGCAGCTCCAGAAGCTCCAGTAGTAGAAAATGCTCACTACATCACTATAAAATCACCAATTATTGGTACTTTTTACAGAAAACCTTCTCCAGACAAACCAATGTTTGTAGAAGTTGGTAAATCTATTGCAAAAGGAGATGTTCTTTGTGTTATTGAAGCCATGAAATTATTCAATGAAATTGAATCTGAAATATCTGGTAAAATTGTAAAAATATTGGTAGACGATATGTCTCCAGTAGAATTTGACCAACCTTTATTCTTAGTAGATCCATCATAAGAAATTTTGAATGATGAATTTTGAATGATGAATTTATCTCATTCAAATAATTTAAAATTTATAATTTATAATTTACAATTTCAAGAAGATGTTTAAAAAAATACTAATAGCAAATAGAGGAGAGATAGCACTTCGTGTCATCCGTACTTGTAGAGAGATGGGCATCAAAACGGTAGCCGTTTATTCTACTGCAGATGCAGAAAGCTTACATGTGAAATTTGCTGATGAGGCCGTTTGTATCGGACCACCTCCAAGTAACTTGTCTTATTTAAAGATGTCCAATATTATTGCTGCTGCCGAAATCACAAACGCAGATGCAATACATCCAGGTTACGGGTTCCTTTCTGAAAATGCAAAATTTTCTAAAATTTGTCAAGAACATAATATAAAATTCATCGGTGCGTCTCCAGAAATGATTGACAGAATGGGTGATAAAGCTTCTGCAAAATCCACGATGATCGAAGCTGGTGTTCCTTGTGTACCAGGTTCAGTTGGAATCTTAGAGTCTTTTGAGCAAGCTGCAGAATTAGCCAATAAATTTGGATATCCTGTAATGTTAAAAGCAACTGCTGGTGGTGGAGGTAAAGGAATGAGAGCTGTTTGGGCTCCAGAAGATTTACTAAAAGCATGGGAAGGTGCTCGTCAAGAATCAGCAGCCGCTTTCGGAAACGACGGAATGTATCTTGAAAAATTAATTGAAGAGCCACGTCATATCGAAATTCAAGTTGTTGGTGATTCATACGGAAAAGCATGTCACCTTTCAGAAAGAGACTGCTCTGTTCAACGTCGTCATCAAAAATTGACCGAGGAAACTCCTTCTCCTTTTATGACCGAAGAATTGCGTACAAAAATGGGTGAAGCAGCTGTAAAAGCAGCTGAATACATTAAATACGAAGGTGCTGGAACTGTTGAGTTTTTGGTTGACAAACACAGAAACTTCTACTTCATGGAAATGAATACTCGTATCCAAGTGGAGCACCCTATTACGGAACAAGTTGTTGATTATGACTTAATCCGTGAGCAAATCCTAGTAGCAGCCGGTGTGCCAATTTCTGGAAGAAATTACCTTCCTCAATTGCACGCTATCGAATGCCGTATCAATGCTGAAGATCCTTACAACGACTTCAGACCGTCTCCAGGAAAAATCACTACGCTACATATGCCGGGTGGTCACGGAGTACGTCTTGACACACACGTGTATTCAGGCTATACGATTCCACCAAATTACGATTCGATGATTGCCAAATTAATTACTACAGCCCAAACTCGTGAAGAAGCTATCAGTAAAATGAGAAGAGCATTAGACGAATTCGTAATCGAAGGTATCAAAACAACCATTCCATTCCACAGACAGTTGATGGATGATGCTAGATACATCGCAGGGGATTACACCACTGCCTTCATGGACGATTTCAAAATGAATGACCCCGAATAAATTAATTCAAATATTCAATCCCATTCTCTCAACAGAATGGGATTTTTTTTGGCCTTCTAACAACCAAAATAGTTCTCTTTAAAATCATTTGGGCGTGCCCCCGTTGAGAAAAGGGGCTTACTTATAGCGCCGCTTATACAGCCCCTTTCCTCAACGGGGTCGGGCTATCTGCGCTACTTTGGTAGCTAGCTTCTATCCCTCACGCGACAGTACTGCTTTATTCAACTTTAATAGCAATCTCCGCAATTCACTTCCCTCAATCTTGTCATCCCGAGAAACGAGGACACGAGCGAAAGCGAATTGGCGAAGCAATCTCCACAATCCTATTTTGCAATAACTAGCTTTCAAAACCAACAGTGCTAAATACTGTTGGTTTTTTATGCTCTTTTGCCAAATTATATATAGAATTATATAGTAGTACTATATTTTTATATAACTCAATTATGAAATTCTATAATTCGATTATGATATTGTATAACTCAATTATAGATTTCTATAATTCAATTATGAATTTATATGGTTCAATATATAAAAAAACATAACTCAATTATAGTTTTATATAGCTCAATTATGAAATTCTATAATTCGATTATACCTGGATATCACTCGATGATGAATTTCTATAGTTCAATTATAGTTTTATATGAATAATTACACTTTATCAAAAATTAAAACTGCTCGAAGCCGAAAAACAACTTTTATTGCAGTTGATTGGTATAAAAGGCAGAGTGAAAAGTAATCGTTAAAAAATATTTCGGACATTCAACAAAAAATCTATTTGAAGATTTATAAGGAAAAATCTATATATTTGAAATATAATAAAGTACGATGTTTGTTATTTTTATCTATCCAAAATTGGGTGGATTTGTCTGATTTTGTCAGATCTATATATTAGTTACCTGCTATTTTGCAAAAAAAAAACGAAAGAAAACAATCAGAAAGAACAAGCTGTTTATGTCAAATTTTAGAGAATATACTTTCCATTTTTTTACAATAGTGTTGATTTTTTTATGCATTTTTTTTGTGATTCCGAATTTATCATCGGATTTAAAAAACTATAATAGTGATATTAAAACCATAGAAAGTTCAAGAATTGATGAAAGAGAATATACGGGCAAATACGGAGACAAAAGAATTGAACATACATTAGTTATTGTAATGACTGACCAAACTGAACTTGAATTCAGCGCTTCTGAATATTCTAAATTTTTTGAAGAACTACAAAGTGAAAAAAATATTGGAAAAAACATAAAATATTATCTTGCAAATTACACTGCTGATAATATGAATCCAATACAAGTCGAAATTGAAAACAAAATAATTTATGATACCAGCGAAAGTGCTAAATCAAAGTATTTTTTCCTTTTACTTACATTAGGCTTTTCATTATACTCTGGACATAAATTGAGAGAATATTTAAAGATAAGAAACATAAACTAAAAAAACAGCAGGTAACACACGCTACAAGCAATTTGAGGATTTGGCTTAATGGAAAAATTGGTTTTGTATTTGGATGATTTAGCAAATTTGAAAACAAGGCTTAATTTAACTCCAAACCTGCTTTAGTACCAAAACGTTAGTTAGAATTATAAAACCAAAAAATATGAACAAATTAAATTTAATGTTCGTGATACTTTTTCTCTTGCCAAATTTTATTTTTTGCCAAGATATTATGGATTACTCTAAATTAAAAACAAATTCCGGGGAAGTAAAAATTCCAGGAAATTGGGAGCAATTAAATAAAGAGGATGACTCTGGTCAAACTTATTTAAAAAATAAAGAGGGAGTAATTATTGCAATTGCTCAAAATCCTAAAAAAGCATATCCTTTTTTTAAAAGCAATGAATCGGATTTTGAAAACGTAAAATTGTTTTACACATGGGACTCAGACTATTATAAAGAGAATAAGTTCAAAACGGAAAAGATTAAAGAAAATACGGAATTAGAATATGTAATTTGGAAATATAATGACAAGAAACTCGATAATGTATTTCTATTCGGTTCGAGTAAAAATAATTTTTTAAATCTACTCGTTTACACAAATAAATGGAGTGAAAATGAAAAGATAATTTTTTTAGAAAATCTATATAAATTAAACAAATAACTACTCACAACAGCCACTAGATTGGATTTGTGTAATTGGCTTAATGGAAAGTTGGTCTTGTATTTGGATATTTTGCTTCGCCTGTTCCCTGTCGCTCGGGTGGCAAACTCGAAAATTGGATTAATTTAATCCCAAACCAGCTGTAGCATGAGAACGTTATACGATATTCTATAAAAATTCACTTCAAATATTATCCTATATGAAACTAAAACTTGTTTTGATAACTCTTTTTGCTATTTCTTTTAATTTCTCATTCGGACAAAATAATTTTTCAGACAATCCTTTAGATGCAGTTTTTGAAACAAAAGATTCAAAAATTTTTTGGGAAGCATTTGATAAAATGGAGAAATCAAGTGAAAATCCATTTATTGAATATATGCAAAAAGGTTCTCTAGGTGTTAAAGGATTTACTCAAAACCGAATAATAAATGCAGACTCTCTTTTTGCTGTAGTAAAGAAAAGAAAAGCAGATTATGAACTTTCAAGAAATGTTTTAAATGGTATTTCTTCAAAGGAAAAGAGAGTAAGAGCAATTTATAGTGCATTAAAATATTGGTATCCAAATGCAAAATTTCCTCCAATTTATTTTGTTTACGGAAGATTTAATTCGGGCGGGACTTCTTCTCCAGATGGAATCATCATTGGAACTGAAATGCTTAAAAATTTGGATGGAGTTTCAGGTTTAATAGCACACGAACTTATTCACTATCAACAAAATATAAAAGGTAAAGATGTGCTGTTGAAATGGTGTTTGCTTGAGGGAGGCGCTGACTTTATCGGTGAACTTATTTCAGGAGAATCAATAAATCAGTTTTCATATAAATATGGAGAGCAAAACCTAGACAAATTATGTCAAGAATTTGTGATGAGATTAAAAAATGCTGATTATCAAGATTGGTTATATGGAACTTCTAATAAAGATGACAGACCAAGTGATTTAGGATATTGGATTGGTTACAAAATAACCGAATTCTATTTCAATAAACAAAAAGACAAACAAAAAGCAATTGATGAAATACTTAATATTAAAGACCCAATGCAATTTTTAAAACAAAGCGGTTTTTTAGATTCATATATTGAAAAGTATCAGAAATCAAAAAAGGAAAGTTATGATGAATTTTTCAAATAATAAAACTGATAAAAAGAACGTCGCATAGCAGCTAGTACAATGTATTTGAGATGTTTTGGCAAATCAGAATAATGTGCTTAATTTAATCCCAAACCAGTTGCAACAAGAGGGCATTGATAATAATTTTAACAAAAAAATAAATTCAATAACTTAACTTAAAAATGAAAACAAATCAATTAATAATAATTTTAATAATAAACTTAATTATTACAGCTTGCTCTTCTGACGATGGAAATAATGAAAACTCAAATGATTCAGGGAAATTTTTAAAATCCAGAATTTACTTAAATCTTCCATCTGATGCTCCAAATTATGACGAGTTTTACCAATATGAAAATGGTCTATTAAAATCTGCTTCGGGATTTACTCACTTGCTTGGAAACTATACTTATAGTAATGGAAAGCTCATAAATTTGAAAAATCAGTATGAAGAATTCTCATATGAATATGACCAGAATGGAAGAATAAAAAAGCGAAATGAAATTGGCACAAATAATTATATCGAATTATTTTATGAACCTAATAAGGTAATAACTCATAGATTCTATGAATTTGGAGGAACTAATGGAATTCCTAATAGTGTTTTAGAAAAAAGAGAGTTATTATTAGATAATCAAGGACGAATAATAAAAATGACTGATTTAGCACAAGATCAGAGTGCAATCGATACAGAATATGAAATATATGTTTATGATAATAATGGAAATATAATAAAGCGAACAACAAAATATTTGAATAATCCACAAGAAGTTATAACAAATTATGTTTATGAGAACATTAAAAATCCTTATTACTATTCTTATAAAAAATATTATCAATTAACTTATTATCTAGAAAACTTTATAGGACTATCAATATATAATAATTTTGGATTAACACCGAATTTAATAAAATCTGCTAATTCAACTTATGAAAGTAATATTGAAAATAATCCAATCTTAGAACACAAAAACGAATTTAATATAACTTACGAATATTTTGAATAAAAACTATTGCAAACGTTTGTTATAATTGATTTGGGCAATTTTATAATCTAAATCAAAAATAAAGCAAAATTTTCTTTTTTTAATGATGGCAAAAAAGCAAAATACCTCCCTTTAGCCCAATGTCATTAAGTTAAGGAATTACTATTTTTATTTTCACGCAGATTTCGCAGATTTCCGCAGAAAAATGGGTGAAAAAATCTGCCGAATCTGCGTGCTGTTTTTTTAATTTCTCCCTTAACTTAAGGACATTGCCCTTTAGCCCTGATTGCAGTGGAAATCCTTATAAGCCGGGGTTCGGCTTATAAGATTGTAACGGAAAGCGGGATCAATGTTTCCAAAAAAGCCTAATCTTTCTGCTCTTAATCAATAACCGAACTCCGGTTTATTCCAATAAAAAAAAGCCTGTCTTGATCAATTCAAGACAGGCTTTTTATAATTGAAAGAGGTGAAAATTATGCTCCTATTTTCTTAGCAATATCAGATGGAATACCACCTTTATTAACCATCAATGAAGTCGTTTTGTATTTTACAAAATTCTTAGTTACATACAAATAACCTTTATAGTCATTGGTCGCTCCCCAAGAGTTTTTTACAATATAATATTCTTTACCCATTTGATCTTTGGCAATACCTACAATATGCATTCCGTGATCATCGGTAGTTTGATAATTATCGAATGCCTTTTGGCGAATTTCATCTGTGATTTCCAATTCTTGTTTTGGACCATTGAACATGTTTTCTTTTTCTTCGGCAGTCATTTCATCATACTTTTTGGCTGGAACATAAGCTACCCCATTTTTCCAACTAAAGCTTTTCTCACTCACATCCGTAGCCCAAGCTACTGTATAACCGTTTTTCAATGCATTATCAATGATAGCCGTCATATCGTTCATTTTTACATTGTAAACCAAATCAAATGACCAGTTATCAGGAACCATCATCATTGTTTTGGTATAAAACGGAACGCTGGCATAAGAAGCAAATTCAACATATTCATCAGGATTAATTCCTACTACCTCTTTAGCAAATGTTTGTGGAGTGTAGCTTTTTCCCTTGTACATAAATTTCTCTGGAACTTCTCCCAAATAAGAATCAATCACTGCAGCATATGCTTTTTCCCAATTAGGAGTTAATTCCCCATTTGGGTTTTTTACAACTGCTGTCAAGATAGCTTCAGTCAAAGCACCCATTTCTGCAAACTTATTTTTAGAAGTACCATAGTTCAAACCAGTATACACCTCTTGAGGTACAGCACCATATTTTTTGTACATATTAGTCACATCATGCAATTCTCCTCCGTCTCCCAATGTTACGGCACCGTGCATACGCACATAATTTTTACCTTTTTCAACATAGGCATTTCGAGCTGAGAAAACTTGTGATAATTCTACTGGTTGTTTTCCCATCCTAATCATTTCTGATTCTAAAAAAGAATTAGTAGAATAACTCCAACAAGTTCCTGAAGATCCTTGATTCTTGATAGAAGTATTTGCCAGATTAATTACGTCTGTAAACTTGAAACTTTCTGCGCTTTTTTCGCTAACATTTACTTTCAACGAATTGACTAATCCGTCTTGAGCAGTCATCGTATGCATACCAACAACTAAAGTTGTTGCAATAAAAAACGATTTAATGGGTAATTTATACATCTTTAAATAGATTAAGGTTTTGTAATATGTAACAAAAAATTTTATTTTGTTACATTGTCGTTGCTAAATTATTAATTAATTTAGGACTTACAAGGTTTCTTCAAGCCATTTATAGAATTCTTTTTGCCAAACTTGAGCATTTTGCGGTTTTAGAACCCAGTGATTTTCTTCTGGGAAATAAAGGAATCTACTTTTTATTCCGCGTATCTGTGCCGCTTGAAAAGCTTCTTGACCTTGTCCAATTGGTACTCTGTAATCAATTCCTCCTTGGATAATCAAAATTGGTGTGTTCCAGTTTTGTACATAATTTATAGGATTGAATTTCGTATACGCTTTTTGTGCAGTTGCGTTGTCTTTTTCCCAATAAGGTCCGCCAAAATCCCAATTATTGAAGAAAACTTCTTCGGTAGTTCCAAACATACTTTGAGTGTTGAAAACTCCATCATGTGCAATAAAAGTTTTGAATCTATTGTTGTGAATTCCTGCCAAATAAAACACAGAATATCCACCATAACTAGCACCAACACAACCCAAACGAGCTTTGTCAACATAACTTTCTTTTGCAACATCATCAATAGCCGAAAGATAATCGTCCATCACTTGTCCTCCCCAATCTTTACTAATTTGCTCATTCCATTCTACACCGTGACCTGGCATACCACGACGGTTTGGAGCTACAACTACATATCCATTTGCGGCCATTAATTGGAAATTCCAACGGAAAGAATATGATTGTGTTAAAGGAGATTGTGGTCCACCTTGACAAAATAAAAGAGTTGGGTATTTTTTAGTGGCATCAAAATTTGGAGGTAAAATTACCCAAACCAACATTTTTTTTCCGTCGGTTGTTGTTACATAACGTCTTTCGGTTTTGCTTAATGCCAATGTTGAATAAGTTGCGGTATTTACATTAGTCAATTGTTTCCAAGTATTTTTCTTCAAATTGTATGAGAAAATTTCAGTAGCGTGATTCATATCGGTTCTTGTAACAATCACTTCATCTCCTGAGAAACCAACTAAATCATGCACATCAAAATCACCTTTTGTAATTTGTTTTACATTAATCGCAATTTTTGTCAACCCAGGAAAATTAACTTCAAAGAGCTGTACAGTTCCATCAATTGGTGCTGTAAAATATATCTTTTTTCCATCATTACTCCATTTGAAACTACTTACTGTTCCATCCCAATTGGCAGTAAGATTCATTTTCATTCCTTTGAAACTAACAATCAAATCGTTTTTATCGGCTTCATAACCATCACGTTTCATTTGCAGCCAAGTCAAATCTCCTGAAGGAGAAAATTGTGGGGCTGTATCATATCCAAAGTTTCCTTCAGTCCTATTGATCGTTTTCCCAGTTTCAAGATTGTACTCATATATATTGGTATCTGTAGAAAGTGCATATTGAGTACCTGCTTTTTTCTTGCATACATACGCTATACTTTTCCCATCTGTTGACCAATTATAATCTTCATCACCACCAAAAGGTTTTTGAGGGCTATCAAAGTTTTCGCCCTTCAAAATATCAATCCCTTCTGCACCTTCTTTATTTTCTTTGTAAAAAACGTGATTGAATTTACCTTCGTTCCAAGTATCCCAATGGCGATAATCAAGACCATTGTAAATTTGAACATTGGATTTATCTAAATTAGGGTAATAGTCTTTCCCTAAGACATTATCAATTTTCACTTCTTGATTATAAACTATGTATTTCCCATCAGGAGAAATGTTTTTATCAACCAAAATTTCTTTTGTGTCCTTAATTTCTACAGCTGTTCCACCACTAATTGCAACAGTATAATATTTGGAATTGGATTTGTTTTCTTCGACTGAAGGCGTCGACACTTTGTAAACAATATTTTTACCGTCTTTTGAAATTCCTAAAGGAGTAATTCGTCCTAATTTCCACAGTAATTCTGGAGTCATTACATTTTGAGCACCTGCAGTTAAACTCATCATTGTTAGCATTAAAAGGATTGTTTTTCTCATAATTATTTAAAATAGATATTCAGTTTTCAAATATAACATTATAATCATCAATTAGAATAAATAGCGGCACATAAAAAAAACTTAAAAAGTGACTCTTTTTAGTGTCGAAAAAAGTTGTGGAAACTAAGTGGTTTTGAAAAATTCAACCGTTAAAAGCGTGATAAAAAAACACAACACTAATACGATGATACTGGCAATCATTATTTTTTTCAGAAATGACTGTTCAATTTTTTTGACTTGGGAATCTATATTGACTATGTTTTTGAATTTTGCAAACGATTCAACAGTTTCCTGATATTTATTCCATCCGCCACTCTCATAAATCTGTTTACCAAAATCTGTTAAATCACAACGGAAGCCTTGCTCTTTCTCTAATACGACAAGACCTTTATGGTCTAGAATTTCTGCAAACACTTTGGAATTTTTTAAATTAAAGCCACATTCGTCCTTAAAATTGATTCGCATCATAAATTGAGTTTTCGATGTATATAGCAGTTTTAGGTTTACCTCTATAAGTTCATCTATATTTTCAAACATAACCAGATATTTAATTTTATTACTATATTTTGAGTTACTCAATAGGTTTATTCAACCAATCTAAGCATTTCCACTTTTTTAAAATCTAATTTTATTACACAATTATGATGCCAAACCCCTATTGTTTGAAATCTTAATACAGTCTTGGCTTTAAAATAATATTTAAAAAAAAATAATTTGTAAAGTCTAACATATTCAAAGTGTACTATTCAAAAACTAGAAAATTTATTTAATTTTATATAAAAAAAGTCAAATGCAACTAAGCTATTGGGAATTAAAAAATTGGTTTACAAATGTAGACTTCACTATTGTGGGTAGTGGTATTGTGGGCTTACATGCAGGCTTGCGTTTACGTGAAAAATACCCTGACAGCAAAATATTGATACTCGAAAAAGGGATGCTGCCGCAAGGCGCTAGCACTAAAAATGCAGGATTTGCCTGCTTTGGAAGTATTTCTGAAATTATTGAAGATTTAAAAACACATACTGAAGAAGAAGTTATCCAACTCATCCAAAAAAGATGGAGCGGCTTACAATTATTAAGAAAACGTCTTGGTGACAGTACAATAGATTTCAAACCCTATGGCGGTTATGAATTGTTTTTGAAGGGCGACGAAAGCAGTTTTAGTGAATGTTCCAATAAGTTGTCATTTATAAATGAAATCTTAAAACCCCTTTTTAAATCAGATGTATTTGCCAAAGAAGTTGATCGTTTTGGTTTTGGAGACATTAATGAATATTTGATTTTCAATCCTTTTGAAGCTCAAATTGACACAGGGAATATGATGCAAGCTTTGTTAAAGCAAGCCGTTGAGAAAGATGTTTTAATACTGAATCAACAAACTGTTACCTCCTTTTTGGATAATGAAAACGGTGTTGAAGTTGCGCTCGACGATTTTAGCTTTACTACCAAAAAATTATTGTTTGCTACCAATGGTTTTGCTAATGAACTTACTAAAGGCGGAGTAAAACCAGCAAGGGCACAGGTTTTAATCACAGAACCTATTCCAAATTTGGACATAAAAGGAACATTTCATTTGGATAGAGGTTACTATTATTTCAGGAATATTGGTAATCGTATACTACTTGGAGGCGGTAGAAATCTGGATTTTGAAACCGAAACAACAACCGAATTTGGTCAAACAAAAATTGTGCAAGAAAAATTGGAAAATCTATTAAAAGTAGTAATTTTACCTAATTACGATGTCCAAATTGAACACCGCTGGAGTGGGATTATGGGCATTGGTAATAGTAAAAAACCAATTGTTTCCCAACTCTCCGAAAACGTCTACTGTGGTGTTCGATTAGGCGGAATGGGCGTAGCAATCGGAAGTTTAATAGGAACAGAATTAGCCGATTTGGTCTAATTGCCAATAAAAAACAGCCACCAAACATGCAAAAAACTACTTTAGTAATCCTTTTTTCTTTTTTTAATCTACTTTTTTTAAGAGCAAATAACAAAACAGAACCCATTACCGCTAATCTAGACTTTGAAATTACAGTTTCACTAACTGGTGAAACTATGATTGAATATCTTAATTATAGTGTTTATACAACTTATGAATGGGAATTTGAATATGGTCCAGAAGGATTTCTGCCTGGGCAAGGGACTTCTGTAAAGGTTTCAGGATTGGATTTTTACCGCTTTACACTAAATCCATTAAAAAAATATGTTTTTAGGATAAGGGAAAATCATTTCGATGGGACCACGATTGCATGGACTGATTGGTCGCAAACTCAAACAATATTTGCTACCAATGATAATTACTATTTTATGGGTTACACCATAGATTTTAATAATGCAACCGAAAAGGATTTGGAATGGAAAGGTTTATTATACAACAATCCTAAAAATGAAGCCAATATAGGATTGACAAATTATAATAATCATGGAGACAATTTAGGTTCTTCAATAACTATGACAAATTTGGACAATAGTACTAACGGTCATGTTGCTTTGGTTTCTCCTAAATTTAAAGATTTGGCAACTGATAGAAAGATAAAATTTTGGGTGTACAATTACGATTCAAATGAAGAGTTACTTGTAGGAACAATGACAGATCCAAATGACCCAAGCACTTTTCATTTATTATCCGAGGTTGAAAGGCCAGCTACGACTAACTGGGAACAAAGAACAATTTATTTCAATAATTATAAAGGAAATGATGAGTACATAGTATTCAAGTTCAAAAATAAATCTTACAACTATATTGGTGATGCAGAAGTTTATATTGATGACATTAGCTATGAGCAAGCTTCTAATTGTTATGATCAATCCAATTTTGCTGTTACAAATGTTCAGGAAAATACAGCTCAAATAAGTTTTGATTCTCCAAATCAAACTAATTTTCAAGTAAGTTTAAAAAATGTTTCTACAAGAACTACAGAAGTATTTAACATTCAAAGTAGTCCGTTTGTTTTAAGTAATTTGATTGGAAGTACTGATTATGAAGTAAAAGTACGAGCAAATTGCATAGATGATTTATATTCCAATTGGACTCCAACAATCAGCTTTAAAACCGTTTGCAACGATTTTTCCGGAACTTATACAACCTCTTTTGAAGGGGCTGATTATATAGATCCTTGTTGGAGTACTAATACTAATTATGCTATAATAACAAAAGATAAAAACGTTAATTGGGATTTAAAACCATTGCCCAAGACTGGTTCGCAAATGATTATTATGGATTCGTATGGTGACACATACAGTGGTCAAAAATCATATCTGATAACCCCTTATATTGCAAATTTAGAAGCTACGAAAAGAATTAGATTAAGCCTCCTCGCTTATAGTTCAAGTCAAACTTACAATGACAATTCTCTGACCATAGGAACTATGTCTGACCCAAAGGATGCTACTACTTTCATCCCTTTGAAAACAATTTCAGCATCAGAAATGAATGAGATTGACAATCCTAACAAATTAGGCATTTGGAAAGAACATACTATTTATTTAGACAATTATCTAAAAAGCAACAATCATCATTATATCGCTCTAAAACAAAATGAATCAAGTAAATCAATCTTTTGTATAGATGATTTTGTTTATGAAGATTCACCATCATGCATAGAACCTATAAATCCTAGAGCTCTTAGCACTGGTATCGATTTTGCGACCGTTACTTGGGATAATTACAAACCAGCATCAGAGTGGCAAATAGAATATGGCCCTCAAGGATTTGCTCATGGATCTGGAACTATTGCAAATGTAACCTCATTCCCATTCAAAATAACCAACTCCCTTCTAGACGACACGATATATGATTTTTATGTTCGTGCTAAATGTGATGCTGAATATAGCGGTTGGTCTGATAGAGGATATTTTAGAACCAAATGTTCAGGGGTAAATGTAGGATATAGTGATGATTTTGAAAATGTAGCTTTTGAGAAGAGTGGCTGTTGGACTAGAATTGTGCCTTATATAAATGAAAGATATTGGGATAAAAACCAATTTATAACTACGACTGCCCAACCAGTAAAAAGCGGTTCGCATTCGGTACATATGTTAAATCAATTAGACGCTCCTTATCCTCCTGGTGAGGGAGAAAAAACGGACAGAGTTATTCTTGTTTCTCCTAGATTGAAAGACTTTGATAATTATAAAAAATTTAGTTTTTGGATGCTTTCTCCAAATGATAATACCAATTCAGCATTAGAAATCATTATCGGCACCCTTTCGGATCCAGAGGACTATACTACTTTTACTTCTTACAGAACAATTGCAATTCCTATTGAAAATATAGGAAAATGGCTGAAATATGAAATTGATTTTTCAAATTATTATGGCACGGACAAATATGTTGGTATAAAGCAAAGCAAAACCAATGCCCGTTCAAGAAGATTGTATATTGATGATTTTGAATATACGCAAAATGATTGCCCAAGACCAGGACAATTAGGCGCAAGCCAATCAGGAACTGATAGTGTCTCTTTGGATTGGAAAGATAACAATACCCAAAAACAGTCTGATAGCTGGGACATTGAATACGGCCCAATAGGATTTACAGCAGGCACAGGAACTTTAATAAATGTAAAAACAAATCCGTTTAATTTAACCGGATTAGCCGAAAATTCATATGAATATAGGGTTCGAACTTATTGTGAAGCAAATATTGCAAGCGATTGGAGTGAGCGATATATCTTTAGAATCACTTGTACCAAAACAGCACCTTTTGTAGAAAATTTTGATAGTTATAAAAATAATTATGGAGATGTTGTCGATTTTTGCTGGACCTTTAATAACCATCAATATTCTCGCATTGAAGAATTTAGTTTAACAAATATAAATAGTGCCCCAAATGTTTATTCCTTACAAGACGAATCAGGTGATGCATTTTTAATATCTCCTTATTTATCTGATTTTGACAAAAATAAAAAAATTAAATTTTGGTTAATTAATGGTTTAGCCACACAAACAAAGTCAGGCAATCTAATTGTCGGAACAATAAAGAATTCTTTAGACCTTTCTACTTTTGAACCGTATCAGTCTATTTCATTTGATGAAATAAAAAAGATTCCAGCTTATGGGAAAGAATTTAATATTGATTTCTCAGGGTACAATGGCCCCAATAAATTTATAGCATTTAAATTTGAAAGTAACTCTGATCCATATGGCGGCACCAATAGGATTTTAATTGATGATTTTTATTATGACCAAACATTGGGATGCTATGAGCCAATAGATGTTGTTTTTTCTAATATTAATAATAATTCGGTTCTTATCAATTGGACATCTGGAAATCAATTGCCACAAAATGTTGAAATAGAATATGGAATTAGAGGCTTTGTTCCTGGAAATGGAACCAAAGTAAATAGTCCCCAAAACGAGATAACTATTTCTAACTTATTAGAATCAACCAAATATGATTTTTATTTTAAAACCATTTGCGATGCCGAAAATTCTGCTTTGGTTGGCCCTAAAAAAATAGACACTACTTGTGAAACACAAACTTTGCCTTGGTCTGAAAATTTTAATAATCTAAGCGAATATGGTCAAAATGTACTGCCAGGCTGTTTCAAACATTCCTATGGAGAATATTCATTGGAAAAAGAGCCTGTAAATAATTTTTCATCCTATTTTAATTCTAATGACTTTTTAATGGGATTTGATGATAGTTCCTTTATCCATATGAATGGATCATATCCTAGTTTCTTTAGTCCAATGTTTCATTTAATAGCTGGAACAACTTATAAATTCAGCATGAAAGCTGTTAAAGCTTATGAATATGCATCTATAGGAATTAGCTTGGCTATTGCTCGAGGCCAAAACGATTACAATATTGAATCAGACCTTTCTCGAATTGGAAGTTTATCAGAGTACGGCTATAATGATATTTACTATTATTATACACCACTTGTAACAGGTGACTATAGCTACCAAATAATGGCAACATATTCGGGGTCTGCAAATGCATTAATTGATAATTTTAAATTAGAAGAAGGATATTCATCTAATGTAAATGCAAAAACAACAACTAAATATGATTTTGAAAATCCATTAGATGAAGCTTTAATTTTGGAAAGCACAATCCAAAGTTCGATAATTGTGTCTCAAGATCCTTTAAACGAAATGAACAATCTAATCAAGATGAATGGAAACAGTTATTCAGAAAATTGGAAAACTGTAGCTTCATTATCAAAGAAAAAAACTGCAAAATTATCATCCGACGCATCAAATATTTGGGAAGCAAATCCGAGTTTCATAACAAAATTGAATATGAAAGTAGATGCCAGAAACGCACAAACGCTCTTTATGCAATTTGATCTCAAACAAACCTATAACCAAAATAATAACGAATCCATTTTTAGGGTTCTAGTTAATGGTAAAATGATAGGAGATGAAATTAAACCAATTACAAATGATACAGATGAATTTGCAACCCTAAAATATGATTTAACTCCATACGCAGGATCTGAAATTCGAATTTCTATACAACACATCGGAAAGTCAACTTATGACATAGGAGACAATGCTTATCTGGATAATCTTTATTTTAGCCCAACGGCAACTTTATCCATTATAGAAAATGAATTTGAGAATTTAAAATATTATCCAAATCCAATTGAAAATACTTTAAATGTAGAAAGTAATTCCTTAATTTCAAAAGTCGAGGTTTATAATTCTAATGGGCAATTACTTTTTGAAAATGAATTTTCAAAATTAAATGTTAGTATTGATTTCAAAAAATACGCTACAGGAGTATATTTGATTAATGTTACAAATGAGGATAAGAAAAAAACTTTTAAAGTCATTAAAAAATAAACGTAATAAAAACTACTTTTGATGTGAAATTTAAAATAGTTTAATAGCACTCGATTTACCATAAAAATGGCAACCAAAATAACACCCAAAAAAACAACAAAAAAACCTGTAAAAAAGCATAACAAAAGTTTTATGACCAAAGTAAAATGGTTTCTGCTAAAAGCGTTACTATGGTTTTTTGGAATATCTGTTTTTTTTGTGGTACTTTTTAAATTTGTACCCGTTCCATTCACCCCTCTGATGGTGATGCGTTATTTTGAAAATAAAGCAGCTGGGAAAGAAATATACTTCAGCCACAATTGGGAACCAATTGATAAAATTTCCATGAACCTACAAAAAGCGGTAATTGCCAGTGAAGATGGAACTTTCCTGACCCATAATGGATTTGATTTTATCGCCATGCAAAAAGCCTACAAAAGCAATGAAAGAGGACGAAAGATAAAAGGGGGGAGTACCATATCCCAGCAAACTGCCAAAAACGTTTTTCTTTGGCAAGGGAGAAGTTATGTCCGGAAAGGCTTAGAAGCTTATTTCACCGTTTTAATAGAGCTTATTTGGGGTAAAAAACGAATTATGGAAGTGTATCTTAACAGCATCGAAATGGGTGATGGTGTTTACGGAGCCTACGCGGCAACAGAACATTGGTATCGAAAAGATGCTTCAAGCTTGACAATGGTTCAAGCTGCAGGAATAGCAGCCATTTTACCCAATCCAAGAAAATTTAAAGCAACCAGTTCCTCATCCTATATCAACAATAGAAAAACAAAAATTGTTAGGATTATGAGACACATCGGAAAGATTGAATATTAAGCCCCAATTATTGGTTTTTTCATTTTGAATTCCGTAAGTATTTGAGTTTAAAACACAAAAAAAACCAGTGAATTTATTTCACTGGTTTTAATAATTTATTAGAGTCAACTATTTAATCCAATTTTCTGGTTCTTCCTGTATCTTGTCCTCCAGTACCATCGCCTTCAGCATAAGCGATTTGGCTTAATTTCATTCCTCCGCCATTAAAATCCAATTTTCTGGTTCTTCCTGTATCCTGTCCTCCAGTACCATCACCTTCATTATAAGCGATTTGGCTTAATTTCATTCCTTCACCATTAAAGTCCAATTTTCTGGTTCTTCCTGTATCTTGTCCTCCAGTACCATCATGACTTGTTTTGCTTAATTTTATTACTGCGATGTCATTAGTAAGAGTATTTGTTTCTGGTGAAGTAAAAGAAGTTAACACCATTACTACTGTAAATAATCCGATTGTTAAGGTAGTTCTTTTCATGATTTTAAGGTTTTATGTTTTTAAAAATTTTACGATTTTTGATTCCTTTTGCAGGAATTTCTTTTGTAAAACTACACAGTAAAACCTTAAATTTTCTTACAGTGAAGAGCCTTTATGGTAATTGACATTCATTTGTTAGTGGATGGGTATCAAATCTTGGTAAATAGCTTATTTTTAGACCTCTATGTAATTTTCGTTGGAAAAATCACTTATAATAAAGTCTATATTTTTCTTATAAGACTTTGAAAATGGAAGTTTTATGGTGGTGTTCTTAATATAGCAAACTGAGTTACCAGTGTGGATTCTAGCTATATAGTTGCGGTTGATTATGTAACTATTGTGAATTCTAATAAATGGGATTGATAGAACTGCTTCAAAATGTTTTAAAGTTTTGAAAGCGGTGATTACCTCTCCATTATTTAAATGAATATCGGTTGAATTATTATCGGCTTGTAAATAACAAATGTCTTTAGAGTCAATATAACGATGATCTCCATACGATTTAATGCATAAAACAAGATTTTTTTTCTTATTTGTAGTCTCAATAGTTGTATTCGATGGAGTATTTTCTTCTGGACTTGGCGCTTGAATTAAAATAATTTCATCATCCCAATTTGATTTTTTCAGTTTTAAGATTAATTTTTTAAAATCGAGACTCATTAATGGTTTTATCAAATAATCGGTTACTTCGTATTGTATTGCTTCAAAGGCTAAATCTTTTTTTGACGTAGTTATAATGATTTTTGGAATAACTTTTAAGTATCTATACAATGCATCAATTAGATTCAAGGAAAGATTACTCTTTTTGTTGGTTGGGTCTATTTCAAGAAAAACCAATTTTGGACTATGCTCAATAATAAGATTTAAAGCATCAGCATAATTATATGCGGCTGCTATAAATTGAAGCTCTGAAAAACTAGCTGTAATAGCTTTTGTTTCCAAAACACTTTCAGGATCATCATCAATTATTATGTACGAAAAATTCATTAATAGCTTTCCTAATTTGGTTAGTTGCGTAACGAACTGCTGTTCTTTTTGTAGATTATTGCTTTAGTTAATTATTATAATTCATTGGGACTAATGAAAAAAAACTAGCTAATTGTAATTTCAAAATGGAATTGATGCTATTTCGACAAAATAAAATTACATAAATCATGTTTTTTAAAACTTAGTTGTTAATATCTATAAAATGAATGTTAATAGATTGCGACGAAATGCACATAAATACGATGAACTGCATTTTTTAATTAAGGAAAAACAGTACAAATAGTTTTAGAGTCTTTTTATTAGAAGAAAATAAGAGTAAACAAGTGAAGTTGTGTGTTTGTAAACTCAATTACTTTAATATAAAAAGTGCTTCCCAAAAGAGAAGCACTTTTTATATATTATAATGAAATGATTACATTTTCATTAGCCAATTTTTCATAGAAACTTCATTTTCGATGATTGATTTCAAGTCGGCGATAGCTACACGATCTTGTTTCATCGTATCTCTATGACGAATGGTTACCGTTTGGTCTTCGATAGTTTGATGATCCACTGTGATACAGAAAGGAGTTCCCAATGCATCTTGTCTTCTGTAGCGTCTTCCTACTGCATCTTTTTCATCATAGGCCACATTGAAATCCCATTTTAAATCGTCTATGATTTTTTTGGAGATTTCTGGCAAACCGTCTTTTTTAACCAATGGTAAAACGGCTGCTTTTGTAGGAGCAAGAACCGCAGGTAATTTCAATACTGTTCTAGTTGAACCATCTTCCAATGTTTCTTCTTTTAATGAAGTAGCAAAAACAGCCAAGAACATTCTGTCTAAACCTACTGAGGTTTCTACCACATAAGGGACATAGTTTTGATTCAATTCGGCATCGAAATATTGTAGTTTTCTACCTGAATATTCTTCGTGTGCTTTTAAGTCAAAGTCAGTTCTGGAGTGAATTCCTTCCAATTCTTTGAAACCAAAAGGGAAATTGAACTCGATATCGGCAGCAGCATTCGCGTAGTGAGCCAATTTTTCGTGATCGTGAAAACGATAATTTTCTTTTCCTAGACCAAGAGATAAATGCCAGTTCAAACGAGTAGTTTTCCAATGTTCGTACCATTGCATTTCTTCACCTGGACGAACAAAAAATTGCATTTCCATTTGTTCAAATTCACGCATACGGAATATGAACTGTCTTGCAACGATTTCGTTTCTGAATGCTTTTCCAGTTTGAGCAATTCCAAAAGGAACTTTCATTCTTCCTGATTTTTGTACGTTCAAGAAATTCACAAAAATACCTTGTGCAGTTTCTGGACGTAAGTATAAATCCATTGCCGTATCAGCAGAAGCTCCTAATTTGGTACCGAACATCAAGTTGAATTGACGCACTTCAGTCCAATTTCTAGAACCAGATTCTGGACAAGCAATTTCTAATTCTTCAATT
This sequence comes from Flavobacterium sp. P1_E4, assembly GCF_056405915.1. Lineage (NCBI taxonomy): Bacteria > Pseudomonadati > Bacteroidota > Flavobacteriia > Flavobacteriales > Flavobacteriaceae > Flavobacterium > Flavobacterium sp. P1_E4. Next base: position 319,634 of record NZ_JBFUBE010000002.1, read on the forward strand.
AATGCTTTTACGTCTTCTAAATCACCAGCTCCTAAAGAACGGCCCATTCTTTCCAGAATTTCTCTTTCTTTGGCTAGATATTCTACAACTCTTGCATTGGTTGTAATGAATTCTTGTTCGTTGAAAGCATCTCCAAAACGAGCTTTCGCTTTTTCGATTTCTTTTTTAGCTTTTAGATTTAGCTTTTCAGCATAATCTTCAATTAAAACATCGGCTCTGTATCTTCTTTTGGAATCTTTATTGTCTATTAATGGATCGTTGAAGGCATCAACGTGACCAGATGCTTTCCAAGTAGTAGGGTGCATCAATATTGCCGCGTCCAATCCTACGATGTTCTCGTTCATTTGAACCATCGATTTCCACCAATATTCGCGTATGTTCTTTTTTAATTCTACTCCGTTTTGTGCATAATCATAGACTGCACTTAAACCATCGTATATTTCGCTTGACGGAAAAATAAATCCGTATTCTTTTGCATGCGAAACTACATTCTTAAATAAATCTTCTTGTTTTGCCATAATAGTGCAAAAATATAAAAAGGGAAATTAAAAAAAGAAAAAAAATGAAGTTTGAAGAGGAGGTTTTCTTATTTTTATGGATAAATCATTTTTTTTATGCTTAATTCCTTGATTAATTTATTTTTCCCAAAGGTTTGCGCTGGTTGTAAATCATTTATAGGCACTAATGAATATATAATTTGTACACTTTGCCGACATGAATTGCCTCTGACGAACCATCATCTGAATCCCGAAAATGAAGCATTCAAAAAGTTTTATGGTCGAATTCCAGTCGAACATGTTTCGGCATTATTGTATTTTAATAAGAAAGGAATGGTTCAGGAAATAATTCATAATTTGAAATACAAAGGGCATGAAGAAATAGGAAGCTTTTTGGGTGAATGGTATGCATCCGATTTAAAAGACAATTCCATTATGAATAATGTGGACGTGATTATTCCGGTTCCTTTGCATAAAAAACGATTGAAAGAACGGGGTTATAATCAGGTTACGAATTTTGGACTAGCCTTGTCCGATAATTTTAAAATCCCTATGAACGATTCCATTCTAAAGCGAAAAGTTTATTCTAAAACCCAATCGAAGAAAAACCTTTTGGGAAGGACAGAAGGGATTGAAACGGTTTTTGATGTTGCCTTCACTGAAGAAGATACCAATAAGCATTACTTACTGATTGATGATGTTTTGACAACGGGAGCTACTCTCGAAGCCTGTTCAAAGGAGTTGCTGAAAATTCCGGGAGCCAAAATTAGTATTCTTTGTATGGCAATGGCACATTCCTGATGTTGTATTCGATATTTGGTTCTGCACTAAAGATGAAATTCCATCCGTAGAATATCTTGATTATGTGCGTGAAGGATGGGAGCAAGTTACCGAAGTAACGTGTACAGCCTGACAGCGTTGAGGAAAGGGGTTGTATAAGCGCTACGAAAAGTAAGCCCCTTTTCTCAACGGTGACACGCCCAACTTATTTTTGCACATAGGTTTTAAAATACCCGCATTCGTTGATGATTTCCTTATAATATTTGGTTTTTGAATAATTGGCTTTTATGTTTTTGAAGCCTTGCCAAGCGATAAAATTAGTTTTGTCGTCCTGAATATCCCAAGTGGATAAATTAAGCGAATAGTATTTTTTGTTGTAATAATCGTTTCGTTCACATTTGGCCATCATGTATTGAGTTTTGGCTTTTTGTTCATTGTTTTTAGCAGCTGAAAATGCTTTTTCGTAATAGGCTTTCGCCAAAGAGCAGTTGGTAATCATGTCACGAATTGGATCTCTGAAAAAATCGGGAGTTGAGCCAGAACCAGCAATATTTCCTTCATAAAACAGTCGGCCGTTGCCAAAATGGGTGATATTGTAAAATGCATTACCGAGCAAAAGACTGTTGTTGTACACATCGACTTTTTTCTCAACATTATCCTGCATTTTTTGGATAATGGTTAAGAAGTCAAGCATCGTATATTTCTTTTTTTGAGCGGCTTGATGGTCGCAATCGTGACAGTCTTTGATGTTGCCCAGAAATGGATTTCCATAAAAAACAGTGTTTTGAAGTTTATCCGATTGTTTTATAAACGCAATGGCCTCTGGAATTTTGTTTTCAAAAGTGGCTTTAACACCTTGAAAATAGTTAATGTCGGCCAGTTTTATTTCATAAATGGAAGCTCCAATTTTTTCTATTTCTGTTTTGTTTGCTTTGGATAAAAAAGCCTTCATGTCGAGTAATTGTTTTTCATGGTCATAAAAACTTGATTCATGATTGAAAATTTCGGTCATAACGGTATTTTTTTGAGAGCGGTATAATGCTGCCAAATAGTTTTTGCTCCAAGCGGAAGCATTTTCATAGCGGAAATTTTCAATAGGCTTTTTAGGCAATTCAAAATACAACCAAGATAAATCTGCCAAGATGGTTTTTTCGTTTTCTGGATTCAGTTGGTCAATTTTACTGAGGTTGTTTACAAATCGTAACAGTCTTACTTGATCAACAGCCAAAGGAGTCTTTGGCATTTTGCTTTCGGCTTTGTCAAAATTCTTATCGGCTTGCTTGAAGTTTCCGTTCAGTGTTTCTAGATAGCCCGCAGCCACATTCCATAAATAAGGTTTTGAAGTTTTGTCCGATTCTGCAATTTTGGTAACCAAATTGATAGTTGATTTTTGAATACTGTCTTTGGTTCTTTTTTTGTTTTCAAGTACAGTTTTGTCTTTGAAAGATTGGTCAATTTTGTTTTCCTGATTATTGATTAATCGGGTCAATAAAAAGTCAAGGTGTTGATTTTTTGGCTGCAGTTTGTAGATTTCGGCGATGGCTTTTTCATCATCATTATAATAGCCTTGAATAGCCCAAAGAGCTGCTTTTTCATCATCGGTTTTGGCCATTGACAATGATTGTTTCCAATCTTTTTGTTCTTGTGGATGAAAACAATAGGCTGAAACCACTCTCATAGTTGGGCATTTGTCAAAAACCTGACTGTAGAGAAAATTAGATTTGGCATAATGTTTTTGTTTGTATTCTACTCCGGCTACGTAGGCCAACGCTCTGTAATACAAAGTGTTTTTTGGAATTGATTTTTCTGTTTGATAAAAGAAAGACACACCATTTACCTGACGATCACTGTAAAAACTAGCTTTAATAGCCAAAAACCAATATCTGTTTTTCAGGAAAGGATCCTTTGCGTCGCTGTATTTTTTTTCAATTGATTTGATCCAATTACCATCGGTTAGGAGCTGTGGTTTTGTTGTTTCGTCATAGTTCCAAGAATCGAATTGTTGGGTAGAATAGGTTTCAACAATTTGGGCATCACTCAAAAACATTAGAAAGTCTTTTACTTTACTGTCGTTTATGTTGAATTTTTTATTCCATTTTTCAGTCCATTTATTTGTCTTTCCTTTTTTATAATAAATGTTCAAATCGGAAACATCTGTACTGCTTGAATCAGTTAGGAAAAAGGTTAGGTCTTTTTCGTTTATTTTGCCTTCAAGATACGTCGACCAGTCTTTTATATTCTCGGAGTTGAATCGTGTGCGGTGTTCAGTGTCAAAACCAATTCCATAAAAAACATCAGTAGACAAGAAAAGTGGAGAGTAGGATTTGTCCACAAAAGTTTCGGGTGTGAAGTTGGAATCAAATGACCAACCCCAATCTCCATCTGCGCATGCGTAAATTGTTCCGTAAACTAAAAGCGCAAGAGCACTAAAAGCAATTAATAATTTTTTTAAAAAGGGCTGTATCATATTTTTTTAAATTGAAATCGTCAAGATCATAAAAGATAATTTCTTTTGGATTTTGAGTTGTATTTTCTTCAAGGTTATCTGCCATCTCTAGCAAATCGTCTTCTGAAATTGTTTCTGTTTTTATCTGGTCATTTTTTTTATAAAAAACACCGTCTTTAAAGTTGGAACTTGTAACGGTGAGCCAATTGTCTTTTGTAAGAACAAAACTACTGTTATTTTTTAAATTATCGATATCAATTTTGTTTCTCAAACCAATTATTTTTCCATCTCTTATATGAATGCCCCAGGAATAAATAGGTAATGCAATATCTATAGGTAAAGGATAATTTTTTAGACTTGATAAATAACGATTGGCAATGTTTAAATCGTATATCGAATTTAAGGAATCGGTTGCTATTTTCCCCATATTGTAGTACATCAATACGCCTCGGTCTACATTTGGGATTTTTGTTTTCTTAAAATATTTTATCTGATGAAGCCGAATGGTTGCCGATAGTTTTTTATTGGAAACCTTTTTAAAAGCATCTATAAATCGCAAGTAATTGTCTTTACTTTCAAGAGTCCAATCACAATCGATTTGGATTTCCTGAATGGTAATATTGTTTTTTGAGTTTATTTGCCGAATGAAACTATTTGTTTTTTGAGCCAAATCCAACAGGTTTAATTTCTTGTCCAGCATCACCTTATTTTTGATATAAACCACAGGAATAATTTCAAAAGCTGAAGTTATATATTCAAAACGGATTGGAGTTCTTGGAAACGGTTTCTGAGTTTTCGGACTTAAGTCAATATCAAAATACCGAATATAAAGTCTCTTAACTTCGTTTGCCGTCAAGGTTTTTTTTTCTTTTGGCGAAAGCCTAAAAATGGTTTTCCAATAATAAAATGAGATTGTAGGCTGTTCCTGTTGCTGGCAGGAAATAAAGAGACAGAGGATAACACCAAAAAGGATTGTTTTTTTCAAAGAGAAGTTGCTTTTAATGAGTTACTCTTTTCTGTTTTTGGCTCGAGTGTAAGTCCAGTAGGCTAGTAAAACCAATATTACAAAGGGTAAATAGGAGCCTATAAGAACACCTATTTGATAGCCTTCATTGGGAGCATTTTTAATTTTCTCGTTAATGTTTACCTTTTGGAGCAGTAGGATGAAAGCGGTCATTATTATTTAATTAAAGCGTTTTTTGTAAAATCGGATAGGACTAGTCTGCCGGAAATGGCAGCTCTTTCTTTTAATAGTTTATCCCAATGTGCTGTTCCTTCCCAAAAGACTTTTTTCATTTCGGCAAGTGCCTCTGGATTGTAATGGGACAGTTTTTTGGAGAAAGCGGTTACTTCTTGATCTAGTTCTTCTTGGGTTTCCAGTACTTTAGCATATAATCCTTTTTGGTGGGCCCAGGAAGCTGCTTTCCATTCGTGTGCGGCCAAAGTCATTTCGGCCATTGCTGTTTTTCCAATTTTTCGACTTACGGCAGGTTCTATCACAAATGGGCCAATTCCAATTGCCAATTCCGATAATTTGATAGCGCTTTCTTGGGTTGCAATTGCATAATCACAGGCTGCAATAATGCCGACGCCCCCACCTACGGCTTTTCCTTGAATACGTCCTATGATAATTTTTTTGCAAGAGCGAATAGCATTAATCAAATTGGCAAACCCAGAGAAAAAGCGGGTACCTTCATCAAGAGTGCTTACTGCCAATAATTCATCAAAGGAAGCACCTGCACAAAAAGCCCCGACACCTTCACTTTTTAAAACAATTACTGAAATTTCGGGATTATCACTCAAAAAAGTAAGTTCATTGGTTAATCGATCCAACAATACTCTGGGGAAAGAGTTACTGGCGGGATGACCAAACTGCACCGTAGCGATTTTGTTTTCTATGGTTGTTAAGAGTGTTCCGTTTTTATCAGATGTAAGCATAAGGTGTATTTTGATGTAAAGTTAAAAAAGTAACCGAAGCAAAATGTTATTTTTTTTGGATTTAAAGAATAGTCTTTTTGAAATTTGCATATTCCTAGAATTATATGTTATATTTGCGGCACAATTGGGGGATTAGCTCATTTGGCTAGAGCGCTTGCCTGGCAGGCAAGAGGTGGTCGGTTCGAATCCGATATTCTCCACACATCAAACCCAAACTATGTTTGGGTTTTTTTATGCCTTGTTCTGAAAAGTTGACTATAAATTGAAAATATTGAACCATTAAGAAATTAAGATTCATTAAGAAAGACCATGAGCCTTAATGAATCTTAATTTCTTAATGGTTTAAATAAAAAAGAATGTCTATGATTTTTTCAGTAAATCACTAATGTTTCTTTGTTGACTTTTGATAGTTTTTCATTTTTCTCTACTGTCTAATTTTCTAAAAACTTTCCCTATTTTTGTTAGATACTTAAACTAACAATTTATGAAAAAAATCCTATTTCTGATGGCTGTATCTTCTTCATTGGCTTCTTTGGGGCAAAACCAAAAGCAAACTCCAATAACTTATCCCAAAACTGCAAAAGGCGAAACGGTTGATGTTTATTTCGATACCAAAGTTAGCGATCCGTACCGTTGGCTAGAAGACGACAAATCGGCGGAAACAGCTGCTTGGGTCAAAGAAGAAAACAAAGTAACTTACGATTATTTGTCTCAAATTCCTTTTAGGGACGCATTAAAAGCGAGGCTCGAAAAACTTTGGAACTATGAAAAAATAAGCGCACCGTTCAAGGAAGGAAATTTTATTTACTATTATAAAAACAACGGATTGCAAAATCAGGCGGTTTTGTATCGCAAAGATGCCAAGGGCAAAGAAGAAGTCTTCTTGGATCCAAATACTTTTTCAAAATTAGGAACAACCTCATTGGGCGGAGTTGATTTTTCCAAAGACGGTTCCAAAGTAGCCTATTCCATTTCCGAAGGTGGAAGCGACTGGCGAAAAGTAATTTTGATGGATGTAAACAACTTCAAAAAACTGGAAGATACTTTGGTCGATATTAAGTTTAGCGGAGTGTCTTGGAAAGGAAACGAAGGATTTTATTACTCCAGTTATGACAAGCCAAAAGGAAGTGAACTATCAGCTAAAACAGATCAGCATAAATTGTATTATCATAAATTGGGAACAGCCCAAAAAGACGATCAAGTCATTTTTGGTGCAGACCAAAAGCGCCGTTATGTAGGCGGAGGCGTAACCGAAGACAATCATTATCTAGTGATTACTGCTGCCAATTCTACTTACGGAAACGAATTATACATTCAGGATTTGACCAAACCCAACAGTCCTATTATAACGATTGTAGACAATTTCAACAGTGACAATAACATCATAGAAAACGAAGGGGGAAAATTATTTATAGAAACCGACTTAAATGCACCAAACAAACGCATTGTGAGTGTGGATGTCAACAACCCAAAACCAGAGAATTGGAAAGACGTTATTCCTGAAACCGAAAATGTGTTGACACCAACAACCGGAGCTGGGTATTTCTTCGCCAATTATATGAAAGATGCCGTATCGATTGTGAAGCAATATGATTACTCGGGTAAATTAGTGCGCGAAATTCAATTGCCGGGATTGGGGACAGCCACTGGATTTGGAAGCAAGAAAGACGAAAAAACACTTTATTATTCGTTTACCAATTATATCACGCCGGGAACCATTTATTCTTTTGAGCCAAAAGCAGGAAAATCGGTGGTTTATGACAAACCAAAAGTTGATTTCAAAAGTGAGGATTACGTTTCTACCCAAGTGTTTTATACTTCCAAAGACGGAACAAAAGTCCCAATGATAATTACCCATAAAAAAGGCCTAAAACTAGACGGAAAGAACCCAACCATTCTTTATGGATACGGTGGATTCAATATTAGTTTGACGCCAAGTTTTAGCGTTTCCAATGCAGTTTGGATGCAAAATGGCGGAATCTATGCGGTAGCCAACCTTCGCGGAGGTGGAGAATATGGCAAAAAATGGCATGATGCGGGAACCAAAACACAAAAACAAAACGTATTTGATGATTTCATTGCAGCAGCCGAATACCTAATTGCACAAAAATATACATCCTCCAGTTTTCTTGCTATTCGTGGCGGATCCAACGGTGGATTATTGGTTGGAGCTACCATGACCCAACGTCCCGATTTAATGAAAGTCGCTTTGCCGGCCGTGGGCGTGATGGACATGTTGCGCTACCACACCTTTACCTCTGGAGCCGGTTGGGCTTTCGATTATGGAACCTCGGCAGACAGCAAGGAAATGTTTGAGTACTTAAAAGCGTATTCCCCAGTTCAAAATGTGAAATCGGGTGTTCAATATCCCGCCACTTTGGTCACGACGGGCGATCACGACGACAGGGTAGTTCCTGCACACAGTTTTAAATTTGCCGCCGAGTTGCAAGAAAAACAAGCAGGAACCAACCCCGTTTTAATCCGAATCGATATCAACGCAGGTCACGGCGCCGGAAAATCACTCGCAGCAACCATTCAGGAAATCTGCGACATCCAAGCTTTCACACTCTATAATATGGGATTTACAAGCTTGTCAAAATAAGTAATCCATAATAATAATAATAAGGAGCTTGATCCTGCTGTACGCTGCAAGCTTTTTCATAAAACGCCCTTTTTCTAAGAACAAAAAGGAGCTTCCGCTGGTCGCTCTTTTTATTCAAGAAAAAGGGCATTTTATTTCAAAAGGCTTTTCGCTTCCATCAGGGCTAGGGCATCCCTTTTCATAAGAAGATTTCATTTGTAAAATAGTCATTTAATTTATTCCAAAGATTTTCGCCAAAGTTTCATCTCAAAGTTCCCCACAATCTTGTCATCCCGAGGTACGAGGGAACTCAACAAGTAGCTCGACAATCTCCACAAAAGACATTTCTCCTTTTTTTTGAGATAATTACAAAAAAGCAGAATGTTAACTCTTAGCCCCGATAGAAGTGAAAATCCCCCGCTTTTGGGGCGGGGATTGTAACGAATAGCGGGACGATGTTGCCCAAAAGCGCTAATGTTTCTGCTCCAAAAACAACAAACCAACTCCATTTTTGATGCTTTTTCGACTTTAACCATAAGCGAAATCGTTAGAAATCACTTGTTATTTATTATCTTAACAAATTAATGCTTTCATGATGAATATCATTCTTTTAAGGGACTAATTCGTTAAATTTGAGAGTAAAATTAACAACCGCATTTATATGGAAATTGTTGCAAAACCAAACAAATATGAACTGGGAGAAATGCTCCTGGAAATAGGTTCCTTACTCATGGTTTCAGGAGCCAATACCGAACGTGTCAAAGTCACCATTAGCAGAATAGCAGGTGCTTTTTGTTGCGATTCGGATTTAATGATTACCAATCATGCTTTGATGATTACTTTAACCTATAAAGACAATATCAAAACGTTTACCAGTGTAAAATGGGTGCCGAATATGCACCTCAATTTCAATCTCATTTCGGATATCAGTACGATGAGTTGGAAAATTGTAGAAGAAAAATGGTCTGTGGAACGCATCAATAAAGAAATGAAATTACTGGACCGAAAACCATTATATCCAAGATTTGCAGTTTTGTTTTTGGTGGCCTTGGCAGGAGCTTCATTTTGTAGATTGTTCGGTGGTGGATTAATAGAAATGATTCTTTGCTTTTCCGGAAGTTTCTTGGGGCTTTTTGTGAGACAGGAAACCATGAAACTCAAATTCAATTTTTATGTGTGTATTTTCTTCGCGGCCTTAACCTCTTCGTTCTTGGTCGGGCTCTATTCGTTTCTAAATCCCGAAGGAGAATTTATACATGCCTTATCCACTTCGGTATTGTTTTTAATTCCCGGTGTGCCCATGATCAATTCCTTTTCGGACCTGATTGACGGAAATATATTAAACGGAACCACCAGAGGCGTAAATGTTTTGGTCATCGCTTTTGCCATTGCATTGGGATTGATGGTTTCATTATTAATTTTTAATTTACACTAAAATGGATTTTGCATTATTAGAAAAAGGAATTTGGTTGGGTTGTGCAGGTATCGGTTTTGCCGTTTTGTTCAATGTGCCTCGCCGTACTTTAGGAGTTATATATATCATCGCAGCATTGGGCGGATTGCTCAAATTTTATTTAATATCACTCGAAGTAGGATTGGTTTTCGCGGCTTTATGCGGTGCGAGCCTTATCGGTTTTTCTAGTGTATTGGCGGCACACTATCGCAAAGCCCCGCCGATGACATTTGCGCTTCCGGCATTAATACCTATGATTCCGGGATTTTTTGCCTACAAAGCCATGGTAGGAGTAATGAAATTAACTGCCGAACAAGATCCGGATGTTTATACCAAACTCTTTTTTGAAACGGTAAAGAATGGTCTTTCGGCTTGTTTTATCATCTTGGCTTTGGCCGCAGGAGTTGCCATCCCGTTGCTCATCACCCGCAAGGAAACCGTGAAGCGAATCAAAGCGGATATAGTTTTAGAAAAACAACTCGAAAACCTAGAAGAAGAAAATTAAAAGAAACCTTTTATAAACCTAAAAACGCCAGTCGAAAGATTGGCGTTTTTTGTTTTTCAAAATTGAAAAAGGATTGAATAGAGGTGTTTAGCACCTATATTGTTGGTACTTAAAACCATCAAAGTAGGTGTTTAAAACCAATAATAGAGGTACTAAGGACCAATAGTATTGGTATTTAACACCATCAAAGTAGGTATTTAACACCAACAATAGAGGTACTAAGCACCAATAGTATTGGTATTTAAGACCAATACTATTGCTATTTAACACTAATAATAGAGGTACTTAGCACCTCTTTTTTTGATTAATAAGGCTAGTTTAGGATAAAAAATGGGGCTAAATCCTTCTTTAGCTCGTATTAGATGTCTATTGAACATTTTGGTTCCTACTTCTCAATAATTAAAACAGATATGAATCTCGATATGACACTTAAATTAACCAAACGCCAGTCGAAAGATTGGCTTTTTTTTGCTTTTAAAACTTATAAACAATAACAATAAGTGACTCTTAAGCCGTTGCACCAAAAGCAACATTCGGATAGATTTGTTTCACTTCAATACTTAAAAATTAATGGATATCAATATTAAAATTGGCGATAGAATTCGTGAATTAAGAAAAGCTAAAGGCTTGTCACAAGAGGCATTGGCGAACATTGCAGAAGTAGATAGGACATACATGACCAAAGTTGAAACTGGAAAAAGGAATGTAACTGTAAAGATTTTAGATAAAATAATCCTCGCATTGGATAGTGATTTTGCGACTTTTTTTAACGAATTAAATTTTAAGAAATGAAGAAGCTAAAAAAATATTCTGATATAAAGGAGAAACTCCAGATTGAAGTTGATAAAAAAACCGATAATGGTCTTGCTCAACTTACTCATTATTTTCAAAACCATACAAACGGAGTTTCACAATATTTCAAAGATGATGCAACTGAATATTTATTCGATATTCATGAAAAATTGAATATTGTTGAAGAGCCTAATTTTCAGTATTATTTACCGATTAAATGGGATATACCATTTCCTCCCCCTAAAAATCCAGAATTCAAATTTATTGATCTATTTGCTGGGATTGGCGGAATAAGGCTTGCATATCAAAATTTAGGTGGTAAATGTGTTTTTACTAGTGAATGGGATTCTTATTCGAAAAAAACTTATGAAGCTAATTTCGGAAAAGTTCCTTTTGGAGATATAACTCAAATCAATGAAAATGAAATTCCTGATCACGATATTTTACTAGCAGGTTTTCCTTGTCAACCATTTTCAATTGCAGGAGTTTCAAAAAAAAATGCTTTAGGAAGAAAGCATGGTTTTTTAGATGAAACACAAGGAACACTTTTCTTTGATATAGCACGTATTCTTAGACATAAAAGACCTAAAACTTTTATGTTAGAAAATGTAAAGAATCTAGTATCTCATGACAAAGGCAACACCTTTAAAGTTATCCAAAATACCTTAAGAGAATTAAATTATAACATTTATTTTAAAGTTTTAGACGGTAAGCATTTTGTTCCTCAACACAGAGAAAGAATTATTATTGTTGGATTTGATAATGACTATTTTGAAGGAAAAGAAAATTTCAAATTTCCTGAAATGGGTGATGCAAAGTTTGCATTAAAAGATATTCTTTTACCAGAAGTTGATCCCAAGTATACATTGTCAGATAAGCTTTGGAACTATTTACAGGAATATGCTAAAAAACATAAAGCAAAAGGAAATGGTTTTGGATTTGGTCTAGCAGATTTAAACGGAATTTCAAGAACTATGAGTGCCCGATATTACAAAGATGGAGCAGAAATATTAATTCCTCAAGAGGGTAAAAATCCAAGGCGATTAGTGCCGAGAGAATGCGCTAGACTTCAGGGTTTTCCTGATGAATTTGTTATTCCTGTTTCGGACAATCAAGCCTATAAACAATTTGGAAATTCAGTTGTATCTCCTTTAATGCAAGCGGTTGGTGAAAATTTAGTCGCAGAAATTGTAAAACAAAAGGCTAATCAAAAATTAAATTCTCTTAGCAATAATAGATAAATAGTGATAAATTAATTTTAACTTTATAATAATGGGAAATGGTCTTCTTTCAAAATACTTTAAAGGCATAGTCGCAAAAAAACTTAGTGAAGTTGAAGTTGATCCCCAAGTTTCTAACCAACACGAATTCAATGGTATTAATGAATTTAAATCTATTTTAGGGGCAGGAAAATCTACATATGAAGGTATTTTTATATATCTAACTGATAATGAAGAAACTATACTGAAGGAAGTAGGCTCTCTGACTTGGTATAACGCACGGGAAAATCATCCCAAAAGAAATGAATTTCGCCTTTATTATTCCACAACACAAATTATGGAAAAGGCTAATGCTGGTGATTTTTTATTAATTGGGCTCACACATGATGATAAATTAGCTGTGGTAATAGCTCCAAGGGGAACAACAGCGGAACAGCAATTGCTTTGGCTTTTTGAAATTGGAGAGATTGGAAACAAATTTATTTTCCGTGATATTTCCTCAAATGACATCAAACTTAATTTTGCAGGAAAGTATATTCTTAATTCTCTTGGCTTTGAAATTGATGAGACTGAGCCAGATTTCTTAGATTTGATACTTAAGACATTTGGAAGTCAGTTTCCTTCAACAGCGATCTTTTCAAATTTTGCCCGTTCTACAGTTGATAATGTCTCCCCTATTGAAGAACCTGATAAAACTTTAATTGCTTGGCTTGAAAGAGAAGAGATGCTTTTCAAAACGCTTGAGAAACATATTGTATCAAAAAAACTTGAACAAGGATTTGGAGAAAATAGGATAGACGTAGACGATTTTATTTCATTTTCATTGAGCGTTCAGAATAGAAGAAAGTCTCGTGCCGGTTTTGCTTTTGAAAATCATCTCGCTTCGATTTTTAAATTTCAAGAAATTAGTTTTTCTAAAGGAGCAAAAACAGAAAGGAATAATAAACCTGATTTTCTTTTTCCGTCGATAGCAAATTATCATAATCCAGATTTCCCCGTTGAATTATTGACCATGCTTGGTGTAAAGACTACAGCAAAAGATAGATGGAGACAAGTTTTATCAGAAGCAGAGAGAATTACTTCTCAGAAACATTTAATTACTTTAGAGCCAGCAATAAGCGTCAATCAGACTGACGAAATGTTTGCGCAAAATTTACAACTTGTAATTCCACAATCTTTGAAAGAAACTTTTACGACTTCCCAACAAGTAAATTTATTAAACCTTCAAGACTTTTTAAACGTAGTTCGCCAACGACAAAATAAAATCATTAAATATTAGTTAACTTAAATTGTTATGGATCGTCACACTCCTTTTCAACGTTCCAAAAACATGAGTGCCATTCGCAGTACCAATACCAAAGATGAGGTACGATTGGCTAAAGCTTTGTGGCATCTCGGCTACCGGTACCGTAAAAACAATCGAACCGTTTTCGGCACACCGGATTTAACCTTCAAAAAACTCAAAATTGCCATATTTGTGGACAGTGAATTTTTCCATGGTAAAGACTGGGAAAGCCAAAAAGACCGCGTCAAAACCAATACGGAGTTTTGGCAAAAGAAAATAGAACGAAACATTCAAAGAGATGTTGAGGTAAATAATTATCTGGAATCACAACATTGGAAAGTAATTCGTTTTTGGAGCCACGAAATTGAAAAAAAGCTAGAAGATTGTGTTGCCATAATCGAACAAGAAATCGCTTTACTACAAAAATAATGTTATCTTTTTTCATTATAAAAACACTTCCGCCTTTAAACCAAAAAATAACTTTTTTCTTTCATAATGTTTTGCTAAAATGAGATTCTTTTAGGAATTAATTTTTAACTTTGAGATATACCGTAAAAATTTAATTAAAATATTTATATATGAAAGTACAAATCAACACAGACAAGAATATTGAAGGAAGCGAAAGATTAGAATCTTATTTTTCTAGTGAAATCACAAGAGTATTATCCCGTTTTGATGAAAAGGTAACTCGCATAGAAGTGCATTTTGGTGACGAAAACAGCGCCAAATCAGGTTTTGGCGATAAGCGTTGTCTTATAGAAGCTCGTCCAGCAAATATGCAGCCTATTGCCGTTACAGAACATGCCGATTCTATTGAAAAAGCATTCAACGGAGCTTTGGATAAAATCAAAAAAGTACTTACCACTACATTCGATAAACAAAAAGTGCATTAAGCAAATTATCAATTATATATAAAATGAGGCTGTCTTTTTGGACAGCCTTATTTGTTTATAGAAAAAACCACTTTCGTTTGCCTTTCTTTTTCTTCTCTTTTTCAGTGGTGTCTTTTTCAGACTTTGACTTCTTCTTGGAAGCTAACAATTTCTTTTTGGTTTTGAGACGTTTTTCGGTTTCTTCTATTTCCTGTAAATTGTCGTTGGCGGTTATCAAAAGTTTGATTTCTTTCAACAGTTTCAAAGCCAATAGAACTTCCTGTTGTTTTTCTAACAGCATCACTTTTTTGAGCTGAATGGCTACTTTGTCTGTCCCTTTTATGGTTAAAGCAAAATCGATTAATTTCGACGCTTCCTCATAATCTTCATTCGAAAGCAACGCATCCAAGTAATACGGATAGACCGCAACAGCATGAAGATTGATGGCCAGCGCTTCTTGAAAGTAACGCTTGGCTTCCTCATAATCCTGTAACTGTTCGGATTGCACTCTGCCGTATAAGCACAGAGCGGTAGTGTCTTTTTCGTTATAAGACAAGGCATAGTCCAATGATTCTATGGTTCCTTCGAGCCAATACGGATAATTGTCTAATGCCTGAAAAATATATTTATCTACTGTTTTCATGTTGTTTTATAGTTAGAATCGTGACCTGATTTATTCAGTGTCGTGATTCAATTGTTGTTTTAATTTTTGTCTTTCGGATTTGTAGCTCTTGACTACTTTTTGATTTTTAAAATCAGATCCGCTAAAAGTTCTCGTTGGATTGCCTCTGGCCACATTCAATTGATTTTCCCATTGATTATTGGCTTGTTTCTTGATTTCTTCCAATTCAAAAATCTTGAATTTTTCAAGTAATCTTTCGGTAGCCAGTTTTTTGTTTTGGTGCTGCGAACGGGAATCCATTGCCACAGTGCTCAATCCTGTGGGAACATGTGTAGCGCGAATGGCCGAGCTGACCTTGTTTACATGCTGTCCGCCTGCACCGGAACTCCGCATGGCCTGATACTGAATGTCTTTTTCAGAAATGGTTTTTATAGCTAAAGCATCCATTTCGAATATGCCAATAAACCAGTTTTTTCTTTTGTGCATTTTTCTGAAACTGCTTTGTCCAATCCATTGAATGCTTCCCTTCCAAGAATCTACAAATTCGACAACCGTTTTACCTTTTAACAGAATCAAAGCGGTTAAGACGGTTCCATTCTCTGTTCCGGCTTCTCTTTGCAAAACTGTGGCTTCAATTTGGCTAGTCTGTGCTTCTTCCAGCATTTTTTTAAGCACTTGGGCAATCACCCAAGTGCATTCTGCGGGACCTCGCCCTGCTGTTATCTGAATTATTTTTTCCATACTTTAAATTTTTATCGGTCCATACGGACAATTTTTGGCGTAAACGTTCCTAATACAGTGACTAGTTCGGTTTGTAGCGCCATGACTTTGTGAATGTTTTTGTAGGCCATCGGCGCTTCATCAACATTGCCACCAATCAGATGAACATCATGGTCTTTCAATGTTTTTTTAATTTCACTTGGCGTAAAAGTGCTTTTGCATTTGGCTCTCGAAAACAATCTTCCTGCTCCGTGTGAAGCAGAATTTAATGATTCGGGATTGCCTTTTCCCATAACTACGAATCCTGGTGCAGTCATTGATCCCGGAATTATACCCAGTTGCCCTTCGTGGGCGGGAGTAGCGCCTTTTCTATGAACAATGCATTCTTTTCCATTTACCATTTCTTTCCAAGCAAAATTGTGATGGTTTTCGATAGTTGCAACGACTCTTTTCCCAATGGCTTTGGCTACTCTTCGGTGAATATCATCGTGGCAGGCTTTGGCATAATCTCCGGCTAAATTCATCGCCAGCCAATATTCCTGACCATCATGCGTATTCAAATCGAGCCAAGCCAAATGCTGTACATTCTTTGGCAACGGACATTGTTTGGTTGCCAAATAGGTATAATGTTTTGCAATATTGGCACCCATGCCACGAGAACCACTATGCGATAAAACACAAAAATAGTTGCCCGGTTCCAGTTTCCATTCCGGCAGAACAGTGTCTAGCTGTACAGTTCCAAATTCCACAAAATGATTTCCTCCTCCCGAGGTTCCCAATTGCTTGTATGCCTTAGAAAGCAATCCCTTAAGCAATGTTATGTCCTGAAACTCGCTTCTGCTGAAAATTTCGTGATCGGCTTTGTTAGCGTGTGTTTCGTTCATTCCAAATTTGGTATGCTCTTTTAAAATGGCTTGCAGCTGATGGTCTTTTCCTTTGATAAAAGAAGCAGGCAAATCAAATATGGATAAGCTCATTCGGCATCCAATATCGACACCAACACCATACGGAATAACCGCATTGTCTGTTGCCAAAACGCCGCCAATTGGTAATCCATAACCGGAGTGAGCATCGGGCATTAAAGCACCCGCTACAGAAATTGGCAGTTTTAAAGAATCATACAATTGAAACTTTGCTTGTTCATCGATTTCATTCTCTCCAAAAATGGAGAATGGCGCACGCGTGGTCTGCAGCTGATGCATTCTTACCGCGACAGGATTAACAAGCCCTTCAGCTACTTTACCCCAAGTGCCGTCATTTTTATAGTTTTCCGGATGGAGCAGTACATCTTTGGCTTCATTGATGATGCGCTCTTTTTTTTCTTTTTTTCGGTATCGGCTAATCTGCCCTAAGGCGATATTGATACTGTTGTTTTTAGGGAAGCCTAATTTTATTAGGTCTCTTCCCGATAATTTATTTCCCATGAATTTTTTACTACTGTTCGTGTTGTTTTGCAACGCTACAAAAGTCCAATCCTGAAATAAAGAAAGGAAATGTAACGGCAAAGCATCTTATCCCATATGGGATAAAGTAAGGAGCTGTGTTCGGGAATTTTTTGAGAAGAGTCTAGAATAAAATCAAAAAAGCCCGAATCTAAATTGCTTCGGGCTTTTTCATATAGTCTAAATTGAATTTCTAAGATTGAAATAAGCCACGAAGATGTGCTGCACCAATTCCTACTGGTGTGAAGCCTTGTAATGATGATGTGAATACAAACATTGTTCTTCGTTTTTAAAGGGTTAATTATTTTTTCGTGTGCAAAGATTTAAATATATTTTTCTAATATCCTAATTTTTTGTTAAAATAATTTTGAAAGGAGTTGATTTTTGTTTTTAAAGTATTGATTTATTCTTATTTAGAGCAAAATTTAAATTTTATTCCTCAAATAGCATCGTAGCCAGTCTATCGTCTCTTTGGTACACATCGTCATAAAAATGGATTACTCCTTCGTCATCGACCCATGCAGTAAAATAACCAA
Source organism: Flavobacterium sp. P1_E4 (assembly GCF_056405915.1). Classification (NCBI taxonomy): domain Bacteria; kingdom Pseudomonadati; phylum Bacteroidota; class Flavobacteriia; order Flavobacteriales; family Flavobacteriaceae; genus Flavobacterium; species Flavobacterium sp. P1_E4. Next base: position 337,323 of record NZ_JBFUBE010000002.1, read on the forward strand.
TGTAAACCGGAATTTTGTTTTTTAGGGTGTACCATGATTCTTTGCCTTTGTGCATAGCGGCGTTAATCTTTTCGGGCGTCCAGTTTTTATCACCTTTTAGGATTTCATTTGCCAATTCCACAGGTTTCGCAACTCTGATGCAACCGTGGCTGAAAGCCCTTTTTTCTTCATTAAACAGCCCTTTTGAAGGTGTGTCGTGCAAATAAATAGAGTTTGAATTTGGGAACAAAAATTTCACTAAACCTAATGAGTTCTTTGGTCCGGGTTTTTGTCTAACTGTACCATTGTTCCATTCCATGTTATGTTGGGCAAGATAGTTTGGGTTTTTGGCCATACCGGGTTTGATTTCTTTGGTGATAATACTGGTGGGAACATTCCAATAGGGACTAAAAACGATGTAACGCATATCGGCACTAAAAATCACGGTTTTGTTCATGTCTTTCCCCACAACCACATTGGAGGTTAAAACAGGTTTTCCTTCCTTGAAAAAAGTCAATCGATAGGAGGGAATATTCACTACAATTAATTCTTTGGATTTAGCAACATCGACATCAATCCATCGACAGCGTTCCATATTGACCATAATGGTTTTGATGCGGTTTTCTATTGGGATATTTAATGAAGCTATGGTTTTTGGGGTAATCGTTTGGCTCTCTTTTATGCCATTTCTTTTTTGGTATTTTAGAATTCCAACGGAAAGTGTGTCATCGTATAAATTACTTTTTGAGTCGGTTGAAATGTCTTCCAGTATAAACAGGCGTTGTCTAATTTGAGCAATAGTTTGAGAAGAATCTCCAGGCTTCAAGGAAGTACGACTGGAATCCATTTCTATTGGGTTCCAAGCATTGTTTTTTTGAATCTTTCTGTATTTATGGAGCACTTCTTTAAGACTGTAATACTCATTCAACACTTCCTTACTGTTTTTTTTAAATAAGGAAGGATTGGCAATTATTGAATCCAAATAATTAACGTAGGATTGTTTTTTTCGAGGTAAATACCAACCCAATTCGGCTGTTTTTTTAGCATCCAATCCTTTTAAAACGGTATTGACATAAAAGAAATAAAGAGAAGAAATCAATAATTCATTATCGATAGTGCCACTTTGTTTTTCTGTAGTATTTTGGAAAAGAAGATCTAGTTTTTCTTTGTATGGAATAGTGATTTTAATTCCCTCTTCTTCCATATCATTCAATTTATTATACAGCAAATGACTAACTTCCAGCATGCCTTTGGTGTCAAACCAAACATATTGATAATTCCTTTTTTGATACAATTCGGTTGTTTCTTCTTGGTATTTTTGAAGTTCAGGATATTTAGTAAAGAAAGAACTAACCAAGGTGCTGTCAAATGGAGGCAGACTTTTTACTTTTAAGGAATCTTTAATGGTAATTGCTGGCTTTGGATTTTCATCGGCTGTTTTTTTACAGGAAATAGAAGAAAAGGAGAAGCCAAAAATAAATAGGATAAGCAACAAAATAGATTTTCTCATAAGGGAGTGTTTATTTGAGACAACTATAAATGTACAAAAAAAAATGCCTTAAAGAAATGAACTTTAAGGCAACTTTTAGGTGGTAGGTTGGTATTTTTTTAAAATTGGAAAGCGGCTCCTATTTGAAAAACTTGATTTTTTCCTGAAAGACTAGGATTGTCGAACGTATCATCCAACCCAGAAATATATCTAGCATTTATAGACAATCCAAGAGGTAGGTTAAGAGACGTTCCAAAAGCCCATGAAGGCACAAAACTGTTTACATCAGTGTAGTCAACATTGTCTGAAACTACAAATCCAAATTGTGGTCCTGTTTCAAAACTCAATAATTTAACAACATATATTTTTGCTAAAATAGGCACAGTAAGGTAATCAATTTTCGTGTCTTTTGCATTGTCAAGCTCAAAACCTTCTTGTGAATACTGTACTTCGGGTTGTATGAAAAGTAAACTCTTTACCAATGGAATTTCTTTGTAAACACCAACATAAAGACCTGTTTTGGCATCTGTGTTCCAGCCATTTCCGCTAATATCTGAAATATTGGCTCCTGCTCTAACTCCCCAAGCTTGTGCTGAAGCTGCATTAGATACTAATACTATGAAAGCACTTAACAGTAAAATTTTTAATGATCGCATATTTTTTGTTTTTTAAATTAGTAACTCATTTAATAGAGTTTATTGATCTCAAAAGTAGTATAATTTTTCAATTTTTACATCAATATACTACAAAATTACCTTTAAGTAAGAATTGTAATTTTGACCAATACAGTCTTCAAATAGCTGAATATAATTACAATACAATGTTAAAGTTTTTAAGATATAACGCACCTTTTTGTAATATATTATGTTAACTTTGATTCAGGTCGAGTTATGTTGCAGATTATTCAATTCGAATATTTGAAATCAATAAGGAATGTTTTTTTACATATAATATCTAAATAACTAGTATGAAAGAATTTATAGAAAAAGTGAAAGGTTTTTTTAAAATAAGTACTGTTAGAAAAATTTTGAAAAGAGTAGGTTTTTTTATTATTGGTTTTTTAGGATTGATACTTATTTTCTTTATTGGATTGAGGATTTATTTTATTCAAAATAAAGAGAGTATAATGACCGAGATCAATCAAAAAATCAATGATAATATTTCGGGTCATGCTAGTATTGGAGATGTGGGATACAAATTCTTAATAGGGTTTCCCAACTTTACGGTAGTTTTGAATAAAGTAGAACTGCAGGACAGTTTATACGCGGTACATAAAAGAAGTGTACTAAAAGCAGAGGAAATTGAAGTAAGATTAAATGTGTTGAGTTTGTTGCATAAAAAGGTAGATATTGAAAAAGTAGTTTTGATAGATACTAAAATCGATTTGTTTAAAGATAAAAATGGCGTTTCCAATTCGAATATCTTTAAACCCAAACCCAAAACTAACAAACCCAAAAGCAAAACAGAGACCGAAATAGGAGAAGTTGATTTTAAGAATGTAGTTTTTATTTCCCAAAATTTACAAAGAAATAAATTGTTCCACTTTGAGGTGAATTCTTTAAAATGTAAAATAAATTATACTGATGACGGTTGGGAAACCGATTTGTCTTTGGATGTTTTTGCCAAGAGTATGGCATTCAATACCAAACACGGAAGTTTTATAAAAGACAAAAGAGTAAAAGGAAAACTAGCGGTTCAATTTTCTAAGGCGAAAAATAAAATTGACGTAGTTGCTGAAGGGCTTGGGATTGGCGACGATGATTTTGATATCAAAGCGAGTTTTGGTCTAGAAAAAGAACATCCAATAATGAATATTAACATCAAAACAAAGATTTTATGGCTGAACGCAGCTCATTTGCTGGATCCGCATTTGTTTAAAATTCTGAATCATTTTAATATAACCAAACCTCTCGATGCTCAATGCAGTATTATTGGCGACATGAATGCCGAAGGAGATCCAGAAATTATTGTGGATGCCCAAATCAAGGATAATGTCTTGGTTTCTTCAGAAGGGGAAACCAAAGATTGCAGTTTTGAAGGACGATATATCAATAATTTCAAGAACGGTTTAGGGAATAATGACATCAACTCGGCTGTTATCATTAAAAATTTCACAGGAAACTACAAGGGAATTCCAGTAGTTATTCCTAATGCAGCAATTAATAATTTAGAAAAACCGATTGCAACGGGAGACTTGCATTCTAAGTTTGATGTCGAGAAATTGGGAAATGTTTTTGGTGATGAATTTATAAAGTTTAATGGAGGAACGGCCAATGTGGATTTTAAATTCAATGTCAATATTGTGGACTTACGAATTTCGAAACCTCGTTTTACAGGAAAAGTAAATATAGAAAAGGCAAACATGATTTTAAAGTCTAAAAACGTAACTTTTCAAACTAATATTCTTCTTGATTTTACTGATGAGGCATTATTTATTAGAAATATTAAATACCAAAGAGATAAAAATATTTTTTTCTTAGATGGGAAAATAGACAATTTTCTTAATCTCTATTACGATGATCCCGCTAAAATGGTGGCTGTCTTGAATATCAACAGCCCTTTTATGGATGTGAAAAAATTAATGAGTGTTTTAGCCTATAGTGAAAAAAAGAAGGAAGTAAAAAAAGTAACCACCAAAGCAGATATTAAAAAACGAATAACACTTGTTGAAAAATGTCAAATAGTTTTAAATTTGAATCTTGACAAGATGGTGTATTCTAACTTGGCGGCCAAGAATGCCAAAATTATTATTGTAGCCAAGAATAGACAATTTTTTATCAAACAAGGAGCAATTGAAACTTGCGGAGGGAAAATTACATTTGCTTCTCAATTAATTCCAAACGGTAATTTATTTGATGTAAAAACAAATGTAAATATTGCAACGGTTAATATTCCTCAATTTTTAACATCTTTCAAAAATTTCGGAATTACATCCTTTCAGCCTAATGATATAAAAGGAAATCTTTCGGCAACGGCTGACATGTCGCTAAAAATGACTCAAAATGGAGATTTGGTTGACGATTCGGCTAAAGGAAATTTGTATTATGATATCAAAAAAGGGGAACTGAACAATTTTAAGCCAATAATAAAAATTGGCAAGTTTGCTTTTCCAAACAGAGATGTAAAACATATTGTTTTTAATGATTTGTCAGGACGATTGAATATGAGCGGTAGCTTTGTAAATGTTGATTATTTTAAAGTGAGTTCAAATGTGCTGAATTTTGATGTTGAGGGTATTTATTCATTTAAGAAAGGAACTAATTTAGGGTTGACGATTCCGTTAAGAAATCCAGAGGATGATTATAAAATAAAAGACCCAAGAGAAAGAGAAGCCAAACGATACAAAGGAATAGTGTTGCATTTGTTGGTTGTGGACGGGAAAAATGGTGAAATGAAAATTAAAATGGGAAGTCTTCCAAAGAAATAATATAAAAGTAAAATATGAGAGCACTCTTTTTAAGTTTAGCAGTATTGATATTAGTTAGTTTTGATTCTTTGCAGTATAAAGAATCCGATGAAAAAGAACAGGTTAATAGAACACTTGATGCCTGGCATAAAGCGGCGGCCGAAGCCAATTTCAAAGCCTATTTTGGAATGATGACAGAAGACGCCATTTTTATTGGAACAGATCCAACCGAAAATTGGGATTTGAAAGCGTTTCAAGCATTTGCAAAACCTTATTTCGACAGAGGTAAAGCTTGGAGTTTTAAAGCTATTGAACGTCATATTTACTTTGATAAATCAGGTAAACTAGCTTGGTTTGATGAACTGTTGAATACTCAAATGAAAATTTGTAGAGGTTCAGGAGTTTTAGTAAAAATAGGTAAAGAATGGAAAGTTAAACACTATGTTTTGTCGATGACTGTTCCAAATGACAATACAGATGAGGTTGTCAAAATTATTGCTCCAATTGAAGATGCTTTGATACAAAAGATGCAATCCAAATGATAATTTTTGATTTTTTCTATACTTAAGCTTTCATTCTTATATAATTCCTTAATTTTGCCGAAATAGTAATTATATCGTGGGAAGTAAAAATAAATTAAAAAGGTTCAAGGAAAACGAAACATTCAACAATGTTTTTCAACCAACAAGAGAGGAAGTAGTGGGGAATTTATTTCCGCTAAGAGGGAAATGGAATTCGGATTTTTTTAAAAATGAAAATCCATTAGTACTTGAATTAGGTTGTGGCAAAGGAGAATATTCGGTTGGATTGGCCGAGAGATATCCCAATAAAAACTTCGTAGGAATTGATATCAAAGGAGCTCGCTTTTGGCGTGGTGCAAAAACTGCTGTTGAGACAGGATTGCATAATGTGGCTTTTATTCGAACTCAAATCGAATTAATCAATCATATTTTTGCCGAAAATGAAGTAGATGAAATATGGATTACTTTTCCAGATCCCCAAATAAAATACAAAAGAACGAAGCATAGAATGACGAATTCAGAATTCCTGCAATTATATAAGAAAATTTTGAAGAAAGAAGGAGTTGTTAACCTTAAAACCGATAGTGAGTTCATGCATGGCTATACATTAGGATTGCTTCATGGTGAAGGTCATGAGGTTTTATATGCTAATCATAACGTGTACGTAAATGAAGGAAGCCCTGAAGAAGTTACTGCTTTTCAGACATTTTACGAGAAACAATATTTGGAAATTAACAAAGCAATTACGTATATTCGTTTTAAAATCAAATAGTTTTCAAAGATGGTTTTCAGTTTGTAAGCTGAGACTGCAAACTGAAACTGCAAACTAAGTATGACTCTATTATTGCCTTTTTTTCTCGGATTTATTGTAGCTGCAATAGGAATTACACCTCCAGGTTTGATTAATATGACTGCCGCAAAAGTAAGTTTGAAAGACGGTAGAAATGAGGCCATTTCTTTTGCTATAGGCGCTACAGTAATTGTTTTTTTTCAGACATTTTTAGCTTTATTGTTTGCTAATTTCATCAATAGTCATCCTGATATAATCAACCGTCTTCAAGAAATTGGACTGTTTATATTTATTGCGCTAACCATTTATTTTTTTTGGAAAGCAAAAAAACCAAAATTGTCTAAGTCGGAAACCAAGGTTCGCAGTAAGACGAATCGTTTCTTTTTAGGTATGTTGTTGTCGGCTCTGAATTTATTCCCCATTCCGTATTATGTTTTTGTGTCGATTACGCTTTCCACTTATGGGTATTTTTATTTTTTAGAATCTTTTATTTACGCTTTTGTGGGAGGAGTGGTTGCTGGTTCTTTCTTGGTTTTTTATCTTTATATAGTATACTTCAAAAAAAGAGAAGCAAAATCCTCTTTTTTAATCAATAATGGAAATTATATTATTGGCGCCATTACGGGATTGGTTTCTATAATTACACTTTTCAAACTCATTAAAGGATATTTTGGATAAAAAAAATGGAAACAACAAACGACAATTTTTTTGAAAGAGTTTACGCTGTCGTTAGACAAATTCCATATGGAAAAGTAACATCCTATGGTGCAATTGCCAAAGTTTTAGGGGCTGCACGTTCTGCCAGAATGGTAGGTTGGGCAATGAATGCTGCCCACAACCTTGAAGATGTTCCCGCGCATCGAGTCGTTAATAGAAAAGGATTGCTAACAGGAAAACACCATTTTGACGGGACCAACCTGATGCAACAATTACTGGAAAGTGAAGGTATTGTTGTTGAGGATAATCAAATCATGAATTTAGAGTCTGTTTTTTGGGAGCCAGAAATGAAGGTCTGATTCGTTTATTAACTTATTTGTAGTCCTGGGTTTTAAAGAACTTTGTGACTGTAAAAATGACTACTGTTATTATAGATGTTATTATGTAGCACTATCAATAAATCCAATCCAAATCCTTTATAATAAGAACATAATCCGTTATCTTTGCAATCTAAAATTAGTTTAAATAAAGACAGCTTTTAGAGGTGTTTTAAGCTAAAAATCTTTAATAGTGAAATCATCTGATTCAAATTAAAATCAATTTTAGGTGATTGAATGTTCCAAATAAAAATAATAATTACGCATGAAATTAGATAGAAAAGATATTCTTAAGGCATTAGAAACAATAACTATTGCTGGTGAAGGTAAAAATATGGTGGAAAGTGGTGCCATTGCAAACGTGGTTACTTTTGGAGATGAAGTGGTTGTGGACTTGTTATTGCATACACCAGCGATGCATATCAAGAAAAGAGCTGAGGATGATATTAGAAAAACGATACATGAGTTAGTCTCGCCAGATGCCAAAATTAAAGTTAACATAAAAGTAGAAGTTCCGGAAAAGAATGAAATCAAAGGAAAGGCTATTCCGGGTATAAAAAATATTATTGCTGTAGCTTCAGGAAAAGGAGGTGTAGGAAAATCTACTGTTACGGCAAATTTAGCAGTAACATTAGCCAAAATGGGATTTGCAGTAGGAATATTGGACGCTGATATTTACGGTCCATCTATGCCTATCATGTTTGATGTTGAAAATGAAAAGCCAATTTCTGTTGAAGTTGATGGGAAATCGAAGATGAAACCAGTAGAAAGTTATGGAGTAAAAATACTTTCTATCGGATTCTTTACTTCACCAAGTCAAGCTGTAATCTGGAGAGGTCCAATGGCTTCTAAAGCGTTAAATCAAATGATTTTTGATGCCAATTGGGGAGAATTAGACTTTATGTTGATTGATTTGCCTCCTGGAACAGGCGATATTCATTTGTCAATTATGCAATCACTACCTGTTACAGGTGCTGTTGTGGTAAGTACTCCACAAGCTGTTGCACTGGCAGATGCTAAGAAAGGTGTTTCTATGTTTTTATCAGAAGCGATAAATGTACCAGTTTTGGGAATTGTAGAAAACATGGCCTATTTTACTCCAGAAGAATTGCCTAACAATAAATACTATATCTTTGGAAAAGAAGGAGCTAAAGAGCTTGCAGAAGATTTAGGAGTTGCTTTTCTGGGAGAAGTACCAATCGTACAGTCTATTCGCGAAGCGGGTGATTATGGTCGTCCAGCAGCATTACAAACTGGTTCTATTATTGAAAATGTTTTTGACGAGATAACTCGAAACGTAGTTACTGAAGTAGTCAATAGAAATGAAAATTTGGAACCTACTGAAGCTATCAAAATTACTACAATGGCCGGATGTTCGGCTGTTAAAAAATAAGAAGCCGATTTTTTTTGAATAGCAATTCAAATAGGATAAACTAAGAATTACTAATGCGTGATTCCTTCCTAAAATATTGATTGGCCGAAAAAGAACAATAGATATCAACTTATGAAAACAGAAGAATTAACAAATAATGTTTTAAGAGCGCTAGACGAAATCAGACCTTTTCTGAATTCAGATGGTGGAGACATTACGCTTATTTCAATTGATGAAGGAAAACACGTAAAAGTACGCCTTGAAGGGGCATGTACAAGTTGTAGTGTAAACCAAATGACGTTAAGAGCTGGAGTGGAGACTACCATTAAAAAGTATGCTCCTCAAATAGAAACGGTTGTTAATATTATTTAAGGCGCTGAAAAATAGATTAATATTTGTTTTTATTAATTTTTAGAATAACTCTTTAATGAAAAAAAACCAAGTATAAAATGACAAAAATCATATTGACTCTTGTTAAATAGATGTCTCATACTTGTTAAAAATCAATAAAAAGGTTTTTTTAAAAGATTATTAATAGCAAATTACCAATAAAACCACTGTTTTTTTTGTTATACACAAAAAACAATGTGAATAATTCAATATTTTTTTCTTTGAAAATTCAAATAAAAATTTACATTTGTAGCACTAACCTATAAAATTTGAATTATGAAAAAGCAGTACTTATTAATTATTCTATTTTTGTGTTTTTCTAAAAATTATGGACAGGAACCGATTCAAGAGGCATATGTATCAAAAACGTATGTAAATGTTGATGAAGAATGGAGTGAATTAAATTTTAGTTCCATGGTTGATGTGTCATCAAATAGACAAGGACAATTAAAGATAGCCAATGCTGAATTTTTGACTGAACTAAGTGGAGGCAAGGCTAAAATGTTGGATAAAAGTGCATACATTACAGCAGTTTTGGACGCACAAATATTGACTAAAACTAAAACGGAAAAAAATGGTTTACTAAATTTGACGTATGAGGGAAAGTTAGTGTTTAAAACCTTTGAAGGTTCATATGCACCACCTGTGAAAATTACTTTCATAGTGAATCAGGCTGATGTGGTTGGCTTAAAAATTCATAATAACGAGAACAATAAAGATTACGCATTAAATCTTACAATAAAAGATTAAAATCGAAGTTTAAACAACTCCGATTTTTTAATAAAAAAGTTAAATTATATAATGGACGTTTTAATAAAAATTAAAGATAGAGAAGGAGTTGTTCATGAATTACAGGCCCCAACAGATATGGCGATGAACATAATGGAATTATGCAAAGCCTATGAGCTTCCAGTTGAGGGAACTTGCGGAGGAATGGCGATGTGTGCTTCTTGTCAATGTTATGTTCTTAATGATATTCCGTTGCCGGATATGGGTGATGATGAGGAAGCTATGTTATCTGAAGCTTTTTACGTAAAATCAAACAGTCGTTTGGGTTGCCAAATTCCTATTACAGAAAGTCTTGAAGGATTAGAGTTGGAATTGGCTCCAGAAAATTAAGGAAGTATTTTACTAACTATATAAATTAAAAAAAACTGTCTTCGAAAATTATTTTTGGAAGACAGTTTTTTTGTTTATATAATTGCGAATTATTAAGCAGGAAGAATTTTTACAAATCTATTAAGAATGCAAAATTCTATTTTATTGTATTAAACCATTTCGGTTTTTAGGATAATTTGTTCTTCGATAGCATCCCAAAGACCTATTCTTTTTTCTAAAGCCAAAATCGAAATCGCTTCAACTTCTGACCATTTTTTTGGATCTTCGCCGCAAAGTTCGGTAACCATTGTCATTGCCATAGGGCCATGCTCATCAGCATCCAATTCGATATGTCTTTCAAAGTAATAAAGTAATTTGCTTAGGTCATTATCAGGGAATTTGGACTGAAAATTTTTCAAAATTTCTGTAAACATCTTTGGAATTAAATCTTCTCGTCCAAACGTAAATGCGGCGGCTATTTTGTGTGGCTTTCCTTCTTCAATAACTCTAAATGTAAAATCAAGAAACTCTTTTATATTTGGATGTAAATCGCTTTTTTTGATGGCAACAAATATATTGTGAAGTGAGTTTACTTCGTCTAAAAAAGCCTCAATACCAGTTGTTTTGGCGCCGCAATCTTGCATTGCCTCTATATACATTTCAAAATGACTTAAACGTCGACCGTCAATACTTAAATCACTTTCTTCTGCCAGTACAATTTCATTAATTAAATATCTGGTTTCAGGATGTGGTGTGGCAAACCAAGGCGTTGAAGTACATGTTAATTTGTTTTGCAAAGCTTTTAACAAAGACATAAAATCCCAAACTGCATATACGTGATTTTCTAAGAATTGATTTAAATCTTCAAGAGTATTTATTTTTTGATATAAAGAATGGTTTAATAGTTGTTGTTTTTGGGTTTGAATGCCTGAATTGATTGTTGCAATATTCATTAGTTTTCTTTTTTTGTGTAAAATTAGAAAAGCTTCTTGTTACCAAGAAGCTTTGACTATCAATTTTATAAATACTTTAATAGTTGTTTAGTGCTATTTGAAAGCAGGAATTCCAGTAACGTCCATTCCTGTAATCAATAAATGAATGTCATGTGTACCTTCGTATGTAATTACGGACTCTAAGTTCATCATATGACGCATGATGGAATATTCTCCGGTAATTCCCATTCCCCCTAGTATTTGTCTGGCTTCACGTGCAATATGGAGTGCCATATCCACATTATTTCTTTTAGCCATTGAAATTTGGGCAGTTGTTGCTCTTCCTTCATTTCTTAGGACTCCAAGTCTCCAAGTTAGTAATTGAGCTTTGGTGATTTCGGTAATCATTTCTGCCAATTTTTTTTGCTGCAATTGAGTTCCTGCAATAGGCTTGTCAAACTGAATTCTTTCTTTAGCATAACGCAAAGCAGTATCATAACAGTCCATTGCAGCGCCAATAGCTCCCCATGCAATTCCATAACGAGCTGAGTCTAAGCAGCCTAATGGTGCTCCTAATCCAGATTTATTTGGCAATAAATTCTCTTTAGGTACTTTTACATTGTCAAATATCAATTCACCAGTAGATGAAGCTCGAAGCGACCATTTGTTATGCGTTTCTGGAGTTGTAAAGCCTTCCATTCCACGTTCTACGATTAATCCGTGTATTCTTCCTTGTTCATTTTTTGCCCAAACGATGGCAATATCTGCGAAAGGAGCATTTGAAATCCACATTTTGGCACCATTCAAAAGATAGTGGTCTCCCATATCTTTAAAATTAGTAATCATGCTTCCTGGATCCGAACCATGGTTGGGTTCAGTCAAACCAAAACACCCCATGAATTCTCCAGTGGCTAGTTTTGGTAAATATTTCATTCTTTGTTCTTCGTTTCCGTATTTCCAAATAGGATACATTACCAATGATGATTGTACTGACGAAGTAGAGCGAACCCCTGAATCACCACGTTCAATTTCTTGCATAATTAATCCGTAAGAGATTTGGTCTAATCCTGCTCCACCATATTCTGCAGGGATATAAGGTCCAAAACCACCTATTTCACCTAGTCCTTTTATAATTTGTTTAGGAAATTCAGCTTTTTGAGCGTATTCTTCTATAATGGGAGAAACTTCGCGTTTTACCCAAGCACGGGCGGAATCACGAACAAGTTTGTGTTCCTCACTTAATAAATCATCTAGATTGTAATAATCTGGGGCTTGAAATAAATCGGGTCTCATAATATAACTGTTTTATTGATACAAATCTACATAAAGAAATATAACAAAACTAAAATAAATTGTTATAAAAATAAATTTAAAAGAAGAGTAATTTCATAATGTAAATATACGGCAATGTATTTGAAAGCATTTCAAAATGATACAATTATTGGTAGTCAAACAACTGGAGTTGATGAAGAAAATAATAGTTTGAAATAACTAAAGAATTTCAAACATTATTTCAGTGATAAAGTGTTTTTATTTTTTAAAAAAAGTAATATAATACATAATATTGTTGCTTATGTATAAGTATAACAGATGGTTATGTTGTGGTGAGAAAGTAAAGATTAAGTATTGGATGGAGCTTTACAATTTTGTAATATTGCTAAATAAACGGATAGATATTTATCCTTTATTTTTCCCTCAAATTAACCCAAATCAAAATTATGAAAAAGAAAATTGTACTTATTTTATTTCTAGTAGTAGGAGCAATAGGGTATTCGCAAACCTTAGATTRTAGTAAATTAAAAAACATAAAAGCGTATAACCCAGATTATCCTACTAGGACTTTCGTTATAAAGGGAGCGACCCAAGAAAGTTATGATAAAGGAGCACTTCAGTTGGTTTGGAATGTTAAGTGGACAACCGACTGTGAATATGAAGTTACTTGTGTAAAAAAACTTGGTGAATCTCAGATGGAGGTAGGTGATCGAATTATTATGACAATTGTGAGTATTGACGGTGATTGTTTTACCGTTAAAAGAACCTTTTTTGCTAAAAATTTTCCAGAAGGAGATGTTGATCCAGGAAGCACATATTGTTTAGCAAAATAGTAGATAGAGTCATCTAATAAATGTTTGCTGTTGAGGATGGTCTTTTTGTATCTAAATGTAATCCATCCAAATATTTTCAGCGAAGATCAGTTTGCTTGATATAAGGTATAAGCCCTAGTATTGTTGTGATTTTTTGAATCTCAATATACTAGGGTTTGTTTTTTACCAGATCCACCATTCGACCTTTCCGCCTATATATTGTCCCCAATTTTTGATGCCACTTTGAGCGAGATAGGGCGAATAGAGATTGTTGGAGGCAAATTTGTTATAGTGTGCCACACTATAAACAAACCGAAAATGAGGTCTAGACCAAACACTTCGCTCAGATGTTGGGACTAATGTTGGAGCAATTGTAAATTTTGTCATTTGGGCAAAATCCTGTGTACCATCCTTTCGCCAGGCCAGATCAACTTCATGGAGCAAATGCAGCCAGTTTTTGATATACCAAGTACCTCTTGCCCCAAAAGCAATATCCTGTTTTCTGTTGAACAATATTTGTTTGCCCAGATAATCTGTTGTGGTGTTTAGACTGTCACTCGCTCCTCTGCTTTTGGTATAAATTGCGTATCCATTCAGGGAGTAATTTTTGTTGAGATTTAATAAAAAAGTTTCGGTAAGGGCTAGTGAATAGGCTTTCCTAAAACTATTAGTTTCCAGATTAGGGCCTCCATAGGTGACATAAGTTTTACTACTACCTCCATCACCTCCGTTGGCAATTCCTGCGCCATAACGGGCACTTATCGCGTTAAAGGAGCCAGGTAGTTTTGATGTAATGTTTTTATAATATTTGGCACCCAATACATAACCAATATCAGCTGGGTAATTGTATTTTGTCGTTTCATCTTGACTAGTTCCTGAAGGAAGCCTTTGAAATTCACCAAGTAATTTCACATAACCTTTCTTAGTTATAAGGGAGTGCTCTAGAATGGTGACATACCTGTTGCGTAAACCTAAGGAGGGTGTCCCGTTTACAATGTTAAGATAGAAATTGGGAGGTAACGTCGATGTAGTGTCAATTGAACCTGTAAAAATAACAGAAACTTGAGTGTTTTTGTATTTTATACCAACACCTTGCCCTGAATGATCGTCAAAATAATAATGGTCAATAATATGTATGTCATCTCCACGGAATAATCTCGCTCCTAACCATACACTCCAATTACTGCCCATTATATTATTGGCTTCGGCAAATAATTCGGGTAGAGCTGTTGTGATTCCTCCAATAGATTTATTGGATACATTGCCTATTAATTGGCCCTGAGTTGTGTAAAAAGCAAAACGTGCCTGAACATTGATTTGTGTAGTGTCTTTACTGGCGATAGTGGGTGTAAAGTGCATTGCAGTTGCCAACTCAAAATAATCGTTTTCCTCAAATCTTCCTCCAATAGACCCCATTCCATTTAAATTAAGGGATTGTGGAAATTCACTGTTTGGTGTTCCAAGGCTATAAGCTATTCCTGCTCGTCCGTAGCTTCCAATTGAAAATTTTTTGTTGGAAATAGTTGGAGCTGGAGTTTGACAAAATAATTTTAGTGACAATAAAAAAAAAGTTAGGAGAAATAAATGTTTTTTCATTCGGTTCTATTTTTAAGATGACTTTGAGCTACTTTTTAAAAATTGATATTTTGCTATAATGGTCGCTAAACCTTTTCTGAAATTGTTTTTATGGGTAATATAATGACAGTTTGAAATTCTTGATTTATCTCATTCTAATCAAATTTATGAATTTTTTTGTAATAAAAATTAACATTTAATTGTAAAGGATTGATGCTGAAAATTAATTTTCATTAAAGAGACTAGAGTAATTTATGATACAGTATTACGCAAAAAGATATTTCTCAAAGAAAAAATGCCTAGGGTGCTGTCACGGTAAATTAGATAAGAGTAATATTCTGGAAAGAGAAATGAGGATTTGAAAAAAAAGAAGAATGTACTACATTTTCAAATAAAAGTCTTTTGTCAATTCGATGTATTCGGGAGTATAGATATGTCTGCCTGTTTCGATAATTAATTCATCTTTCAAAACGGTATCACTTTCATTTCGGCTGAAAGCCAATAAGCTGCGTTTTATATCAGAGGTTGGATTGCCTTTAACTCTAGTGATTTTAAAGGGGTGTAATTCATATTCTTTGGCAATAGCCACAAAACTTTCTTCTTCTTTAAAAGGAATAATGACGCTAAAGATTCCATTTTCCGAAAGCAATAATGCGGCAACTTCAATTAAATCTTCAAAAGGCAAAGCGTCGGCGAAACGAGCCAAATCACGTTGGTGGTTGTCTGTTTTGTAATCTTCTGTATAAAAGGGAGGATTGGAAACGATTAAGTCATATTCGTCTTCAGGTTCTTCTACAAATTCATCCACTCCGGCATGAAAGCAAAATAAACGATCGCCCCAAGGTGAATTTTCAAAATTGTCTACGGCTTGTTCATAAGCATCTTCGTCAATTTCCAGTGCGTCAATTTGCTCGGCATGGCTCCTTTGTGCCAGCATCAAAGCTATAATTCCAGTCCCGGTTCCAATGTCTAAAATGCTGAAAGGATTATTTTCAATAGGAGTCCAGGCTCCAAGCAAAACACCATCGGTACCAATTTTCATTGCACAACGATCTTGTTCCAGTGAAAATTGTTTAAATTGGAATTTAGACATAAAGATTCTAGATTTTTTAGATTAACCGAATTAACAAATTATCGATTAAACTTTCTAAAGATACATTTCAATCAAGCCTTCCGGTAAATCCATAATGACTTTTTTGTTTTCCCTGTCAATTTTTACAAGGAAATGATCAATCATTGGAATTAAAATCTCGGTGTCTCCTTTAAGTACTTCGAAAAGTGGTTGAGCAGTAGTGTCGTTGATAGATTGAATTTCTCCAACATATCCCAAACGTTTGTCTTCTACTTCAAAGCCAATAACTTCATGAAAGTAGAATTTGTTACCTGTAAGTTTGGGTAACATTTTTAAAGGAAGGTATAAGTCATTACCTAATAAGGCATCGGCTTCTTCTTCGGTATTGATATCTTCAAAACGAATTCTGAGGAAATCATTTTTGTGTAATGAGCTATTTTCAATAAAAAAAGGAACCAAGTGTTTGTTGCATTCAACAAACACTGATTCCAAGTTTTCGTATAACTCAGGTTCGTCCGTGTCTAAATAAGCAAGAACTTCCCCTTTGAAACTAAATTTTTTGGCGATTTTACCCAAATAGAAACAATCTTCTTTACGCATTTTCGCCTTCTAAATTATGCTTCAGTTGTTTCGTTATTTTCTTCTGCAGCAGGAGCTTCTTCAGCTTCAGCAACAACTTCTTCTTCAATAGCAGGAGTTGCAGCAGCAATAGCGTCAGCTTCAGCTTGTGCAGCAGCAGCTAAACGTTTTGCATTTACTTCTTGTTCTGCTTTAAAAGCTTTAGCTTTAGCATCAGCTTGCGCTTTAGATAAACCATCTTTTTTAGCATCAACTTTTCCAGCTTTAGCTTCTAACCAAGCAGCTAATTTTGCATCAGCTTGTTCTTGAGTCAAAGCACCTTTACGAATACCTCCATCTAGGTGGTGTTTCAATAAAGCACCTTTGTAAGAAAGAATAGCTTTTGCTGTATCAGTTGGTTGAGCACCATTGTGCAACCATTTTACTGCGCTATCCAAGTTCAATTCGATAGTTGCAGGGTTTGTGTTTGGATTGTAAGTACCAATTTTTTCTAGGTATTTACCATCTCTTTTTGAGCGAGCATCTGCTGCTACAACCCAGTAAAAAGGTTTTTGTTTTTTACCGTGTCTTTGTAATCTAATTTTTACTGACATAATCGTATGATTAAATTTTGAGGTACTCGACCTCGATTAATTAAGGGTGCAAAGATACATCTTTTATCGAAATTATCTAAAAAGTTTATTATTTTAGTGATTAATAGTTTATTAGCTGTTTTTTTGTCTTTATTTTAAATAAGAAAACTCACAAATTAGCTCGAAAACCTTTATGTTTGTGAATCAAAATCAATTTTATGAGTAGGTTCTTTTCGGTTATAGCCCTGTTTTTTGTTTTAGTATCCTGTGAGGATCAAGTCAAATTTAATAATCCTGCCGTTCAAGGATTAAAAAACAATGTGCTTTGGCAAGCCACTTTGTTTAATGCTGTTCAGGCTGCTGACGGTTCTTTGACTATTCAGGCATATCAAAAAAATGAAATTTTAACGCTGACAACTTCGGCTACATCGGTTCAAACTTATCCTTTAGGAGTTAATCTTATCAATAAAGCTACATTAGTAGAAAAAGTTGGTGATGTAAATACTATTTTTTCAACGGGCATAAATAGTGGCGATGGCCAAATTGTAATCACAGAGTTGGATGTGGTAAATCATACCATTACAGGTGAATTTAAGTTTAATGCAATAAACATAGCTATTGATCCTTTGACGAAATCAAATGTAAATTTTCAGAAAGGGATTTTTTATAAAGTGCCATTAACGATAGCCACAAAATAGTCAATATTTAAATGTAAAAACCGATTTTGGATAAAAAGAAAAGGGATTGTTTTTTTTGTTAAAAAAATAATAATTGAGGGTCTTTGAGGAACTATTTCGGTTGATTTTTAAATTAATAAAGAAATAAAAGTTAGTTTTTTATCGTAGAAATAGAGATTTGTTAAAAAGCAAAATAGAGGCATATCATAAATTATATCATAAATAAGCTAATTTATAGTTGTTTAGAAAAAAAATAGAGTACATTTGCTTCAATTATTATAAATAAGTACTTATGAATATTTTTGTTGGAAGCCTTCCATTCAGTATTGAGGAAGCAGATTTAAGAGAGTCTTTCGAGGCTTACGGAGCAGTTGATTCAGTTAAAATTATCACAGATAAATTTACAGGAAGAAGTAAAGGATTCGGATTTGTTGAAATGACAAATGACGATGAAGCTCAAAAAGCAATTGACGAATTGAACGGAGCTACTGTTCAAGGACGTGCAATCGTTGTAAACAAATCTGAACCAAAACCAGAAGGCGAAAGAAGAAGTTTTAACAACAACCGTGGAGGTGATTCTCGCGGAGGTTATGGTGGAAACAGCCGTGGTGGAGACAACCGTGGTGGTGGAGACAGAGGAGGAAGATATTAATATTCTTTTCAATCATATATAAAAAGGTGTCAATGTAAATTGACACCTTTTTTGTTGCGTTATGTTTGTAGTAGTAGAGGTACATTAAGGTGTACCTCTACATATAACTTATAAATTTGCTACCAACCAATCACCAACTTCACTGGTAGAATATGCTTTTGATCCTTTAGCTACTAAATCTTCGGTTACGATTCCTTGTTCCAATGATTTGTTAACTACGGCTCTGATCGCTTCTGCTTCTGCTTTCAATCCAAAAGCATCTTCAAACATCATAGCGGCTGACAAAACTGTTGCCAATGGATTAGCAATATTTAATCCTGTAGC
The DNA here is from genome assembly GCF_056405915.1 of Flavobacterium sp. P1_E4. Taxonomy (NCBI): domain Bacteria; kingdom Pseudomonadati; phylum Bacteroidota; class Flavobacteriia; order Flavobacteriales; family Flavobacteriaceae; genus Flavobacterium; species Flavobacterium sp. P1_E4. The sequence goes on from NZ_JBFUBE010000002.1 coordinate 355,869, forward strand.
TTGTGGATAAGATCCGTGGATTGGTTCGTATAATGAAGTATGTTCACCAACTGATGCTGATGGCATTAATCCCATTGAACCAGAAATTACAGACGCTTCGTCAGTTAAGATATCACCAAATAAGTTTTCAGTAATCAAAACATCATAAGAGTTAGGCCATTGAACTAAACGCATAGCAACAGCATCCACAAATTCATAAGAAACTGTAACTTCTGGATAATCTTTCTCCATAGCTTGAACAGTTTCTCTCCAAAGACGAGAAGTTTCTAATACATTGGCTTTATCCACACAACACAATTTTTTAGAACGTGTCATTGCCAATTCGAAACCTTTTTTTGCCAAACGTTGAACTTCAACTCTTGTGTAAACACAATTGTCAAAGGCAGTTTCTCCGTCGTCTCTTCTTCCTTTTTCTCCAAAATAAATTCCTCCAGTTAATTCTCTTAAGAAAACCAAATCAGTTCCTTCGATACGTTCTCTTTTTAATGGAGAATTATCTATTAATGATGGGAAAGTAAAGGTTGGACGTACATTGGCAAACAAACCTAACTTTTTACGCATTAACAATAACCCTTGCTCCGGACGAACAGGTGCGCTTGGATTGTTATCGTATTTCGGGTGTCCAATAGCTCCAAAAAGAACAGCATCGGCAGCCATACAAATTTCGTGAGTTTCGTCTGGGTAAGGAACACCAACGGCATCAATAGCACAAGCTCCCGTAAGTGCGGGTGTCCAAGTGATTTCGTGGTTGAATTTTTTGGCAATGGCATCCGAAACTTTAACTGCTTCGTTAATTACTTCTGGTCCGATTCCGTCTCCGGCTAAAAGGGCAATGTTGAATTTCATTGTTTTTTATTTTTAAGTTTCTAAGATTCTGAGTAGCTAAGTTTCTAAGATTTTTTAAAAAAGTCTGCAACTTAGTATCGTTTTTAATTATTTTTCAAATTTCTAAGATTCTGAGTAGCTAAGTTTCTAAGTCTGTTTTTGAAAACTTAGAAGCTTAGATTCTTAGCAACTTAGTGTCTTTTTAATGGATCACATTTAACATTTTTTGAGTGGCAATAATAGCGGCAACGGTTTGATCAGAATCAAGTCCTCTCGTTTTAAATTCTTTTCCGTTGTTGGTCCAAGTGATGATGGTTTCGCATAAAGCATCCGAGCTACTGCCAGGAGGAATACGAACTGCATAATCGACTAATTTAGGCAAAATCATCTTTTTGTTTTTATAAATTTTGGAAAGGGCATTCATAAAAGCATCAAATTGACCGTCACCTTGTGCATTTTCTTCAAAAATTTCACCGTCGATTTTTAAACATAGAGTAGTAGAAGGGCGCAATCCTTTGGCGTGAACCAATACATACGATTCCACTACAATTTTTTCTTCATAAGATTGACTGTCCAATACATCTGAAATGATATATGGTAAATCTTCTTTGGTAACTGTTTCTTTTTTGTCTCCCAATTCGATGATTCTTTGCGTAACCAATTTCAAATCTTCTGGATTTAGTTTCAATCCCAATTCTTGAAGATTTTTTTCGATATTGGCTTTGCCCGAAGTTTTTCCTAAAGCATATTTTCTTTTTCTTCCAAAACGTTCAGGAAGTAAATCATTAAAATACAAATTGTTTTTGTTGTCTCCGTCAGCGTGAATTCCTGCAGTTTGTGTAAAAACATTATCACCTACAATAGGTTTGTTGGCGGGGATTCTATAGCCGGTAAATGTTTCAACGAGTTTACTTACCGAGTATAATGAGGATTCTTTTATATTGATTTTCACCTCAGGCATAAAATCATTAATGACGGCAACAGTACTTTCAAGCGGAGCATTTCCAGCGCGTTCTCCCATTCCGTTTACGGTAACGTGTAAACCGTTAATGCCAGCTTTTACAGCTTCCATTACATTGGCAATACTTAAATCATAATCGTTATGAGCGTGGAAATCAAAATGAATGTTAGGATATCTTGCAGTGATTTTAGATATAAATTCAAAAGTGTCCGATGGAATAAGAACACCTAAAGTATCTGGCAATAATATTCTTTTAACGGGTTGTGCCACCAAAAAATCCAAATATTGAAAAACATATTCAGGAGAATTTCGCATACCGTTGCTCCAGTCTTCAAGATAGACATTGGTGGAAATTCCGTTTTCGTTTGCCAAAGCAATAGACTGTGCAATTTCGGCAAAATGCTGTTCCGGTGTTTTTTTTAATTGATGGGTTAAATGATTTAAAGAGCCTTTGGTCAATAAGTTTTGAACTTTTGCTCCAGCTTTTTTCATCCATTCGATAGAAATTCCACCATCTACAAAAGCCAATACTTCGATTCTGTCGGTATATCCTTTTTCTTCAGCCCAGGACATAATTCCGCTCACACCTTGAAATTCACCTTCACTTACACGAGCTGATGCAATTTCGATACGGTCAATATTTAGTTCTTCTAGCAATAATTGCGCAATGGTTAACTTTTCTGCAGCAGAAAAGGATACTCCCGAGGTTTGTTCACCGTCGCGGAGTGTAGTATCCATTATTTCAATTTTTCTTTTTTCCATATTGCTTTTTGTATTCCTTTTAAAAAGGGTATTTTATGTTTTTACTATTCTACTTTGATTTCAAATAGACTCAATGTTATTCCTTCATAATGTTTGGGTAAACCGTCATAATCCGGGGTGATAATTCCAAGGAAATTAAAACCACATTTTTGATAATAGTCGATTAAGGACTCGTTATCTCCCCAAGTATCCATTCTCAAAAAAACCAAATTATTTTCTTTTGCAAATTGCAATCCCCAATCGATTATTTTTTCTACAAAATGATGACCTCTGAATTTTGGATGCGTCACAATTCGATGAAAATAAACGGCTTTGTCGATATTTTTCTCTTTCCAAATACTTTTGTCTTCGAATGTTATCGCAAAAACACAAGCAATTTCACCATCAATTATGATCTTCCATTGGCGATTTTCAGCAATTTCTGTTTCTACTAATGCTCTGTCAAAACCTTGCCATTGTTTATTGAACTTAGTTTTTTGATAGGCTATTGCCATATCATAAAATTCAAAAATACTGTCTATGTCTTCAATCGTGCTGGACTTGAAATTCATCTTGATAATTTTATATTTTTCCTCGCACTTCATTTAATTTCATTGTCATAGAAATTGCTTCGGTTTCTATCCAATGGTTGTATTCTTCTATGGCCTTCAATCGTAATTCATTGTCTAAATAACCTTCTTCTACCATTTGAAGTGAACTTGCCACTTTTGACCAAATTCCTATTTTCGTTTTGTAATCTGAACGCTCTTCATTATAAAGTTCATCAGAATTAATTTTTTCAATAGTATGAAAACCTGCTTCCTTTAATAAATTAGGTAAATCTTTAGCAATTTTATTATTCATTCCTGCGTCTTGTCTCCATTTTAAGAACGTATTGTAAAAAGCCTGCATACTTTCTGGCGGTGATGGATTCCAATCTAGATTTGTATGATCATAGTCCAAAATGGAGATTTGTCCATTTGGTTTCAAAAGTGATTTCATTTTTAATAAAGCCTCTTTTGGATTGCTCAACCATTGCAATACTCTGGCTGAAACTATTAAATCAAATTTTTCGTCTGGATTGAAATCAAATAGATCAACGTGAATTAATTCTAAATTCTTGACGTTCTGATGAGATTCCTTTCCGCTTAAAATTAAACTTTCGGTGTTATCAATTCCTGTAACTTTTCCGTTTTCGCCAACTATAGCAGCAATGTCTTTTGAAATAAAACCTGTTGCACAACCTATATCCAAAACATTCATGCCCGGTTTTAAGATAGAAGAAAGATGTCTGTAATCATTAGTCAGACTTCTGTCATTATATACTTTATTAGCATCTTGATTGTCTCTTTGAATGTGTTTGTTTGCTTTCATAAGATTATTTTATACCTCCGAATACGGAGAAATTACTGTTTTTATGTAAAACGTCTACATATGAAAAACCAACTTTTCTCAATACTTCCAATTGGTACATCACCGATCTTGGAGTATCTTCTTTGGCAATATAATCGAACACATTTTTTTGATATGCTTTTCCTCCCACACCTTCTAAATAATCAGCATACCGTTTCCACATCAATTGATCAATCGCAGGATGGTCGTGTTTTATTAAATCTGAAATCCAAAAACAACCTCCCTTTTTTAAACTTTTATATATTTTAGAAAAAACAGCTTCCCATTCCTCATCAGATCTTAAATGATGCATCGCTGCTCCGGTTACCACAATGTCAAAAGTTTCGTCTGGCAATTCCATATTCAAAAAATCAGTTTGAATAGTAGTGATTTTCCCTTCTGAAACTTTGAAAATTCTTTCTTTTGCTTTATCCAACATCGGTTGGCTCAAATCAATCAAAGTGGAATCAAAATCGGGGATTAACCCTAATAACTTTAAAGTATAATTACCCGCACCACAGCCCAAATCCAAAACTTGTTTGGCGTCGGGACAACAGGCGCTAGCCGCTTGAGTCAATAATTCTAAACTCAAAGTAGCATCAACGGTACTGATTTGGCCTGTTTCTAAATTAGAAAAACGCTCTACTTCATTGTCAAAACGCTGTTGTATTTCAGATAATGTTGATTTCATATCTATGATTTAAAATTATTTTTTGTTCTCCAAAACCATTTCATAATGCTCCACAACAGGGAACGGATTGTAATAATGGTGCAATAATCTTTTCCATTCTAAATAGGCTTCAGATTCTCTAAACCCTACTGTATGATCTTCTAATTTCTCCCAATTGACCAACAGCAGGTATTTATTTTCCTCCTCAATGCATTTTCTTAAACTATGACTTGCATAGCCTGAAATGGATTGTATGAACTGACTAGCGATTCCAAAATCTCTTTCAAAATTTTGTTCTTCGCCTTTTATTACCTTCAGAACAGCCATTTCTAAAACCATATCTATTTTTATATACAAACCCGACAGATTTAAAAAATGTGTCGGGTTTCTTAACTAATTATTTTTTGTTTTTTTTAGTAAGGCAGTTTATCTGCAAACCCTGTAATCTCTTCTTTAATGTTTTGCAAGTAGTCAATATCATCAAATCCGTTAATCATATTGTTCTTTTTGTATCCATTAATATCAAAAGATTCTTTTTGACCAGTTACTTTAAGCGTAATGGTTTGCTCAGGCAAATTAATTTCCAATTCTGTATTTGGATCTGCTTCGATAGCTTTGAAAATAGTTTCAGCAAACTCTGGGCTTACTTGTACTGGTAAAACACCAATGTTCAAGCAATTTCCTTTGAAGATATCTGCAAAGAAACTAGAAACAACAGCACGGAATCCGTAATCGTAAACCGCCCAAGCTGCGTGCTCTCTTGAAGAACCCGAACCAAAGTTTTTTCCGCCCACTAATATTTTTCCGCTGTATGTTTTATCGTTTAAAACAAAATCTGCTTTTGGAGTATCGTCTCCATTGTATCTCCAGTCTCTGAAAAGGTTGTCTCCAAAGCCTTCACGTTTAGTAGCTTTCAAGAAACGAGCTGGGATGATTTGATCCGTATCAACGTTTTCTATTGGTAGTGGCACTGCACTACTCGTAAGGATGTTAAATTTATCGTATGCCATTTTTAAATTATTTTACCGCAAGGACGCTAAGGCGCAATGCTATTTTATTATTGGTTTTCAGCAAAGGCGCAAAGGCTCGATGCATTTTTATATCTTAATTCTAATAATTATTTACAAATCTTTTGAAGCCATTTTTGATAATTGGAACATTAAAATTAATTAGAAATCCCATTCTTTTATCAGCTAATTTAAGATATGATATTATTTGTGCTTGATGTACAGGTAATATTGTATCTACAGATTTTAATTCTATTATTATTTCTTTTTCAACTAAAATATCAATCTTGTATTCCTTTGATAAATCAAAACCTTTAAAATGTAAAGGAATACCAAATTGACTTTCTGCTGAAACATTTCTCAATTGCAATTCTCTTAAAAGACACATTTCATATACAGATTCTAATAAACCAGGTCCCATAATTTTGTGAACCTCAAGACTAGCTAAAAATATTTGTTTGGCTAATTCTTCGTATTTATCTATATCCATATTTTCTTTGCGTCTTAGCGCCCTTGCGATGAAAAATTACATCAATTCTCTTGGATCTGTCAGTTTTCCTGTAACTGCTGCTGCTGCTGCCATAATTGGCGAAGCTAACAAAGTTCTTGATCCAGGACCTTGACGACCTTCAAAGTTTCTGTTTGATGTACTTACAGCATATTTTCCGGCAGGAACTTTGTCGTCGTTCATTGCCAAACAAGCTGAACAACCTGGTTGACGCAATACAAAACCAGCTTCAGTAAGTATGTCCAAAAGACCTTCTTCTTTGATTTGTGCTTCTACAACGTGAGAACCAGGAACTAACCAAGCAGTTACATTGTCTGCTTTTTTTCTTCCTTTTACAATTTCAGTGAATGCTCTAAAATCTTCAATACGACCATTGGTGCAACTTCCTAAGAAAACAAAATCAATTGGTTTTCCAATCATTACGTCGTCTTCGTGGAAGCCCATATAGGCTAGAGATTTTTTATAAGTTTCCTCTCCACCTTCCACTTGGTTAGCGTTTGGAATATGTTTTGTGATACCAATTCCCATTCCAGGATTGGTACCGTAAGTAATCATTGGTTCAATATCTGCTGCGTCGATGTTTAATTCAGCATCAAAAACGGCATCAGCATCAGTTTTCAAAGTTTTCCAGTAAGCAACCGCTTTTGTCCAAGCTTCTCCTTTTGGAGCGTATAAACGACCTTCCAGGAAATCGAAAGTTTTTTGGTCAGGAGCAATCATACCACCACGAGCACCCATTTCGATACTCAAGTTACATACGGTCATACGACCTTCCATTGACATTTCTTCAAAAACATTTCCAGCGTATTCAGCAAAATATCCAGTACCTCCAGAAGTTGTCAATTGTGCAATAATATATAGTGCAACGTCTTTTGGACCCACACCTTTACTTAAAGTTCCATTAACGTTGATACGCATTTTCTTTGGTTTTGGCTGCATAATACATTGAGTAGCCATAACCATCTCCACCTCTGAAGTTCCGATACCAAAAGCAATAGCTCCAAAAGCACCGTGAGTAGAAGTATGAGAGTCACCACAAACGATAGTTGCACCAGGCAAAGTAATTCCGTTTTCAGGACCTACAACGTGAACGATACCATTTTTTTGGTGTCCTAATCCCCAGTGTGAAATACCATATTCAGCTGCATTGTCTTCCAACGCTTTCAATTGGTTTGCAGATAAAGCATCGGCAACTGGTAAGTGTTGGTTTATAGTTGGTGTGTTGTGATCGGCAGTTGCAAAAGTACGCTCAGGATACAATACCTTGATACCTCTTTCTTTTAAACCTAAAAAAGCTACAGGACTAGTCACTTCGTGAATAAAATGACGGTCAATAAAAAACACATCTGGTCCATCTTCTATTTTACGCACCACGTGCGAATCCCATACTTTGTCGAATAATGTAGTACTCATTTTAACTATTTTTTAGTGTATTTCTCTTTTATAATCTTGACAGTCTCCTATCAATTATACCATTGGCAACAAATTTAAAAAAGAAAAGAGAGGCGTCAATTTCGAAAAGCGTTTATATACGATACCCAAAAGGGCTTTACAACACTATTGCACTTTAGTTCGTTGTTTTCGATAAAAAAATACACTTTCTAAATTTGACTTTGAATTCCTTTTCAAAGTAGATTTGATGCTTTTTGTTCTGTTTTTAATAATTTGCAAATTTATTACAAATAAAACGCATAAATATCTAATTTGATTGAAAAATCACAACAAATATTAAAAAAATAGTGATTATTGTTATGTTTTATATTCTCAAAATTTACTCAAAATGAATCAAAAAACCAATTTATGAAGGGGTAAATAATGCCGTTTTCGAGTTTTTTGACCTTCTTTTTTTTGCTAAAATACTACGACATCCAAAAAAGAGAAGAGATGAATATTTGATTAGAAAGTAGGTTTTTGGATGAATCTAAAACTATAAATAAGTTGGGCGTGCCACCGTTGAGAAAAGGGGCTTGCTTTTCGCACCGCTTATACAGCCCCTTTCCTCAACGCTGTCAGGCTGTCCGCTACTTCGGTAGCTAGCTTCTATCCCTCACGCGTCTGTAAGAACATTTGCGTCTGCAAGAAATATTTGTTTTACGAACGAAATTTGAAATTCCGAGAACTAATAGGTTCCTAATGGACGATTGTTTTTCGTTGCATCTAAATATGCATTGATTAAAATCCATTGCGAGCAACGCGCTATATTATAGTAATGGATTAAAGTCCGCTGAAAACAGGTAGGAAGCACCAATACTATTAGTACGTCGAACCAATAGTATTGGTAGGTCGTACCAATAAAACAGGTAGTTCGAACCAATAGTATTGGTTGGTCGAACCAATAAGACAAGTAGGTCGTACTAATAGTATTAGTAGGTCGTGCCAATAAAACAGGTAGGTCGTACTAATACTATTAGTAGGACGTACCAATAAAACGAGTATGAAACACTAATACTTTGGAATCAACGTCTCGTTTATGTCATTTCTAAATATCTTCATGTGTTGATTAATATTCGAAAAATGTTCGTTTTTATAAATGAAATTTTGGATCTACGGTTAAATCCTAGTTTTGTAAAAAGTCGTTTTTGTTAATAACTTAAGACTCTCAATCCCCATAAAAAAACCTAAATTTGAACTTCCACCATTTTGTGTTTGAACACTTTTTACTGTCCATAAAATCAATATTTTAGGATAATAAAAGTTAGCAAATTGGAACTTTAATTTTGCTTTTCAGAAACTATGTACTTAATATTCGATACCGAAACCACAGGATTACCCAAGAAATGGGGGGCACCCATTTCTGATACCGACAACTGGCCAAGATGTATTCAAATCGCGTGGCAGTTGCACGACGATATGGGGAAACTCATCGAGCATCAGGATTATTTGGTAAAACCTGAAGGATTCAATATTCCCTATGATGCCGAGCGTATTCACGGAATCTCTACCGAATTGGCCGAAGCCGAAGGGATTTCTTTGGCTGAAGTTTTGGAGAAATTCAATATAGCTTTAGGCAAAGCCAAATTTATTGTGGGTCAGAATCTAGGTTTTGATATCAATATTATGGGTTGTGAATTCTACCGAATGGGCGTTACTTCGCCTATGGGTGAAATGCCAATTTTGGACACTTGTACCGAGGTTACCGCTTCATTATTGAAATTACCGGGAGGACGTGGAGGAAAATTCAAATTACCTACGTTAACCGAATTACATAGTTATCTTTTCAACGTTCCTTTTGCGGAAGCGCACAATGCCACCGCCGACGTTGAAGCTACCACTCGTTGTTTCTTGGAATTAATCCGTAGAGATATTTTTACCAAAGAAGAGCTCGATGTTGAGGTAGGTTATTTCAAGGATTTCAAAAGTAAAAATCCACACGAAATTGAGCTGATAGGTTTAAAACACATTAACCTAAAAGAAGCTTCAGAAAGAATCCGACTTCAATTTGGTGAAAAACAAGCCGTTTCGATTTCCAAAGAAGAACTTACAGAGAATAAAAAAGTATTGGTAGATGCGACTTTTGCGCATTTACACAATCATACACAGTTTTCGGTTTTGCAATCAACAATCGCAATCGGAGCTTTGGTTTCGGTTACAGCCAAAAATAAATTTCCTGCCGTGGCAATGACCGACACCGGAAATATGATGGGAGCTTTCCATTTTGTGAGTGCGGTGATGAATCACAACAAAGCGGCTTCAGCCAAAAATGCAGCTTTGGTTGAAAGTGGGGAAGAACCAACAGAAACAGAAATCAAACCTATAGTAGGTTGTGAGTTTAATATCTGTGAAAACCATTTAGACAAATCCAAAAAAGACAATGGATATCAAGTCGTTTTGTTGGCCAAAAATAAAAAAGGCTATCACAATTTGGCTAAAATGGCTTCTATTGCTTACACTGCAGGTTTTTATTATGTACCAAGAATCGACAGGACGATTGTCGAAAAATACAAGGAAGACATCATGGTTTTGTCTGGAAATTTATATGGAGAGATTCCAAGTAAAATTCTGAATATAGGCGAGAACCAAGCCGAAGAAGCTTTGATTTGGTGGAAAGAACAGTTCGGTTCCGATTTGTATCTTGAAATAATGCGACATAATCAAGAGGATGAGAATCGGGTAAACATAACCTTGGTTGAATTTTCAAAAAAGCACGATGTAAAATTAATCGCTACCAATAACACCTATTACGTAAATAAGGAAGATGCCAATGCACACGATATTTTGTTGTGCGTAAAAGATGGTGAGAAACAGGCAACGCCTATTGGTCGTGGTCGTGGGTATCGTTATGGTTTGCCTAATCAGGAATACTATTATAAGTCGGAGGAGGAAATGAAAAAACTCTTTGCTGATTTGCCTGATGCGATTACCAATATTCAGGAAATTGTAGATAAAGTCGAAATTTACTCGCTGTATCGCGATGTATTGCTTCCGAAATATGATATCCCTGAAGAATTTGTTAATCCTGAAGATGAAAAAGATAATGGAGTCCGTGGAGAAAATGCCTATTTGAGGGATTTGACCATGATAGGTGCGAAAAAAAGATACGGAGATATTACTCCCGACATTCAGGAACGTTTAGATTTTGAGTTATTGACGATTTCGAATTCGGGTTATCCTGGGTACTTTTTGATTGTTCAGGATTTCATCGCCAAAGCAAGAGAAATGGATGTTTCCGTTGGTCCTGGCCGTGGATCGGCTGCGGGTTCTGCCGTAGCTTATTGTTTAGGGATTACCAATATTGACCCGATAAAGTACGATTTGCTTTTTGAGCGTTTCTTGAATCCTGATCGTGTGTCTATGCCCGATATTGATATCGATTTTGATGACGAGGGGCGTGGACGTGTAATGGATTATGTAATCAATAAATATGGAGCCAATCAGGTGGCGCAGATTATCACTTATGGTAAAATGGCAACCAAATCAGCCATTCGTGATACTGCTCGTGTATTGGATTTGCCGCTTTTTGAAGCCGATAGAATTGCTAAACTGATTCCGGGAATGATGCCGTCCAAATGGAATTTGGCTCGTTTTATTTCGGAAAAAGAAGAAGATGTCAAAAAAGCCTTGAGATCGGATGAGTATGAAAATGTAAAAGAACTGATCGCTATTGCCAATGAAGACAGTTTGGCTGGAGAAACCATTCAGCAGGCGAAAATTCTTGAAGGATCAATGCGGAATACCGGTATCCATGCCTGTGGGGTAATCATCACCCCATCGGATATTACCAATTTCGTTCCAGTAACTACCGCCAAAGATTCGGATTTATATGTAACCCAATTTGACAACTCCGTTGCAGAAAGTGCCGGACTGTTAAAGATGGACTTCTTGGGTCTGAAGACCCTAACTTTGATAAAAGATACCGTAAAATTGGTAAAGTATCGAACCGGAATTCAACTGGATCCTGATACTTTCCCGATAGACGACGTCAAAACGTATGAGCTGTTCCAAAGAGGAGAAACGGTTGGGATATTTCAATACGAGTCACCTGGAATGCAAAAATACATGAAGGACTTGAAACCGACGGTTTTTGGAGATTTGATTGCGATGAATGCCTTGTATCGTCCGGGACCTTTGGAGTACATACCTTCTTTCGTTCGAAGAAAAAATGGAGAAGAACCTATCGTATATGATTTAGATGCCTGTGAAGAATATCTTGGGGAAACTTACGGAATTACGGTTTATCAAGAACAGGTGATGCTTTTGTCCCAATCGTTGGCAGGTTTTACCAAGGGTGAGGCGGACGTTTTGCGTAAAGCGATGGGTAAGAAGCAAAAAGACGTACTGGACAAAATGAAACCTAAGTTTGTTGCCCAAGCAGCAGAGAAAGGACATGACGCAAAGGTTTTGGAGAAAATTTGGAAAGACTGGGAAGCTTTTGCGAGTTACGCATTTAATAAATCGCACTCCACTTGCTATGCTTGGATCGCTTATCAAACGGCTTTTTTAAAAGCGCATTATCCTGCTGAATATATGGCAGCAGTTTTGTCGAATAACATGAGTGATATCAAGCAGGTTTCTTTCTTTATGGAAGAATGTAAACGCATGGGTTTACAAGTTCTTGGACCCGATGTCAATGAGTCGTATTATAAGTTTACGGTAAATGATGATTACGCAGTCCGTTTTGGGATGGGCGCTATAAAAGGTGTTGGTCAAGGTGCTGTGGAAACGATTGTAGAAAACAGGAAGGACGGAAAATACAAGTCTATTTTTGATTTGACCAAGCGTATTGATTTACGCGCAGCAAATAAAAAAGCATTAGAAAACTTAATTCTGGCTGGTGGGTTCGACTCGTTCGAAGGAACAACCAGAGCTCAATATTTTCATGATGATGGTGATGGAATAACCTTTTATGAAAAATCCATTAAGTATGGATCCAAATTTCAGGAGAATGAAAATTCATCACAGGTGAGTTTGTTTGGTGAAAGCAGTGATGTGCAAATTGCTGAACCGGTGGTGCCTCCATGTGAAGACTGGAGCACCATGGAAAAATTGGCCAAAGAGAAAGAGGTAGTTGGAATTTATATTTCTGGACATCCGCTGGATGATTACAAATTTGAGATGAAATATTTTTGCAATGCCAAACTCGAAGCTTTGAAAAACATGGAAATGTATGTGGGTAAGAATTTGACTTTTGGTGGAATTATTACCAATGTGCAGCATCGTGTGGCCAAGAACGGAAAAGGATGGGGAACCTTTGTGTTGGAAGGCTATGACGAGAGTTATGAATTTAAAATTTTTGGGGAAGAGTATTTAAAGTTTAGGCATTTCTTTATTCAAAATAATTTTACGTTCATGAAGATCCTGATAAAAGAAGGTTGGGTAAATCAAGATACGGGCAAGAAAACAGATCCAAGAATGCAGTTTGTACTCGTGCAATATTTACAGGATGTGTTGAGTACTTTTGCCAAGAAATTGATCCTTTTGCTGAATATTAAAGATATAGAGACTGAATTTATTCATAAACTAAATCGTCTTTTTCAGGATTATAAAGGAGAAAACACTGTGGCTTTTGAAATTATGGAATTGGAAAAAATAAAGCGAATCGTTGAAGCAACTCCTGAGTTTGCCGAAAATGAAGAAGAATCTTTTGTGGATGAAAATGAAGAAGCAACAGAAGTAGTTGAAATAAAGCCAGTCACAGAGGTAGAAGAAATAAAAGTAGTGACCAAATTATCTATGCCGAGTAGAAAGCTAAAAGTCCAAATTTCGAATGAATTATTGTTTGAATTGGAGAAAATGCAGATTAATTTTAAATTAAATTGATTTTTAAAAGTTAAATTTTCAGATGTATTTTGTGTTTTTTAGTTAAAATTATGCATGCATAGTAAAAAAAAGACGCAAGTATTAAAAATAGTGTTAATTAGGTATTGAGGCGCTTAAAGTGATTTTAAAGAATAGTTAAAATTATTTTAAGTTTGCGCAAATTAATTAACAAAAAATCATGAAAAAGAGTTTATTATTATTCGGATTATTGGTCTCTACAATGACTATGGTAGGACAAACCACAAGTACTGCAGACAGTAAGCCAGAAACTTGGTATTTTAAATTAGGAGGTTCTTATTTTATGCAAACTGCAGCTACAGAATTTCCAACCGTTGGAGGACAACCTGCAAACAGAGATGTTTATGAAGGGGGCCCTGGAAGCAATAAATTAGTTTCAAGAGAAAGTGTTACAGGTTCTTTTGGAGAAGGTTTTAGAAGTGGAATTACAGCGGGTTACCGTTTTTCTACTCGTTTAGGAGTTGAGATGGCTGCTAATTATTATTCTAGTCAAAGTAAAACTATGGCTCAAACTACTAATAGACTTTATGCTTATAATCCAAATACTACTGCAGCGACTTATTTGAGTTTTGATGCAGAAGGGAAAATTAAAGCTTTTGATTTAGCTCCAGCATTAGTATTGTTTTTAGGTGAATCTCATGGTTTTGAACCGTATACCAAAGTAGGTGTAATTGTTCCAATTCACGGTACTTTAAATATTGATACAAACAAAGAATTGTTGACATATGCAGGAGGTAATCTTGTGAATACTACCAAAATTTCTCAAACTGATGTTGTAAAACCAAATGCAACAGTTGGTTTTATGGCTTCTATAGGTACTTCTTATAAATTAGGGAATCATATCTCTGCTTTTGCTGAGATCGAATACCGTAATTTTACAGTACACGGAAAAACTAAAGAAACTACAGATTATTCTGTGAATGGAGTTGATCAATTAAGTACGCTTTCTACAGCTGCAATCCATACTAATTATGGAGATAAATTAACTTCAACTTCAAATAATGCACTAACAAATCCTAATGGAGTTGATACTACAAAACCAATGGACGAATTGAGTTCTTATGTTGGAATTAGTGGATTGGGTCTGACTCTTGGATTGAAATACAGCCTATAATCAAACACGATCGAAATAGAATGAAGACCTTCTGAAAAGAGGGTCTTTTTTTTAGGGCTAAATATTTTGAAATCCGGAATGCCCTAGCCCCGATGGAAACGGCATCCTGTTGTCCCGGTGTTCGGGACAATAGATATAGTGTACAGCGGGAAATAGCTCCAAATCAATTTTAAAATAGCAATTAGTAATACATTTATAATGAAAACTAATTTGGGAATGGTATTTGGTTGGTTTTTAATTTCTAAATTTGTGCTCTAGTTAAAACAAATTAGCATTTTAAACATAAAATAAAAATAGTATGGCATTAGCAATAACAGATGCTACTTTTGAAGAAGTAGTTTTGAAATCGACACAACCAGTAATGGTAGATTTTTGGGCAGCATGGTGTGGACCTTGTAGAATGGTTGGACCAATCATTGACGAACTTAGCAACGAGTACGAAGGTAAAGTAGTTGTGGGTAAAGTTGATGTAGATGCAAACCAAGAATTTGCTGCAAAATACGGTGTTAGAAACATTCCAACAGTATTGGTTTTCCATAACGGAGAAGTAGTAGGAAAACAAGTGGGAGTAGCTCCAAAACAAACGTATGCAGATAGTTTAGACGCATTGTTGTAATCGGTAACGGTTATAAGTTTATATAAAAAGGTTTGGCGAAAGTCAAGCCTTTTTTGTTTTTAAGCATTTTGTTGCGTTAAAATTTTCACCATTAAGATATTAAGTCAGTTAAGCTTAATGACGCTTAATTTCTTAATGGTTAAAAGAAAACGAACCTTTTAATGGTTTGCTTTCAAATTGTCGATGACACAATGTAGTGTGTTCAAAGTTTTTTATACATTTGGAATATGAAGATCGAATCGCAAATAGAAAAAATATCTAGTTTTCAGCATTTGGAATTGTTGGCAAATCAAGTGGTGGAAGGTTTTATTTCTGGAATGCATAAAAGTCCGTTTCATGGATTTTCGGCAGAATTTGCCGAGCATAAAGTATATAATGTAGGGGAAAGTACCAAACACATCGATTGGAAGTTGTTTGCCAAAACTGATCGATTGTACACCAAGTGTTTTGAGGAAGAGACTAACCTGAGATGTCATATTATTATTGACAATTCTTCGTCGATGCATTATCCTAAATTGAAGGACGATCAGCAGTTTTATGAAAGTAAAATAGGTTTTTCGGTATTGGCTTCGGCGGTTTTGATGAACCTGTTGAAGAAACAACGTGATGCCGTGGGATTAAGTGTGTTTTCGGATAGTTATGAATATTATGCTCCTGAAAAAGGAAGCGATCGTCATCATAGGATGATTTTGAACAAACTTGAGAGTCTTTTGGATAGTTCTAAAGAGAAGAAGCAAACGGATACTATTACTTATTTACATCAGATAGCCGAGAAAATCCATCGCCGTTCGATGATCATTTTGTTTACGGATATGTTTCAGTCTGAAAACGAAGAAGCTCTTTTTAATGCCCTGCAACATTTGAAACACGATAAGCATAAAGTGGTTTTATTTCATGTTGTAGACAACGAAACGGAGCTTAAATTTGATTTTGACAATGCCCCAAGGAAGTTTATCGATGTAGAAACAGGAGATGAGGTAGTCATTTTTGCAGATAATGTGAAGGAGGAATACGAAAAACAGGTGGGTGATTACTTTAAAAAGCTGGCTTTAACGTGCGCTCAAAACAAAATAAAGTACATTCCTGTGGGGGTTGGTGAAAGTTTTGAAAAAATTTTGACGGCCTACCTAATTGAAAAACAAAAGTTTGGGTAAAGCAGTTGAAATTTTTTTAAAATTCTCTAATAAAAGGCTTGTGTAAATGAAAATCTATTGTATCTTTGCCACCGCAATAAAGCAGAGGTTTGGTAGTTCAGTTGGTTAGAATACATGCCTGTCACGCATGGGGTCGCGGGTTCGAGTCCCGTCCAGACCGCAATATTGGGAAAAGCCTTTCGTAACAGAAAGGCTTTTTTGCCCAAATACGGTATCTAAAGCTAGTTGTGTTGTTTCTCGTCCTATATGACGAGACCGGTTTGTAGTTAGACCAATGAAAAGCTTTCCACTTTGTGGATGGCTTTTTTGATTTTTAGGGAGTTACATTTTTTTTGATTCTTGTGTTATAAAATAGTTGCGTAAACGAAAATCTATTGTATATTTGCACTCGCAATAAAACAAGGTTTGGTAGTTCAGTTGGTTAGAATACATGCCTGTCACGCATGGGGTCGCGGGTTCGAGTCCCGTCC
Source organism: Flavobacterium sp. P1_E4 (assembly GCF_056405915.1). Taxonomy (NCBI): domain Bacteria; kingdom Pseudomonadati; phylum Bacteroidota; class Flavobacteriia; order Flavobacteriales; family Flavobacteriaceae; genus Flavobacterium; species Flavobacterium sp. P1_E4. Next base: position 372,602 of record NZ_JBFUBE010000002.1, read on the forward strand.
AGACCGCAAATATTGTTTAAAGCCTTTCCTTCACGGAGAGGCTTTTTTTATGCTTTTTCCCCAACTAAAAAATTATTGGCGAAGTTCTTTTTACTTTTTTAGTTATAATTCGCCAATATCTCATCCCCTAATTCATCCCCCGTGTTTTTTTAATAAAATTTAATGTTTTTAATTAAATATTGTAAATTATCTCCAATAAAATCAGACTATTTTAGGCATTGATTATCTTTTCGATAAGTATTTATATTCTATTATATTATTAAAGCAATACAGAGCAGATTTAGTGCTTTATTTTTTAATTTAGAAGTTGCCTTGGTTTCTAAGTTACTTCTATCCGTTTTTTTTTAGACAAAAGTTTTGTTTGTATTTAACGACCACGTTAATTTCTTGGCTTGTGTAAACAATAAACTTGCTTAGAATAAATTTGCGTTAATCCAATTGTTTTTTTGTTCCGTTCAGTAAGGGGTGATTAAAGGGGGTAGTAAAAGTGTCCAATATAAATGGTTCAGTTTTAATCAGGGTAACATGGGGGAATTATTATATTAATTAAACAAATCTGCAATCATATTATGGTAACTGTTAATATTCAAATTTATTCCTTCAGTACATCTCTGGAAATTCCCTTTATTTTTACTTTTAGAGTCAATCTCAATAACGATTCTAAACGCTAAATCATCACTTATTTCTTTATTAGACATATTTACTACATGTCGCATTACATACCACCTATTATGCGATTTTGCTAATTCGGCAGAAGTAACTACGGCTTTTGCTTTAACTTCCAAATCAGATGTTTTATTATAAATATCTAATATATATCCGATTATTACATCGCAATAATCAAACTGATAGTTTGTTTGGTAAACCCACTCAAAGTACATTAGGCAGAATTCATTAAATAATTCTGTATCTGTGTTAAAAAGATTGTCTAGAGTCTCTAAATTTATTTCATAAAAAAAAGAATAATGTAAGGCGGTATTTCTTTTTAAGAAAAACACAAAACTTTCAAATTTATCTACATCCCAATTCTGGGTACGTTTAAAATCTTCAAACCATTGATTATCTATAACAGATTTTAAAATAGGCTGTTTAGATAATACATATAACAGTTTATTTCTTAACGTAGTAATATTACTAAAGCGGTCTTCTTTTTTATGTTTAGTACATTTTTCGATTATTACACCAATTTCTCCATTAGCAGTAAGTTGCGAGTATGGAACTCGATTTCCATCGGTAAAAATATCATGTAAAATTGCTCCAAAAGAATATATATCTGCTAAGGGTGTTACTCTTCGAAATTCTGTTGTTTGCTCAGGTGCACAATAATGAACAGTTCCGTAGGCATTATTGCTAGTAGTTATAGTTTGGGATAGGATTTCTTTATCTTGGGAAATTAATCCAAAATCAGCTAACTTCCATATCCCATCGTGTTTTAAAATGTTTTGGGGTTTTAAATCTCGGTGTACAAGCCCTTTACTATGTATAAATTCCAGAGAATTTAAAATATCACCTAATCCATCAGGATTTCGATTTTGCTTTTTAGAATTAATTATCTCATTCACATACACATCTTCAGCTATTGGCATTAAAAACCAAGGGTTGTCACTAGTTAAATCGTCGTAAATAATTGGTATAAAATATTCCTTAGGCAAAAGTTTTTGGGTTTTAACTTCCCTAATGAATCTAATTTTTAATCTGTCGCAAAGTTGTTTATCTCCTAAAAATTGCGAAGAAGGACTAAAAGTTTTACGGGCATATTCATATCCATCATCACAAATTACCTTTTCGATAATTCCAAATCCTCCTTGGTTAATTACTTCTACTACTTTTAAAATTTTCATCTAATAAAGTTATATTTAAAATTTTCTAATTCTAGAATACAGATACTACCGTACTCTTCTTTTTTAAGAAAGCTTCCGTTATCAATACATATAATTTTACTTCTATTTTCTATGCTTGTAGCTATAATCTCTTTTGGAGTAGGACTATGCCCATGAATTAGTGTTCTGTTCTTTATCCAGGTCTCATCATAATATTTAAATGGTTCTCTTTCCCATAAAATAGTTTGAATATCTGCATAAGGATTTTCAATTTTCATATTTAAAGATGCATGTACAAATATGAAATTTTCAATTTCGTAGTAGTAAACAAAAGACTTGATTAAATCAATATATTTAGTTGGGATTTTATCAATAGAACTTGTCAAGAAACTTAGTAAGGTTTTTTCTCCGCCATTTTTAAGCCAACTATTTAGATTATTTATATTTCCGAAAGAATCTAAAAGCATTTGTTCGTGATTGCCTTTTAGGCAGATAAGATCAAAATTATGTTCTTTTAGCAGTAAAATTGTATCTAGAACTCCTTTGCTATCTTCTCCTCGATCAATAAAATCGCCTAAAATAATTAGACGATCTGTTTTTTTTAATTTAACATGCTTTAGAGCTTTTCTAAAAGCAGTATTATTTCCATGTATATCTGATATAACAAAAGTTCTCATAAGTATTAGTAAAAATAAATAAAGTTTTTATTTTTTTCTAAAAAACATCATTTAAAAGCATTAAAAAACATAGGTCTTATTTATCTAAGAAATCTCTAAGTTGTTTTACATTGATTAAATCACTTGTGTAAATGCTGGATTTCTTATATCCAAAACAAAACTCCCTTTTGCATTACCTTTTGTGTCATCTACTCGTTGTTGGTAAAGATGCTCAGGAGCAACTTTTAATAACTCAACTAAATCAATAAACTTTATATTCCAAACACCATCCAAAAATTCTACTTCCTTAATTGTATTACCCATTACGAATTTTACGGAATGCCATTCTACCCAAAAATATATTATTATTTCTTTGTAATTTTTCCAATATCTTTCGGCATCTTTTCGGTTAAATACAACTGCATATGTCGGGTCTATTCCATATAAATCCTTGGCTTTAAAGAAAGGAGTATTCTGGGTTTTTAAGTCGGCTATTAAGCTGTTATTTTTTAATAGATCAGGAGCAAAAGGATTTACAGTTTTTTCTGGATTAATAATTAAGCCTAGTTTCGTTCCAAATTTATTTACGAATGCTTGTTCTATTTTTTCTCCATCCTTACACCAAAGAGTTTTATTTTGTAAATCCTGGGGAGTAATTTCGACACCGTCCTTATTATACTGTTTATAAGCCATATTCAAAGATTAATTGGCCCATCATTTACATAGATGCACTTAGGATTTTTTTTAATTGTAAAGTTTACAAAAGCTCTAAAATCTTCTTCCGAAATACCTTTTGCACCAGTCAATTCTATTAATTTTTCCCAATAGAAAGTATTACTTTGTGTAGATTTTCTTCTTGACCACTTTTTTATTTCAGTGCCACTTCGTACTCTACTGGACGAACTATTTTCGGAATTATCACTGTTTTTTATTTGCAATAATTCCCCTTTGGAATTACAAAAATCTACAGCATCGATAGAGCTTCCCCAACAGCAAACCCATCCATAATCACAAAGTTTTAAAGATAAGTATTCTTCAAGTAAATCGCCAATAATATTTTCTATAGACATTTGTAAGCTATGTCCCTCTACGATTTTTTTTAACTCAGCAGGGGATGTATCGGCTACTCTTAAAGAAAAAATTAATCCTACAATAGGATCAGAATGCGTTTTAGAAGAATTTCCAACTCTTACAGATGGTCGATTGTTGTAACCCTTTTTGTATGCATCAATAAATTTAATTACATAATCTTTTAAAGGAACAGGTTGTTCAACTTTATCAATTTTTTTAGGATAACCAAGTTTTGGAAGATTTCTAATGTCATTAAAGGCACATTTTAATACAATTTCCAAATCACTAGAATAAGATTCCTTACAGTGTTCTTTTGCATAATTTGTTATAACATCTAAATCAAATGGCTCAGTAAATTTTGTATCTACAATCATCAGTAAAATTTTTACCAATGATATGAATTATTTTATAAAATTAATCAAATAAGGAGTAGCTATTTTCCAACAAAGTGGTTTTTTCTATTTTCTTAATAAATTGGTCATAACTAGTACTAAGGTATCTGGAATGTTTAAATGTTATATAATCCTCTGTACTTAAATTATATAAATGGTTTTTAATTTCTCTTCCAATCGCTCTCCCTAGACCAACAGGTACAGCGTTTCCAATTTGCTTATACTTGTCGGTTGTATTCCCAGCTAATTTCCAATCAAGAGGAAATTCTTGGATTACTTTATATTCTTCAACACTTATAGGTCGTATTTCACTTGGATGACATAAATCAGTAGCAGGCATAGCAGGATTAGTAACTACAGTGGGGGAAGGTCTTTCCCAATTTAGTCTTCTCATAAAGCCAGTTTTACCTCCACCAAGAAAGAAAGCTTTTCCTAAAGCTTCCATTTGTAAATCAATAGGTAAATCTCTCCAATTTTGTCCACTTTTTAAATTCTTATACAAGTTTGCTCTTTTTTCAGAATAGAAAATAGATTCGTGTTTTTCAATATTTTGTAAAATTTTAAAAGCTTCTTTTATAGTTTTCCATTTAGGCAAGTCATATTCTCCATTTTCAGAGTGGGTTGGAGTAAGTCTATTTACTTTTACAGAATCTTTAGTTCCTATGATTACAACTCTTTCACGAATTTGTGGTGTCCCGAAGTTGGCAGAATTATACAAGYCAAAATTAATATTGTATCCAGCATTTTCTAACCTTTTTATTACATAATATAAAGAAGAGCCTTTTTCATTTAAAATCGATAATGGGATTTGCTCAATAATTTCATCTTTCTCGTCTATTTGTAATATAGAAGACATAAGTCCTCTCACATTTTCTATAACAAAATATTTAGGAGATATTTCTTCAATGATTTCTAGATATTTTAGAAAAACGTTTCCTCTTGAATCAGCAAACCCTAATCTTTTTCCAGCAGTACTAAAAGCTTGACAAGGTGGCCCTCCAACAATAACATCGACTTGGTTTTTGTTTTTTAATCCAGAAAATTTTAAAATATCTTCAACAGAATAATTTCTAATATCTCCAATAAGACCAATGTTTGGTTTGTTTAAAGTAATCGTATTTCTACAGGCTTTGTCAAATTCGCAAGCCAATACAACATTAAATCCTTCTCTTTCTAATCCTATATCTAGTCCAAGTGCACCAGAGAAAAAAGAAAGGGTTGTCAGTTCTTTTTCTTTAACTTTTACTTTGGAAATTTTGTCTTCAATCACTTCTTTTATCATTTTGCGAAGTTATAAAATTTTATTTTTTATTTTAAAAATCACCCCATTGATTTAAGGCCGCATACAGAATAAAATTTGCATGCATAGATATTTTACTATTAAGTTCTAAATAGTGCTTAAAATCAATTGGAAAAGCTGTTATCAGGCAATATTTTAATTGGTTGTTTTATTAAAGAATACGAAACCTGCATTTTAAAAATTAATTAAATTGTTTCACTAATTATTTGCAGATTCAACATAATTTCAAGGAATTTGTTGTGTTTATTGTCATTCAGTTTATTATCGACAATAAATTAGTCTTGCAATCATTATGTAAACAGTTTCTGTTTTTAAGTAACTGGCTCAGATTATATTTCTTGTGTTTACTTGATTCAGCTTTGTATTATTGTTCTAATCTGTTTTAATACAACACTGTTTTCATAAAACATTGTTTTCATTCAACTGCGTTTTCATTCAAACAGTGTTTCATTCAACCAGTGTTTTTTCCCATATAGCGTTTTTCCCCATATAGCGTTTTACTTATACTCTGTTTTTTCCCATACAGCTTTTCATAGTTTCATAGTATTTATTAGTTATTATAGTATTATACATTACCCTTGTTATATAATCTATTTAATTTTTTCCTTAATTCTACAAGTAATATACCTTTTAAGTCAATATCATTAGTAATAAAGCTTCTGTATATATTGATTAATTCTTTATAGTCTTTATTTTTGTTATTCGTCTTTATTGATTTATCAAACAAGGCAGAGAATTTAACAATACCCATATCTTTCATTGCCTTAAACATCAATTGCTTTTTCAAAATTGGTACGTTATTAATTTCAATTATTTTTTCTTCTGAAATTGTATCTACAAACACAATGGCAGTCATATGTTTTTCAATTGTTTGGGATAACTCATTCCAGTTATCTTGTATTCTCCCAAGAGTATCGAATTTGCCTTTTAAGGTAGTTCCAGAAATTTTTTTAGCATTTATTTCAAACCGTAGAAAATAAAACTTTTTGTACACATTTTTTTCAATATTTGTCCAAATAATATTCTTGTTCATTTCAAGGTATTTGTCATAAAGAACAATTCCGTAATTTTTAAATTTAAAGTATAATGTAGTTTCTTCAAAAACTACTCTTTCTGCATTTCGCAATTTGACAAAGCATTCAATTATGGATCTCATATTAGATTTTAATAAGAGGGTAACGCCTATTTCTAATTTTGTTACTATCATCTTTTTAAGATCATCTACATCAATTTTAATCCCTTTAGCAATTAACTCAATGCATTCTATATATTGGTCAAGATTTAGATCACTTCTCGAATTTTCTTGGAAATACCACTTTCTGAGACTACCGCTAATACTCAAAGAAAAAACATCTGTTTTTATATTAAGTGTTAATAATACTTTTAAGGTGTAAGCTTTTTTTGGTGTTTTTGGGTTGTATAATTTAGCAACCAGAAATTTTTTATTATAAATAAAGCCATCATTATTTTTGGGCTCTTTCCAATCAAAAGTGCCTTTTTTAAGATTATAAACTGGAATGTGTATCTTAATGTTATCAATCATAATTTCTATTTTTTAATTATAAACTTTACCAAATCACTTCTTCGAATTAATATTTTCCCATTAGGTGTTTTTTGGGTTGACTTTAATCCCTTTTTTCTATAACCATCAATAATTTTTCTGCTTAATCCAAATTCTGTTACTATGTCAGAAATGGACAACCAATCTTTGTTGTATTCTGGACGTTCGGAGAATTCAGTTAGCAATTTATCCATTCTAATAGCCAACTTTACAAGGTTGCTAAAAACTCTCTTTTCGATCATAATCATTTTACTCATAACTTTTTAAATTTTGTTGTTTTTAATTTGGGTTATATAATATTGGAGAATAGAAAAGGCTCAGAATATTACACTTAAAACCCTTCTTTAAGTATTGGGAATTCACAATATTACTTTACAGGACTTTTTTTACGTACTCTAGTGAAATTTATTCCCTTCATTATTTCTTTCATAGAAGAGTCGCTAATACCAGTATAAGAATATGTTTGTCCTAATTTTTTATGCCCCATCATCTTGGATATATAAAATGCATTGACATTTTTTTGTGCCATTAGTGTTCCAAAAGTGTGCCTAGATGCATGGAATGTTACTCGTTTGTTTATACCACTTAATTCAGCTAATTTTTTTAAATACTTATTTGCTTTTTGGTTGTATAATTCTGGAAATAAACTCTCGTTTTCTTTACGTTTTGTAATGTATTTACAAATTATCAGTTTAGCTTCCAGTCCTACAGGTGTATGCAATAATTCTCCTGTTTTTTTCTGTACGATACTAATCATACCATTTTTATAATTTTCTTTTGTAAATTTAGATACATCGCTAAAACGCATTCCTCCTACATAACAGCTAAACAGAAACATATCTTTAGTAACTTTTAGATGTGGATGTTTAGAAATGTCACAATTTTTAAATAATTCTAATTCTTCAGGGGTTAAGTGCAATTTTCTTTCGTTTGGTCTTTGTACTTTATAATCGGCCCAAGAATTATCGGTAATTAATCTTTGTTTTGTAGCTTCTTTTAAAATGGATTTTAAAAATTTGGTCATATTGTAAACACCACTTTTACCTTCGATTAAAAACTGTTCAAACCTTACCATAAAACTATAGTCAATCTCTGTAAACATTAATTTAGGACTAAAAGCTTTAAGTTTTTTCTCAAGTGTTATGTAGTGTACCTGAGTGCTTTCTTGGATTTTTAAAAAATGGCGTTTACAGTAAGAATCGAAGAAATTGTAAAAATCCAATTCAGTATTTGATTTTCCATTCCAGAAATTAGAAATATCTTTTGTGGATAATGTTTTACCAAGACTTTTATTTTCTCTTATAAAGTCTTCTAGGTTTTGTTTTTGTTTTTTAATTATAGCATTCAAGGTAGCAAAACCTTTACCTTTTGCTTGTTCTGCTTGTTTATCCCAATGTTTTTCTTCTATACTTTCGGATAAAGATAATTTTTGGGTTAAGCCATTTCTTTGTAGAAGAATGTAAATAGGGCAAGTACCATCTTTTCTTATTTTGTCTGTTCTTAATACTGCTCTCACAGTAAAATAATTTGTTTGCATTTTTGTAATTGTTTATAGTTTATATATGCAGTAACTCTAGTGAGGAAATTTTTCCTTTCGAATTTCAGGCTAAATTATATATAAAAAACTTACAAAAATAATTCAATTCATTGATTATGTGTGATTTGTGTAAATTAAACTTTAACATTTTTAACATAACTACCTGTCTTTTAAACAGAAAAAACTTATGCTATTGGAGTTTTTTAAACGAAAAAAAAATAAAAAAAGATTTAAAATTAAAAATGTTAACTTCTATACTGTAGAAATTACATAGAATATCCTGTTTGTTAAACCATTTTATCATAAAAATTTACTGGATACATCCCCTTATACACCCCCTGTTGCTTTTTAGCTTTTGTAAAGCCTTGGTTTTACTCAGAATATTTGGTAAAGTTTTAGTCCCGTCCAGACCGCAACATATTGTTTGAAGCCTTTCCTTAAACGGAGAGGCTTTTTTTATGCGATAAAATTTAGTTTTATCCCAGAATCCCGAATAGGAGTATCTTGATTTACTTTTGAAACGAAAAATTAGCCACGGATCCCACGGATTAGACTGATTCTCACAGAACTTTATTTTTCGTGTAGCTATTATAATCCGTGTAAATCTGTTTGGTCAGTAAAATCCGTGGGCAATTGCGCAATTTGGGTCTTTTCTATTTGTTAACTCTGTTTCTTTCCTCTTCAGCTCCAGTTTGGCGTTCTCGTGATGATTTTAATTTACTGTTTCCAAAACTGTTTGAATAAGTAAGAGTATAAGTTCTGTTACTAAAGTCGAATTTGTTATGGGTTTTTATATTTTGATCTGGCAAATCTGTTCCTCCCGAATATTTATTGGAATCAAAGAGATCATTTATAGAAAATTTTAAGGCACCCCATTTATCACTAAATTTCTTCTGAAACCCTATGTCAACTCCAGCTACGGCATCATATTTTGCTGTACCAAAAAGACTGGGTCCATAATAATAGATGGTTGTTTCGTTTGAAATTGTTTTTGTTATTTTGAAGGATTGCGTTGTATTTGCCTGAAAATTGCCTAAAGCTAAGCTGACGGTTTCTTCATTATACAATCCCTTAATTTTTTGGTCGATGTAGATTAAATTATTCTGCATTTTCCACCAAGGATTAACTTTTATAGGCAGTCCTAAGGTAATGGATAGTGATTTTGTGTAATCTAAATTGGTTGGGGTATATACTAGCCTGCCTGTCTCTTCATCAATATGTTCTTGAAATGATGCAATAGAAGATTGTTCATCGGTATATTGAAAAGAAAGTAGTATTGATTTGTAGTTAATGTCGTATTTGAATGAGTTTGAAATCGCGGGTTGTAAAGCCGAATTACCTGAAATAAACGTAGTTGGATTTATAAAAATTACAAATGGAGCTAAATCATTAAAAGTTGGTCTGGTTATTCTTTTCGAATACGATAAATTCATATTGAGCTCATCATTGAATTTTCGGCTTAAAAAAACGCTCGGAAAAAAAATTCCATATTGTTTGTCTACAACTTTCCCCTCGGTTTCGGTATCCAATTGAGAATCGGTGTATTCGTAGCGCAGTCCTAATTTTAAACTTATTTTGTCATTTATGATATACTCAAGAGCGGAATAGGCGGCTGCAATTTTTTCGTCCAAATTACTTTTGTTTGTCAATGTTGGGTCGGAAACCCAATTCTCTCCTTGCAGATTATCCACGTTTACACTATTGACAAAATTGGAAGAAGACCCTTTTATGCCGGCATCAAATTTTATTTTTTTATTGAATTTATCACTGTAATCCAAACTGCCAACCCATGTCGTTATTGGAGTTACTTTGCCGCTTCGGACTTTTTCAATGTATAGAAAAACCTTGTTTTCGTCAAAATAGGAGTTCTCATATGTGTTGGGATTATTGTCTTTGTAATACAAATAATCGATATTAAAACTTAAATAGTGATCATCTGCGAAATTATGTTTTAGGTTGTAGTTGGCGCCAAAATGTTTCCATTGATTTAATTCTTCATTTAAAGTTTCGGTGTAAGCAGTAGGTAAACCGTTTGTGGTATCAAAGCTATCATTATAGGCATCCATTGTCCATTTTGTATTGTAACCATTCAAAAGAATTCCGGTTACTGTTTTTTCAGACAATTGGTAATCCAATCCTATTCTGCCATTGTGGTTTTGTCTGGTCGGAAACCTATTGGAAGTTACGGTGGTTCCCAATGTATCATTGTCTTTTGTGTAAGCGCGGCTATTGTAAATTAGTTCTGTATGCTGGTCGAATAAATAGGAGTAACTTCCAAAAACATTGATTTTATCTTTTCTGAAATTAAAAGAAATATTATCGGTACCTGAAGGGTATTTTCCATAACCTGCAGCTATCGAATAATTTCCGTTTAGGCCAGTATCTGTACTCTTTTTGAGAACAATGTTTATAAATCCAGCATTACCTTCTGCATCAAAATCGGAAGGAGGCGTTGTGATTATTTCGATCGACTTTATATTATCTGCACTTATACCTTCCAAAAATTGTACAAGTCCGGATTCTGGGACATAGTTTTTTCTTCCGTCGATCATTACAACCACTCCGTTTTTACCAACCACTGAAATACTGTTGTTTTGTTTGTTTACCGAAATACCGGGAGAGCGTTCTAAGATGTCCAAAGCCGAGCCCCCAGCTGAGATAATGCTGTTTTCGACATTGATGACCATGCGATCTACTTTCTGGGTGTACAACTGTTTGGTAGCACGAACCACGACTTCTTTTAGTTCGACTTCACTTGATAATGAAATGGTTTTTGCTGTGTAATTGGTATTTAGATCAAATGGTTCCGAATATTGAGAATCAAAACTAACCATACTTACCATTAATAAATAATTTCCTTTTGGAATTTGGGCGAATTTATAACTTCCATTTGCATCGGTAATAACTCCTTTTACCAAAGTAGAATCTGATAGCTTCAGTAATAAAACATTTGCTGAGGGGAGGCCTTTTTCTTTATCTAAAACTAAACCTTCGATAGCGTAATACGATTGACAAAAAAGAGCTTGTGAGGATAAAAAGGCGAATATTAAAAAGCTAAGTTTTTGCATATCAATGAATTATTAAATCCATCTAAATTACAAAACAAACATACTACATTTTGTCTTTATCGTTTAACTGCTTATTTTTAATGGTTTATGGTAAACAAAAATATTTTTATAAGAAAAAGGATTGCCCTTTTTATACAACAAAAATCTAGTTTTAAAACAAAGTAGCACTATTTTGCCATACAATCCAAAGAAACAATCCCAGATACATCATACACACTACAAACTTCATAAAAGAGGAAGCTAAGAAGCCCAGTAGAGAGCCAGCAGCCGCTTTCAAAGCACGTTGATGGTCTTTATAGTCATAAATAAGTTCGCCAACAAAAGCACCAACAAACGGCCCGATAATAAAGCCCAACGGAATAGGCGCAAAAATCCCAACAACCAAACCGATATTGGTTCCCCAAATACCATATGAACTCCCGCCAAATTTTTTGGTTCCCTTGGCAGGAATGATATAATCCAAAACCGTTAGTACAATAGTAATCAATAAAGAAATCCCTAGAATCCAATAATTGGCAGGAACAGCATCAGTAAAGTACAGTAATACGATTCCAACCCAACTGATGCTTGGTCCAGGTAAAACAGGCAAAAAACTCCCGAAAACACCTGCGACAACGCAAACAAAACCCAATAACAAAAGCAGGATATCCATAAAAATATTTTTAGTAATTTTGAAGCCGAAAATGCAACACTCATTTCATTCACGAATATGAGAAAAATAATTGTATTTTTATAACAAATTAGTCCCATTCAAATAACAAACATTGAAGCAGTTTTCCCTTTTTTTAGTCTTTATACTTTTTAATTCCTGTCAATATTTTGACAAGCAGGTTCCTTCCGAAAAGGAATTGTTGCAAAAGGAATTGAAGTCCATCAATTGGAAAGAGGTAGACGAATATCCATCGGTTGTGGACTGTGATAAAATTGAAGACAAAAAACAACGTCAACAATGTTTTTTTGAGGTTCTAACCCAGTTAATACAGGAGAAACTGTGCAACGATACATTGGCTATGCTCTATCCTGAACTGGATACAATCGAGGTAAAAGTGACGGTTTTTCCTAATGCAACAATGAAATTCGAACCGCAGTTCCCAAAAGATTCGGTAGCTTATGATAAAATAAAAATCGATAGTATACTGAAAGCCCGTTTGGTGGACTTTCCAAAAATCAATCCTGCAATCAAGCGAGGATTACCTGTAAAAACCCAGTTTATACTTCCCGTAATTCTAAAAGTGGAGTAGTTTTAAGATTGCAAAAGGCAGATTACAGAATTTAGATTTTGCAGTAAATATTCAAGAGGAGCTATTTCCAGCTGTACACTATATCTGTTATCCCGAACCCCGGGACAACAGGATGCCGTTTCCATCTGGGCTAGGGCATTTCGTTTTCAGAACAAGGTAAAATCTGTAATCTGCCTTTTGCAATCTTAAATCTGAATTCTAAAACCTCCTCCCTTTCCATTCGTATTTTCCAAACAAGCAATACAAAGCCACAGCTGTACTGAAATACGGATACCACAAACTGCTTAAAAGCAAATAGCGTATTTTGTGTTTCGTCAAGAATTTATTTGTTTGTTGTATCAGCACAGTGTCAATCCCAAATTTGATCAGGAAATATAGCACAGGAGAAAAATAGGGAAGGATTCCAAATACAGTCAATACTACACAATAAACCAAGCCAAAATTCATCATAAAGACAAGCAATCCCAATCTTTTCCCAAAGATACTTTGATAGGAAGTAGTTTTGGAAGCCCAACGAACGCGTTGGTTAAACAACGATTTCCAATCATTCACTGGTTTTGTGGTTACAATAGTATTCTTCGATTTTAAATACGCTACTTTTTCAGGATATTGGGACAATGCTTTCTGCAGTAGAAAAACATCATCACCACTAGCAATTGTAGAGTTGCCTTCGAAACCTTTTAGTTCTTGAAAAAATGATTTGGTGTAGGCAAAATTGGCTCCATTACACATAAAACCTTTTTTGATTCCAAAACTGCCAATCGTTGCGCCCTGTAAACTGGCCAAATCCAATTGTTGAAAATGATGCAAAAAGGAATTATTGCAATCGTAGGTAACAGCTCCCGCAATCATTGAGACGTGATGTAACTGAATGAAATTGTCTAGCGCCAATAGCCAATTTTTAGGAACAGTGCAATCAGCATCGGTAGTGATGACCCAATCAGTTTTCACGATTTTCATAGCCGTTGCAATGGCGTCTTTCTTGGGAGAATTTGAAAGCCGAATATTATCTATAGTCGTAATCTGAAATCTATAATCTGCAACCTGCAATCTTTCCTCCGATTCATCATCAACTAAAATCACTTCAAACAATTCCGTCGGGTAATTCAATTTTGAAAAACTTTCCAGTAAAACCGGTAAATTCTCGGCTTCATTCCGGAAAGGGACAATAATACTAAAGCTAGTTTTTGGCGGTAAGCCAATGAATTCAAAGTGATTTATTTTGGTAAAACCATAAATGAGCCAACTTATGGTCAGCATATAAACAATCGCTATACCTAATAAAAAAAAAATCATAGCGAGGGCGCAGTTTTGGGTTTGAAATTCAATACATAATAACTTCCAATAATCACCGGCAATACCACATTTAGAAACCACATTAGCGTAGTCACAAAAACAACTACCCATTCATTTACGCCCAATATTCCAAAGAAATACACAGCTACACTTCCTTTTACGGCAAAATCCAAAAACTGAAAAGTGGGTAAAGAGGAAGCCAGAAAGTAAACGCTCGAAATGGCCGATATTAAAATCAAATACGGCAAATCGACATCAAATGCCAAAAACAAAAAATAGTATTGATGGGAGAAAACTAAATATCGTAAAATGGCCAAATACGTGTTTTTTTGATGAATGGTTTTTGGAATTTCGTTAGTTTTATGAATCAGTTTTTCTATCGAATAGCCTTTGAGAGTAATCTTTTTGGCTGAAAATAAAACAGCAAATAGGATTAGCAGACAGCCAAATAAAATAGTTACAGTTTTTGTGGTAATCACGTTGTACTGTGCATTGAAATACAATAATCCAAAAATACCAAAAACGACAGTCAGTATCATTTGGATTCCGTTGCAAATCAGGTTTAAGAATACTACTTTCTTGGCTTCTTTTTTGTCAAAATACAATGCTTTTCCGGCATATTCTCCCACACCGTTTGGCGTAAATAATCCGGCTGTAAGCCCAGCTAGGACTTGTTTGGTTGCTTCAGCCAAAGAAATTGGATGGAGATAGGAAACCAAATATTTCCATTTTAGAATTTCAAATAAACGGTTCAATACACTCAAAAGCAGAATAAAACCGATTCCTAAAACCGACTGATTTTTATGAAAGAGAACCAAGAATTTTTGCCAGTCCAGTTTGTCGTTGTTGGCCAATTGATTGTAAATAAAATAAAAGGCACCGCCTACAATCAAAAGTTTGACTAGAAGTACAAGGAATTGCTTAGTTTTGTGTGGTATTGAAATCATACCGCAAAGTAAAGGAAAAACTATTACACAAAGTCACGCATAAACTAGCAGAATTTTACAAATATTTAAATTATAACTAATAGATAAGAGATGAAGAATAACAAAACTTGGCACGATATACATCTAGAAACATCAGGATTTGGTAGTCGTTTGGCCGATTCAGTGGCTAAAGGAATGGGTTCTTGGAGATTCATTATTATTCAAAGTGTTTTTGTAATCGTATGGATGGGATTGAACCTTATTGGTTTTGTGTATCATTGGGATGTTTATCCTTTCATATTACTGAATCTTGTTTTTTCAACACAGGCAGCTTATGCCGCACCTATTATTATGATGTCGCAAAATAGGCAAAGTGAAAGAGATAGGATTCAGGCGCAATCCGATTATCAAACGAATAAAGATGCAAAGCTGGAAATTGAAGCCTTGGCAATTCGATTGGATAAAATTGAAGTTGAAAAATTGGACAAAATAATTACGATGCTGGAGGAAATGGAAAAGAATTCGGCCAAATAAATTAAAACTGCATCGTACCACCACTTAAAAACAGAACTTGACAAAAGAACGCATTATATTAGGAATAGACCCCGGAACCACAATTATGGGTTTTGGGTTGATAAAAATTGTCAATAAGAAAATGGAATTTTTGCAGCTCAACGAATTGCAATTATCCAAATACGACAATCATTACCAGAAATTGAAAATCATTTTCGAACGTACCATAGAATTAATAGAAACGCACCATCCCGATGAAATAGCTATTGAAGCTCCTTTCTTCGGTAAGAATGTACAATCGATGCTGAAGCTTGGTCGTGCACAGGGTGTGGCAATGGCAGCAGGACTTTCCAGAGATATTCCCATTACTGAATACGAACCTAAAAAAATAAAAATGGCTATCACCGGAAACGGAAATGCTAGCAAGGAACAAGTGGCCAAAATGCTTCAGCAATTACTAGGATTGAAAGAGTTGCCCAAAAATCTTGATTCAACGGATGGTTTAGCGGCAGCTGTTTGTCATTTTTTTAATTCTGGGAAAGTAGTTGGAGCCAAAAGTTATACGGGTTGGGATGCTTTTGTGAAGCAAAATGAAGAGAGAGTTAAAAAATAGTGGTCGGTGGTCTGTCTCAATGACTGAAATCTGAAACTGAAAACTAAATTATGTCAGGAATCTATATACACATACCATTCTGCAAGCAGGCTTGTCATTACTGCGATTTTCATTTTTCGACTTCAATGAAGAAGAAAGAAGAGATGGTTTTGGCTATCGCCAAAGAATTGCAAATGCGTAAAATCGAGTTTCAGAACGAACTCGTAGAAACCATTTATTTTGGAGGAGGAACGCCTTCTGTTTTGACTACGACAGAAATAGAATTTTTAATTTCAGAAGTATATAAAAATTATGATGTTGCCGAAAATCCCGAAATCACTCTTGAAGCCAATCCAGATGATTTATCCAACGAACGAATAGTAGAATTAGCGAAAAGTCCAATTAACAGACTGAGCATTGGAATTCAATCTTTCTTTGAAGACGATTTGGTGATGATGAATCGTGCGCATAATTCGGCAGAAGCCAAAAAATGTTTAGAGGAGGCAAAACAATACTTCGATAACATTTCACTGGATTTGATTTATGGAATTCCAGGAATGAGCAACGAGAGATGGAAGCAAAATATTGAAATGGCTCTGTCTTTTAGGATCCCTCATATTTCGAGTTATGCTTTGACTGTTGAGCCCAAAACTGCTTTGAACAAACTCATCCAAACTGGAAAAATTGCCAAGCCCAATGACGAATCAGCGCAGGAACATTTTGCTATTTTGGTAGAAACATTGGAAGCGAATGATTTTATCCATTATGAATTATCCAATTTTGGAAAAGACAATTATTTTTCAAAGAACAATTCAGCCTATTGGTTGGGGAAAAAATACTTAGGAATTGGTCCTTCGGCGCATAGTTATGACGGCGTTTCCCGAAGCTGGAATGTTTCGAATAATTCACTCTATTTAAAATCTATTCAGGAAGATAAACTGCCCAATGAAATTGAAATTTTATCCATTACCGACCGTTATAATGAATATATTATGACTGGTTTGAGAACGATTTGGGGCGTTTCTTTGAGTCGAATTGAAACTGAATTCGGAACGGAATATCTAGATTATTTGCATAAACAAGCTCAGAAATTTATAAGTGATGATTTGCTTTTTGTTGATAATGATATTTTGAAACCAACGCCAAAAGGAAAATTTTTGACTGATGGAATTGCATCAGACTTATTTATCCTGAACTAGTTTCAGGATCTGTTGATTTTAATTGATTTCTATATGGAAAAAGGATTTACATATATTTTGGCCAATAAAAACTATACTGTTCTATATGTTGGAGCAACAAAGAATCTTAAAAGCAGAATTGATTGTCATAGAAATGGTACAGGAGCAGTTTTTACAAAAAAGTATAATGCTACTATTTTGATATATTTTGAAGCGTTTGATAATTTAGCGGATGCTTTTAAAAGAGAAAAGCAAATCAAAAATTGGCATAAAGATTGGAAATGGAATATTGCAAAACTTTCAAATCCAGAATTAAAAGATTTATATTTGGACTTATAAAAGTGTCTCCAGATGAGATGCTGAAATAAATTCAGCATAAATGAAAACCACTATTGAACATAATAACCAAATTATTGAAGTTGATTTGTCAAAACCCATTGATATTTCGATTCCATTAACCAATACTGATGAGAATCCGATTGCCTGGTATATCGAAAAACCAGTAATAGAGCCCGTTGTTTTTGGAGATTGGATAGGCAAAGTTTCAGAAGGGAAGTCATCGACCAACTTTAATAATATTTTCTTCAATCCACACGGACACGGGACACATACAGAATGTCTGGGACATATTACAAGAGAGTTTTACAGCATTAATCAATCATTGAAACAGTTTTTCTTTTTGGCCGAATTGGTTTCTGTTGTGCCGGAAATACAAGGTGATGATTTGGTAATAACCAGAAATCAGATTAAAAAGGCGTTGGGCAATAAGATTCCCGAAGCCATAATTATCCGAACATTGCCCAATTTCAAAATAAAAAAATCACTGAAATATTCGAATACTAATCCGCCTTATGTGGCAGAAGACGCGGCGCTTTTCATTCGCGAAAGCGGAATCAAACATTTACTGATTGATTTGCCGAGCGTTGACAAAGAACACGATGAGGGAAAACTGTTGGCTCATAAAGCATTTTGGAATGTGAAAAATGTTGATGATTTAAATGCTAGTGCGAGATTGGACTGTACGATTACCGAAATGATTTTTGTTGCTGATGAAGTGGAAGACGGAAGTTATTTGTTGAATCTGCAAATTGCTTCTTTCGAAAATGACGCAAGCCCGAGCAAGCCAATTTTATATAAGCCTATAAATATTGAAGAGTAAACCGAATTCTAAAATAAACAAGCATGATTACCGTTTCTACTGATAAACAAAAGCTGAACGTTCCTTTTATTCAACATTTTTTGAAGGACATTTATTGGACGGCGGGAAGAACCATTGAAGACGTCCAAAGAACCATAGATAGCTCGGTTTGTTTTGGAATTTATTTGGATGATATCCAAGTTGGTTTTGGAAGAGTTATTACTGATTATGTTGTTTTTGCTTATATGATGGATGTTTTTATAGCCGAAGAGCACAGAGGAAAAGGATATTCATCTATTCTGATTTCGGCGATGATGGAAGAACCTTCGTTGAAAGAAGTGAAAATATGGAGATTAGCGACAAGGGATGCTCATTTTTTGTATGAAAAATTTGGTTTCAAAGAGTTGGCATTTCCCGAACGAATGATGGAAAAAATAGTATCATGAATCTAGAAACTTATTACGAATATTGCCTTTCCAAAAAAGGAGTTACAGAACATTTTCCGTTTGACGAAGATACTTTGGTTTTTAAAGTGGGCGGTAAAATGTTTGCTTTGTCTTCTCTATTACAATGGGAAAAAGGAGCTCCTTCAGTGAATCTTAAGTGTGATCCAGAACGAGCACAGGAGTTACGAGCCGAATACGATGCCATCCAGCCCGGCTTTCATATGAGCAAAATACATTGGAACACAATTGCCGTAAATCAAGATGTTCCAACTGCCTTACTGAAAGAATTGATAGATCATTCGTATGGCTTGGTTTTTAAAAGTTTAACCAAGAAAATTCAAATTGAAATTATCGACCCGAGGTAAAATATTTGCCGAACAGGCGAAGCAATTAGAAAAATAGACATTACTTTTGTGCAACAATTAAAAAACGTAGCAACTCAGTTACTTAGTAACTCAGCAACTTTATAAAAAAATGAAAGATCAAATTAAAAAGTTTTTAAACGAAGAACAAGATCCAAAAGCGATTGAGAAAGTCACTTCAAAATTGCAGGATATTTTAATGAAAAATGAAGAAGTAGGTTATATTGCTGTGCAAAAAAAACCAGCATTGACTGTACTTCCAGATAGTATTGTAATGACCAATAAAAGAATCATCATTTGTCAGCCTAAGAATTTAGGTTTGTCTATGAATTTTATTGATTACACTTGGGATGAGATTGAGGGAACTTTTGTAAAAGAGAACATTCTTGGATCTGAATTTTCTTTTTCTACCAAAACAGAGATGCAGGTTTCAATTGATTATATTCCGAAGATTCAGGCGCGTAAAATATTTACCTATGCCAAAGAACAATTGGATATTTTGAAAAATAGCGCTAATCCGGTTTCTCCAATTACCGAAGAAATCGCTCCAACATTAATTCAAGAATCAGAATTAATCGAGGAAATGGAAACTGAAGAAGTGACCGATTTTGCCGAAATAATGCCTGTGGTCTCTAATTATGCAGAACCTATCGTAGATAATACAACTGCTTCAGCTGAGAAAAGAACAAGTGAATTAACACAAGACGAACTTTTTGCGAAGCTTCAAAACTATAAAAAACTCCTTGATAACGGTTTGATTTTACAAGGTGAATATGACGCTTTCAAAAAAGAGATTTTGAGTTATATGTAGTAAAATTGGAAGAATCAAAAAACAAAACAAAACCCGGCAACTTAACTGATGTCGGGTTTTTTTATGCGTTTAGTTTTCGATACTGTAAAGGAGAGCTGTTTTTGATTTCTTTGAATTTTCTGTTGAAATTTGAAATGTTATTAAATCCGCATAACTCGGCTATTTCCAATACAGAAAGCTCATTTTTCTTCGATAGTAATTTACCGGCATGTTCTATTCTGATTTCTATCAGAAATTGAAAAAAAGACTTATTGGTTCTCACTCTAAAATAACGACAAAAAGCATTTTTGGTCATATTGGCTATCGAAGAAATTTCTTCAAGTGAAATGTTTTTTTGATAGTTGTTCATCACATATTCAAAGACATTTTGCATTCTTTTCCCCTCGTTATCCGTTATTTTTTTGTCATATATATAACAAGAAAGGGGTTTTTTATCCGCTAGGTTAAGATTTTTTATAGTTTCTAAAAATGTAATAAAACGATCAAGTTCATTTTCTGTTTTGTTTTTTTTGAAACACTTGATGATTTTTTTTGGACTGTCCTTAATAATAAACCCGTTTTTGCAGTTTTCAAAAAAAGGTTGAATGGTCTTGAATGTGGGTAATTCAAAAAAATCTTTTCCGAAAGAGTTATTAGTAAAAAAAAGGGAAAGCATTACGGATGATTCTTCAGAGTTGGTGTCACTTCTAAACACATGTGGTAAGTTGCTGCCAATGACCAGAATATCTCCTTTTTGATATTGAGTTATAGTGTCTCCTACCAATAATGTTCCTTCTCCCTTTTCGATATAACTTATCTGTGTCTCTTCATGCTGATGCAGTTTATTGTAAAACATAAGTTCTCTATCTTCTTGATAGATAATTGATTCTGTACCTGTTTTTGTGATTTTAAAAGGAAAAACTTTCATGAGTAAAACATATTTAAACCAAATGTATATATTATTAAAAAAATGCGCAAATATTACTCTTATATTTTTAAATTAAATGCATAATGGATAATATAGTATTATTTAATGATAATTTATTAAAAGAATTTTCAGTGTCTTGCAGGTAATTTTGTCTAAACAAAAATTTAGTAATTATGAGTGTTCAATGGAATGGTGTAATGCCGGCAGTTACAACAAAATTCACTGCAGACGATAAATTAGACTTCAATATGTTTGAGGTAAATGTAAAAGCCCAACTGGAAGCGGGTGTAAGTGGAATCATTCTGGGAGGAACTCTTGGGGAGGCAAGTACATTATTGGAAGAAGAAAAACGCGAACTCGTAAGAGGTACCGTAAGCATTGTAGAAGATTCGGTTCCAATTATAATGAATATAGCTGAACAAACCACTCGTGGAGCCATTGAAGCTGCAAATAAAGCCGAACTAGATGGAGCAAAAGGATTGATGATGTTGCCTCCAATGCGTTATATGGCAACTGATCATGAAACAATAAAGTACTTTTCTGAGGTGGCAAAAAGCACTTCTTTACCAATAATGATTTATAATAATCCAGTAGATTATAAAATTGAAGTGAAGCTGGATATGTTTGAAGAATTACTAAAATTTGATACAATTCAAGCAGTGAAAGAGTCTACAAGAGATATTTCAAATGTGACCAGGATTATCAATCGTTTTGGAGATCGTTTAAAGATTTTATCAGGTGTTGATACATTGGCATTGGAGAGTTTATTGATGGGATCTCATGGTTGGGTTTCGGGATTAGTTGATGCTTTTCCTAAAGAAACAGTTGCAATTTATAAATTGGCTAAAGAAGGAAGAATTGATGAGGCAATAAAAATTTACCGCTGGTTTCTACCTCTTTTAGAGTTAGATATCAACGCACAATTGGTTCAAAATATTAAATTGGCTGAAGTGGCTACAGGTTTGGGAACAGAATATGTTCGTGCACCTAGATTGCCTCTTCAAGGAGCCGAAAGGGAAAGAGTATTGGCAATTATCAATGAAGGATTGAGAACAAGGCCTACTCTTCCTAATGTGTAATAATAACCGTTCTTTTTAGGTTATTTAGTTAAGTTTGGTTACTTAAAGTGTTGGCTCGGAGATAGTTTTAATCAAGACTATCTCTTGTGTCGACGGTTTTATTTTTACAAAATTTTAAGTCTTGCTTTCGCGAAATGATAGCCAAATAAATTAATGAAATTAAATTCAGACAATGATTACAGGAAAAAATTATATAGGAAGTCATCTTGTGGGCAGTGGGACCAAAACGTTTAAAACGATAAATCCACAACTTAATATTGAAAATGATTGGATATTTACGGAAGCAACTCCAGAGGAAATCGAGCAAGCAGTTGCTTTGGCGGATCAGGCATTTAAAATCTATAAAAATTGTTCGGGGCAGGAAAAAGCAGCTTTTCTAAATGCTATTGCTGATGAGATTTTAGCTTTGGGAGACGAATTGTTAGAAACCTACTGTACCGAGTCTGGATATCCAAGAGGTAGAGCAGAGGGTGAACGAGGCCGTACTATTTTTCAATTGCGATCTTTTGCAGAGATGCTGAATGAAGGAAGCTGGGTTGAAGCGACCATAGACACTGCAGTTGCAGAGAGACAACCTCTCCCGAAAGATGATTTGCGTAAAATGTTGATGCCATTAGGTCCCGTAGTAGTCTTTGGTTCTAGTAATTTTCCGTTTGCTTTTTCAACTGCAGGAGGAGATACCGCTTCTGCTTTGGCAGCGGGTTGTCCTGTTATTGTAAAAAGTCATTCAATGCATATCGGAACAGGTGAAATGGTAGCATCGGCAGTGATTAAAGCAGCCAAAAAGACCAATATGCCAGAAGGTGTGTTCTCAAATTTAATTGGTAGCGGAGTAGTTTTAGGAGCTAGTTTGGTAAAACATCCTTTGGTTAAGGCAGTTGGCTTTACGGGAAGCATTAAAGGAGGAAGAGCATTGTATGATTTGGCCTCCCAAAGACCCGAGCCAATCCCTGTTTTTGCAGAGATGGGAAGTATAAATCCAGTTGTTATTTTGCCTAAAGCTTTAGCGAATGAAAGTAAAAAATGGGCTGCTACTTATGCCGGATCAATTACTTTAGGAACTGGTCAGTTTTGTACCAATCCAGGTTTGTTATTGGCTATTAAAGGAGAGGATTTGGATAATTTCACAACCCAATTGACTGAGGAAATGGAGAAAATAGCACCATCCTGTATGCTTCATCCGTCCATTAAAGCCGATTTTAATTTAGGAAAAGAGCTGTTGAAATCTCAAAAAGGTGTTCGTACAGCCACAGAATACAAAGGAAAGATAGCTCCAAACTATGCTCCCCAAACATTGCTTACAGTTGAGGGGAAAACATTCTTGGAGAACCCAACTTTAAGTCATGAAGTTTTCGGTCCGTTTTCTATTTTGGTTCAATGCGATGACGAAGCGCAGTTGGTTTCCATAATTAATCAATTGGATGGCCAGTTAACTGGAACTATTATTTCTGAAGATTCAGAGATTGAAAATTATATCAATGTTATTGCTTCTTTGCAAAATAGAGTTGGAAGACTAATTTTCAATGGAGTACCAACGGGTGTAGAAGTTTGTCCTTCTATGATTCACGGTGGTCCATATCCTGCTTCTTCCGATTCAAGATTTACAGCAGTTGGAATCCACGCAGTGAAACGTTGGGTTAGACCTTTTAGTTTTCAAAACTGGCCTGATAAGTTATTACCTTTAGAATTGCAAAACGAAAATCCGCTTGGAATTTCGAGATCAGTTAATACAATACAAACCTCTTTACCTATCCTGTAATGTCTAGAAAAACTTTTTTTTGCGTAGATGCACATACCTGTGGAAATCCTGTGAGAGTAGTTGCTGGTGGAGGTCCAAATCTTATCGGGGAGAATATGAGTGAGAAACGACAACATTTTCTCAAAGAATACGATTGGATTCGGAAAGGATTAATGTTCGAGCCTCGTGGTCACGATATGATGAGTGGGAGTATTCTTTATCCGCCAAGTAACCCAGAAAATGATTTTGGAATACTTTTTATAGAAACCTCTGGTTGTTTGCCCATGTGTGGACACGGAACAATTGGCACCATCACTATTGCTATAGAAGAAGGATTGGTTACTCCAAAAGTTCCTGGAAAAATACGAATGGAAGCTCCGGCGGGACTGGTTCAGATAGAGTACCAACAAACTGGTAAAAAAGTGGACTGGGTTCGTTTGACGAATGTAAAATCGTATTTGGCTGCTGAAGGATTGACTGTCGATTGTCCAGATTTAGGCGAAATTACTTTTGATGTGGCTTATGGTGGAAATTATTATGCAATTGTGGATCCACAAAAAAACTTTTCAGGAGTACAAGATTTTACGGCTGGCAAAATTGTGCAATTCAGTCAGGAAGTTCGCAAACGAATCAATGAAAAATATCCAAATCTATTTATTCATCCTGAAAATGATACCATTCGTGATGTGAGTCATATGCTTTGGACAGGAGATCCTTTAGATCCAGCATCTTCAGGTAGGAATGCTGTTTTTTATGGGGACAAAGCTATTGATCGCTCTCCCTGTGGCACTGGAACTTCTGCTAGATTGGCTCAGCTTCACGCCAAAGGGAAATTGAAAAAAGGAGAAGATTACATTCATGAAAGCTATATCGGTAGTAAATTTATTGGTAGGGTTGTTGAAGAAACTTCAATAGGAAACATAAAGGCGATTGTTCCAAGTATTCAAGGATGGGCAAAAGTGTATGGATATAATAACATTATCATTGATGATGAAGATGACCCATATGCGTTTGGTTTTCAGGTAATTTAGTTGAATATTTAAAATTATATTGTATTTATAATGAAGAAAGTAAGTGTAATAGGAGGAGGAATAGTAGGGTTATGTTCTGCATATTATCTAGCCAAAGAAGGATATGAAGTAGTTGTTTTTGATAAATCGGACATGACTGATGGTTGTTCCTACGGTAATGCAGGAATGATTGTTCCTTCACATATTATTCCGATGGCACAACCAGGAATGATCGCTCAAGGGATGAAGTGGATGTTTGACAGTCAGAGTCCATTTTACGTAAAACCAAGATTAAGTTACGATTTGATAAAATGGGGGCTACAATTCTACAAGCATGCTACGCCTCAACATGTTGAGAAATCAATGCCGGCACTTAGAGATTTGGCTTTGCTGAGTAAGGAATTATTTCAGGATTTAGACCGTGAAAAGCATTCTTTTTTCTATGAGGAGAAAGGATTATTAATGCTTTATAAAACAGATAAAGTAGCTGAAGAAATAGAACATGAGGGAAAAGAAGCAGAATGTTTGGGACTAGAGGTAGATTTTCTTTCTAAGGAAGCCGTTTCAAAATTGGAAACGGGAACTAGAACCGATGTTGTTGGGGGTGTGCATTATAAAAGTGATGCCCATTTGTATCCCCAAAAATTCATGCAGTTTATCAAAGAAGAACTGCAACGTATGAATGTTGTGGTGCATACAAATACCTTGGTGAAAGATTTTAGAATAAAAAATAATCGGATTACTGAAATAATTACCGATAAAGGGAATTTTCCAATAGATGAGGTTGTTTTGTCTTCTGGATCTTGGAGTCCCGAGATAGCCAAGAAACTAGATATAAATATTTCCATATTACCAGGAAAAGGGTATAGCTTTACATTGAATAACAGAACCGAAAAACCTTCAATTCCATCCATTTTATGCGAAGGAAAAGTAGCTGTTACCCCTATGAATACTGATATTCGTTTTGGTGGAACTATGGAGATTACCCATACCAATGATTTGAAAATAAATCAAAACAGACTTCAGGGTATTGTGAACAGCATCAATGAATTTTATCCCGATTTAAAAATTAGCAGACCAGAAGAAAAGGATACTTGGTTTGGTTTTAGACCCTGCACACCTTCGGGATTACCAATCATTGCGAGAGATAAAAAAGTATTAAATTTGGTATTGGCTACTGGACATGCCATGATGGGATTGAGTCTGGCACCGGCAACAGGAAAAATAGTGACAGAAATTATTTCAAATAAAACCACTTCGGTTAATACTCAAATGTTTCAATTATAAACGATGCGATACGATAAAATAAATTCTTCCTTATTTATAGAAAATAGACAACGCTTTTCAGAAAAACTAAAAAATAACAGCATTGCAATTCTCACATCCAATGATGTCATGCCTACCAATGCAGATGATGTGATGGGTTTTGCCCAAAACAATGATTTGTTTTATCTCACGGGAATCGACCAAGACGAAACCATTTTGGTATTATATCCTCATGCTTTTAAGGAAGAAAACAGAGAGATTCTTTTTATAAAAGAAGTAACAGAACACAGCAAAATTTGGGATGGTGATTTTCTAAACAAAGAAGAAGCTTTCCAAATTTCGGGCATTAAAAATGTAAAATGGATTCATGAATTCGAAAAGACATTACAACTCTTTGCTTTTGAAGCTGATACTTTTTATTTAGGACATAATGAGCATATAAAAAGAACTACTTTTGAAATGGCCACCAGACAAGATCGTATGATTCAATGGTGTAAAGAAAAATATCCTTTACATCAGTACGACCGAGTGGCGAAGATAACACGTGAGCTCAGACCCATAAAATCCGATGAAGAGGTAAATCTCATCAAGAAAGCAATTGCACTAAGTATAGAAGGATTCAAAAATATTTTGAAAGCTGCGAAACCCAATTGTAAAGAATACCAATTGGAGGCGGAACTTATTTACGAAGTGATTAAAAATGGAGGAACGCGACATGCCTTCAAACCAATTGTGGCTTCGGGGAAAAACGCGTGTGCTTTGCATTACAATTCTAATGATGGTATTTGTAAAGAGGGGGAAATGGTTTTGGTAGATTTTGGAGTTTGTTATGGCAATTACAACTCGGACACAACGAGATGTTTTCCAGTAAACGGAATATTTTCTTCTCGTCAACGCGAAGTTTATCAAGCTGTTTTAAATTGTTTGAAAGAGGGATCAAAATTATTAAAACCAGGTGTATTGTCAAGTGATTATGAAAAACAAATGGCTTCCTTGATAGAAAATGAGCTGATAGGACTTGGATTGCTAACGTTAGATGAGATTGCAAATCAGAACCCTGATGCTCCGGCTTACAAAAAATACTTTATGCATGGAACAGCGCATCATTTAGGATTGGATATCCACGATGTTGGCTTGTATTCCCGCCCATTTGAAAAAGGCATGGTGCTCACCTGTGAACCTGGAATTTATATTAGGGAAGAAGGAATAGGATGTCGTTTGGAAAATGATTACCTGCTTACAGAAGATGGAAATATCAATTTGTCTGAAGGGATGCCTATTGAAATGGATGAGATTGAGTTGTTAATGAAACAATAGATAATGTAACATTTTATGTTTTTTTAGGACTAAAAAAGTACATCAAAGAAAATAAACTTATCAAACCAGTTTTTGTATTATTAACCAAGACCATATAAACGCAATGAAAAAGATTTTCCTTATTTTTTATCTCTTTGCCCAAACCATGTTTGCGCAAAACACCATCAATATTGATAAACTAAACTGGTTGCCAGAATCCCATTCTTTTTGGGTGAATGAACAAGATAATATTGCAGTTTATGATGCCAAAAAACTAACGGAGAGCAAAATAGTTTTGACAAAAGACCAAATGAAAGCTTCGGGTTTTCAAGGGGAAATTGAAAAGTTAGTTTGGAATACCACTAAGGCTAAAGTATTGATTTACACTAATTCAAAAAAAGTTTGGCGTGGTAATACCAAAGGCGACTATTGGTATTTTGATCTTGCAACTGGAAAGGGCTATCAATTAGGAAAAGGATTAGAGGCTTCTTCGCTAATGTTTGCTAAGTTTTCAAATGACGATATAAATGTGGCTTACGTTTCTAAGCATAATATTTATGTAGAAAATTTGCAATCACATGCAATTAAACAATTAACGAAAGACGGAACTGCCAAAATAATTAATGGAACTTTTGATTGGGTTTATGAAGAAGAACTTAGCTGCAGAGATGGTTTCAGATGGAGTCCTGACGGGAACAGTATTGCTTTTTGGCGTGTGGATGCTACCGATACTAAATACCATTTAATGATCAATAATACAGATTCATTGTATTCTTATGTGGTTCCGGTTGAATACCCAAAAGCGGGTGAAAAACCATCATCAGTGAAAATTGGTGTTATTGATATAGCTTCCGAAAAAACAAATTGGTTGGCAATTCCAGGCGATGCAGATAATAATTATTTGCCAAGAATGGAATGGATTGGTAAAAATGAATTAATGATAGTGCAATTAAACAGACATCAAAATGAAGCCACAATCTACAATTGCAACTCAAATACAGGCAAGGCGTCTGTAATTTATCAAGAAAAATC
Organism: Flavobacterium sp. P1_E4; assembly: GCF_056405915.1. NCBI lineage: Bacteria > Pseudomonadati > Bacteroidota > Flavobacteriia > Flavobacteriales > Flavobacteriaceae > Flavobacterium > Flavobacterium sp. P1_E4. The sequence continues at coordinate 400,838 of NZ_JBFUBE010000002.1, forward strand.
AAAAGCTTGGATTGATGTTTTTGACATATCATCGGGTGTTTATGATGGATTTTCATGTACACTGGTAGATAACGGAAAATCTTTTCTTTGGAGTTCTGATACCGATGGTTGGATGCATGTCTACAAAATAAGCATGGATGGGAAGAAAAAAGAACTAATCACCAAAGAAAATTACGACTCTTATTTTTTAGCCTATAACAAAGAAACCAGAACTATTTATTCTACTTCAAGTCCTACGGATGCTACACAACGATATTTGTATGAAACCAATTTAGATACAAAAAAAACAAAGCGTACTACACCAATGGAACTTGATGGAACTAATGAATATAAATTTTCTCCCGATGGTGCTTTTGCAAAACATACTAATTCGAATATCAACCGCAATTGGAATACGCGTTTGGTTGCTTTAAAGAATCATGAAAAAATATTTCCATTAGGGAAAGATAATTTTGTAAAACCAGAAAGAGACTATTCATTAGAGAAGTTTAAAGTAAAGACTATTGATAATGTAGAGCTTGACGGAATAATGGCAAAACCATTGGACTTTGATCCAACAAAAAAATACCCTGTTTTTTTCTATGTTTATGGAGAACCAATGGCATCTGTTGCCAATGATGAGCCTTATTTTAATGATTTTATTGCGGCTCTGATTCCAGCAGGTTATATAGGAATTGCTCTTGACAATAGAGGAACTCCTGTTATGAAAGGAACAGAATGGAGAAAATGTATTTACAAGAATATTGGAATAATCAATACACGTGATCAAGCGATGGCGGCCAAAGAAATTTTGAAATGGAATTTTATCGATACGGATCGCGTGGCAGTGCATGGATGGAGCGGTGGCGGAGCAGTAACCCTGAATTTGTTGTTCCAATATCCTGATATTTACAAAACGGGTGTGGCCATTGCAGCGGTAACTGATCAGCATTTTTATGACAATATCTATACGGAACGATATATGGGATTACCAAGTGAAAGTGAAGCGGCTTACAAGCAAGCGTCTCCGGTTACGTATGCCAAAAACTTAAAAGGAAATCTGCTATACATTCATGGAACGGGAGATGATAACGTACATTATAAAAATGCAGAGGTACTGATCAATGAATTGGTAAAATATGATAAAATGTTCAATTTGATGATTTATCCAAATCGTACGCACAGCATCAATGAAGGAGAAGGGACAAGTCAACATTTGGGAGATACATTTATAAAATTTATTCTGGAATATTCTCCTCCCGGAGCAAAATAGCATTTTTATGAATTCAATAAAAAAGAGGATAGCCTGTAAAGTAGCTATCCTCTTTTTTGGTTTATGCTATCACGAATTGCGGGACTAAAGTAGTCAAGCACAATTCAAGGTTAGATTTTTTTTTGATTTTAAAGTTTAGCTGGTAAATATAGTACAAAACACCTCTATTATTGGTGCAATAAACCAATAGTATTGGTATAATATATCTCTATTATTGGTGATAAAGACCAATAGTATTGGTACAATACACCCCTATTATTGGCACGACAAACCAATAGTACTGGTGTTTAATACCTCTATTATTGGTGATAAAAGCCAATAGTATTGGTTCGAAGCACTAGTATTATTGGTAGGACATACCTATAGCACAGGTGCTTTCTACTACTTTTTTTGGAAATTAAGCTTAAATAGTAGAAGGAATTAATTTTGGTCGTATCCAAACGGATTGTCAATACTATACATTGGTGTGGTAAACCATTTCGGACCGTCTTTGGTCATGTAAAAATGATCCTCATGCCGAATGCCAAACTCACCGGGAATGCAAATCATGGGTTCGTTACTAACTACCATTCCTTCTTGAAGTGTTAAGGTATTCCCTCTTACCAGATAGGGATGTTCGTGGATGTCTAATCCAGTTCCATGCCCCACACGGTGCGGTAATCCGGGCAATTGATAATCCCCACTCAATCCGGCAGCGGCAAGAACTTTTCGGGCGGCGTCATCTACAGATCCGCAGGTAGCACCAATTTGGGCTGCATCAAAGGCTGCTTGTTGGGTTTGTTTTTCAAGATTCCAAATTTCTCGGTGTCTTTCGGTCGGTGTTCCATATACATAGGTTCTGGTAATGTCCGAAAGATAGCCTTCCAATTGACAACCAGTATCGACCAAAACAATGTCATTTTCTTTTAAATCATGAGGAACAGTCACACCATGCGGATATTGAGAATCATCCGAGAACAAAACGATGCAAAAATAGGATCCCGAAGGAATTCCCGCTTTTATATGAGCATTGTTTATAAATTCGGTGACTTCTTTTACACTAATCCCTGGACGTAGGATCCGAGCCACGGCACGGTGTACTTCCATGGTAATGTCTTTAGCTCTTTGAATAATCGCGATTTCATTGACTGATTTTTGGATTCTACATCCAGTTGTTATTGCTTGTGCATTGATAAAGTTGTAAGCAGGATTTGCTTTAGAAACGCCATCTATTAAAAAATATGCTGCCGATTCATCTAATGCAATAGTTCCTTCATGAATATTTTTGTTTTTCAATAAATTCCCCATTAATGCATAAGGAGATTCATGTTCTTCCCAACAATTTATGGTGGCTTCTATTTTTTGATATTTTTTAAAAGTGCCCTCTTCAAATTTTGGAACAATGTACTCCAGGCTTCCGTCGGCATACAATAAAGCTCCAACCATTCTTTCGGAAGCATTCCATTTGGTCCCCGTAAAATAATACAAGTTGGTTCCTGCATTAAGATAAACGGCTTTAATGTCTAAGTCGATCATTAATTGAGCCGCTTTTTTTATTCGGCCTAGGTATTCTTCCAACTGTATGGGCTGAATGCCTTGGGTTCTATTGGCTATTTTATCCAATTCAATTTGTGCGGTAGATCCGCCTATTCCGTTTTTCATAATTGGTGTGTATGTAAAAGGGGTTGAACTATTGTAGACTTTTTATTTCACTTAAAATTACATCTAATAATTGTACCATTTCATCCGCGTTTTGTTTATTGAAAGGCATTGGTGGCTTTATTTTTAATACGTTATGCAAAGGGCCATCAGTACTTAGCAAATATCCTTTTTCTTTCATTTTTTCGACAACAATATCAATTTCCGGAAGAGCGGGTTCCATCGTTATTCTGTCTTTCACCATTTCGGCACCTATGAATAGACCATGTCCACGAACGTCGCTAATGATTGGGTGTTTTTGCATTAATTCTCTTAATCCATCCATCAAGTGATTCCCAACTTCTTTGGCATGTTCCTGCATTTCTTCTTCCTGAATCACATCCAAAACCGCCAGACCCGCAGTCATTGATACTGGATTGCCTCCAAAAGTATTGAAATATTCCAAACCGTTATTAAAAGCATCGGCTATTTCATTGGTTACAATTACAGCGGCCAATGGATGTCCGTTGCCAATTGGTTTCCCCAATACAACAATATCCGGAACAACATCCTGAAGTTCAAATCCCCAAAAAGCATCTCCAACTCTACCAAAACCAACCTGTACTTCATCAGCAATACAAATTCCTCCCGCCTTTTTAACATGATTGTAAACAGTTTTTAGGTAATTTTTGGGCAATGGAATTTGTCCGCCGACACCCAACAATGTTTCGCAAATAAATACAGCGGGTGCTTTGCCTTCTTTCTCTAAATCTTCAATAATGCGTTGCACATCGGCAGCGTATTTTTCACCTGCATTTTCATCTCCGTATTTGAAAGGCCCTCTGTAAAGATCTGGGTTTATTGCTTTGTGTATCCAAGGCATTTTTCCAGAACCTCCTTTGCTGTCAAATTTATAGGGACTCATTTCCATGGCCACCGTTGAGGTTCCGTGATAGGCATGATCCAGAACAATAATGTCTTTTTGTTTGGTGAAATGACGGCTCATTCGTATCGCCAAATCATTAGCTTCACTTCCCGAATTCACAAAATAACAAACGCTTAAAGCAGGTGGTAAAGTGGCTGTGAGTTTTTCGGCATATTCTAGAATGGTGTCGTTTAAGTATCGAGTATTGGTATTAAGAGTCGCAATTTGTTTTTGCATTCTGCGAACCACAACAGGATGGCAATGCCCCACATGTGAAGGGTTATTTACACAATCCACAAAGGTCCTTCCTTTATCATCATATAAATATTGAAGTGCACCTTTTACAATTTTCAGATTTTCTTTATAACCAATACTTAAATTTCGTCCCACGTTTTTTTGACGCTTTTGTAACAAATCCGAATAATCACCATCGTTAATTACTCCCTCGAAACCGCAAGCTTTTCTGAAAGTATCTTGCGCTTTGATAGGATTGATTTTGATAAGTTTATACAATAAATCCCAAGCGGGTTTTTCGGTTATAAAGTGATGCTCATTATTAGTGTCTAATGAACCATTGTATGCCGATTGGGTTACGCTAATGCACAATCTTCCGGCAATTAAATAATACAATAAATCCAATTCTTGAATGGTAAGCGGATAGGATTCATGATATCCTTTGACAACTAATGAAGCTGCAGTAAGCGGATCTTCATTTGCAAGCATTGCATACGTGCAAGCTACAGCAAGATTATTAATTAAAGCCGTATAAACCATATCGCCAAAATCAATTAGACCGGTTACATTGGTTTCATCTACCAATATGTTGTAATCATTTGCATCATTATGGACATAAGCATGTCGCAAGCTGTGTATTTGCGGAAGCACTTCGGTATCAAATTGCAAAAGAAAATAACTGGCTATTCTTCTTTTCTCATGATTTTTTATATACTTCAATTTGTCATTTGCGTCACTGGCTCTACTAATGTCCCAAGTATATTGACGATGCATCGCGCTGTGTGAAAAACCTTGAAGTGAATGATCCATAGTGCCCATAAAGTTTCCCAAATTTCGGTATAGCTCTATTGATTTGTTTGTCTTTTCAACCCAAAAACAGCCCTCAAGAAAACTTAGGATACGCAAGTAATATTTTTTTCCGTCTTCTATAATGGGAGTTAATTCATCTCCTTGTTTATTTATACAAAACTGCTGAAATTTTGACGATAAAGGACTATTCGATAAATGCTTAATGATTTTAACCTGTGCATCCAAAAAAGGATAAGGTTGTATATCATCGGAAACTTTTAATATAAATCGTTTGTTATTGGTATCGGTTAGTAAATAATTCAACTCATCATAACCATTTAACATTTTTGCGGTAACGGATAATCCGTAATGATCTTTTGCTAATTGTTGAATGTGGGCTTCAGTGCATTTCATCGTTCTGTTGTATTAAAATATTTTTTGTGTCGTGACTTTTTATTTCCAAATAATAGCTTGCGCAGGCTGTAACGGATTCTCTCCCACCAAAATTTTGCTGCCTTGGGCAATTGGTAAATTTATGGGATCGTTTGTGTAATTGACTCCTACGAAAAATCCATCTCTCCATTCTATAAATACTCCTTTTGGCAAATTTTCTATTGAGATTTTGGCTCTTTCATAAACGGAACGAACAATTTGTCTTTCCAATTTTCCATCTTTGCTTTCTACACCAATGTAAGTAATGGTTCCTTTTCCTAATTTTCTGGTAACAGCCGCTGCTTTGTCTTTGTAAAACTGATCTGAATAGGTTGCCAAAACTTCAGTTCCGGGTTTTGGTTTTAATACATCAGCCCAAGTGTTCCATTCGTAGGTATTGTCTCCAGCTTTTATGGTACCATTCACGTTGGCCGCCAACATATCGAAAAACTCCACATCGGCGCCTATTAACGGAACAATTGGGGCATTCCAATTGGCTTCAAAAAAATGTCCGTTTTTATCTTTTTGACCCGTACGACAGGTCAAGATTAAATTCCCTCCGTTTTCTACATATTTTGTCCATTTGTCGACTAATTTTTGATCAATAAGCTGATAAGCTGGTGCGACCATAAACGGATAGGCAGAAAAATCATCCTCCTCAGTTACAAAATCCATTGGAGCACCAGTAGATTTTATGGCCGTAGTGTAAGTATTTCTGTGTTTCCAAGTATTCCAAAATTCGGTCTGTTTTTGATTTTCCAAATCCCAAAGGTTTTCATGACTCCATAAAAAAGCGGTCTTTCTCTGGGCAATTTCTTTCGGGATTACCGCTTTTGGGTTGTATTCCTTGCGTAGTAATTTCATATCGGCAATGGATTGTACAAATTCTTTTCCCCCAGAAGAAAGTGTTACGCCATCAGTTCCTACAATTCCGTCATGATACATCTCGCTACTCCCAAGCGGATGTCTGTAGCGGTAAGTGCATGCAAAGGAACAACCACCCCCAAAAGCTTGTGATAGCCACATATGAACCGTTCCGGGTAACAATTGCGGATTAATGGATGCCCAGTTTACTTGCCCAGGTTGCATTTCCATAACGCCCGTTATGCCATTTATAGAACGATAATAATCATTGGCTTCCGATATTTTTGTTGGAGAACCCATTCTAAAACTATTGCCTCCCAAAGGATTTTGACCACTAACCGGATACATGGTGTAGGTTACAAAATCCATTTTGTCAGTTCTTCGGGGATCGGCACCATAAACAACATTAGTGTAATTGGTCGTAATCCATTGTTTTGGATCGATGTATTTTCTAAGAGTTTCTGCTTGTACGTTTAAATACTCTGCTTGCGAATCTGCCGTAAATCGTTTAAAATCTAAGACAGCGTGTGGACTCAATTTATCTTCATAATAGATTTCTGCATTCGGAATGGCTATTTGCTCAAAATTATTATAACGAATACTCCAGAAACTGGTCACCCATTCTGTATTCAGTTTTTCGATTGTTCCGTATTTAGTTTTAAGCCAATTTCTAAATGCTTTTTGCGCCGATGGACTAAAATCTTCGGGCGCTCCAGGTTCGTTGTCCACTTGCCAACCTATCACGTTTTTGTTTTTTCCGTATCTTTTTCCAAGTTCCGTAACAATTTTAGCTACAAACTCTCTGTATTTTTCATTAGAAACCGATTGGTTGGCTCTGTTTCCGTGTTCTCTACGACGGCCAGCTGCATCCACCAAATAAATCTCGGGATATTTTTCTCCCATCCAGGCCGGTGGAGTTGGAGTTGGCGTACAAAGAATAACTTTCAAACCTGCTTTTTCGGCTAAAGCCAAAGACTCGTCAAGCCATTTAAAATCATATTTTCCTTCTTCGGGTTCCATAAAACTCCAGGCAAATTCAGCAAAATGAGTAAACTCAAATCCTAATTTTTTGATGTTATTCAAGTCGCGTTCCCATTGTTCTTTTGGCCATTGCTCGGGATAATAATAAACTCCGATTTGCATTAAATCGGGTTTTGAAAAAAAGCGTTGCGGGCTTTTTTTATCCGAAGAGGAACCTTTTATTTCTTGTGCCAATATGGGAAATGAATAGCAAGTTAGTATAAGTAAGAGTGTGAATAATGGTTTAGTAATAAAGGTAATTGGGTTGTTCATGTTTAGTTTTTTTAATAGGGTTTCAATTTTAGAAAAGGATTTTATGTTTTAATCTTTTAAAAGAAGCATCATATAATGCGCCGCCGACCAGCTGAAATTATAAGATTCCAATCCTTTTCCGGTTATAGGTTGATAGTTTTCACGAATGGCTTCTCCTTTTCCTAACACACCATCGGCATTGTGAATGAGTTTGTGTGCCAATTGATTTGCTTCGGTGGTATAGCCATATTTTTCTAATCCATTTATGGCAAATTGACTTTGATCGAGCCAAATAGGTCCTCTCCAATAACCACCTTCGGGTTTAAATTTTGGATGATTGGCGGCCAATGTTGGCAAAGGAATAAATGTATTGAAAGTAACAGGATCAAGCATATTCTCTTTGATCATTTTGGCTTGTTCAGCAGTGGCAACTTCTGCCCATAGGGGGATATAGCCTTCACAGCCCATCACTTTCACAAGGGATTTTCCATCAATGGAAGTGTCATAAAACCAACCAGTGCTGGCATCCCAAAATTGATTTTGAATTTTTGTTTTTAATGCAACACCTTCTTCTTGCCATTTTTTGGATTCTTCCAGTAGTTTTAAAACCTGAGCCATCTTACTCAGATAGTTTTTTTCGGCATATAAATACGAATTCAAATCAACACTTTCCTGATCTATCGAATATGCATTTTCTCCATTTTTTAGTAACTGACTGTCGTCAAAACGAACGGCATTGTCCATACCGCTTTCCCATTTTCCCGCAATTAAAGTTCCATCTGTTGAACCAAATTCACATAATCCGTCCTGGTCGTGATCACGATCTTTGTACCACCAATTGTGGTATAGTTTAAGCTTAGGATATAATTCTTTTAAGAAATTAGTGTCTTTTGTTTGCTCATAAATTTTCCAAACTGCCCATGCTGCCAGTGGCGCTTTCGTATTTCTGTAATTATTAGGTTCAATTAGAGTGTCTCTATAAACACAATCTGGGATAAAGCCATTTGGCGTTTGATAATCAAATAAGGCACGCATTTGGCTTTTGGCCAATTCGGGATTGTAATTTGTTACGGCAGCTGCATGTTTCCAGCTATCCCATGCCCAAAATCCATTAAACCATTCGTAATTGTAACTAGGGAAAATACCGTTGTGTTTCAAACCTTCGGCTGCGATTCGAGAATTGTTTTGTAATGTTAGTGCTAATTTTGCCAATAAATTGGAGTAGATCAAATCATTATAAACTGCTTTCTTTTTGGCTATTAATTGAGCTAATTGATTTTCCTTTTCTTTTTGTGAGCTAGAAAGAATAGTGTTGAATTTTGCTTTCGCTAAAGATTCTTTTTCTTTTTGCCATGAATATTGCGGAAAAATAAAAGTTTGAGAAACCAGAATTACTCCGGTTTCATTTGGTTTAAGTGTTAATTTTTGAATTTGGGTTCTATATCCGTCTTTTGTAATTTCGATGGAAGTAGCATTTGAAAATTGGATGTATCCTGTGGCTTTGCTTTTTGTGGAAACGATTTTAACTATTTGATTTTCTTTTGATAATTGTAAATCCAAAAACAATTTTGAATCAAATGAAGGATAAACAATTATTGTTTCAGATGATCGGTTGGTAATACTCGTTTTTTGAATTGCCGATTGACCGGAAGAAAACACTAATTGTTGTTTTATATCTAATTTTTCATTCTGAAATTGTTGTTCCAAATGGCTATTGTAACTGTTTTGATTTACCAAAGCAGTTTGCCAATCAATAATTTCCTGTTGGTTTTTATCTTTAAGATGTAAAGAAACCAATGAAGGGCTTATCCAAACGCCGTTTTGTTCAGTCAATAAATAAGGTCCCGAAAAACCTCCTTGTCCTTGAGTAGAATCCAGAAATCCAAATCCAAACCAAGCGCCTTTATCTGAAAAAGCCAATGATTTTCTGTCGGTTGCGTTCGTTGGATTTCCTTTGTAATTAAGAATGTTTTTGCTAGCCTCTAAATTTGGGTAGGTCTTTTGAGCGAAATTAGCTTGGCTAAAAAAAATAAGTGATAATAATGCTGTAATCTGTTTCATATGGAGATAATATTTGCTTTTTAGTGGAATATGGTATCGCCATTTTTCATTCCTGTTTGTAATTTTGAATCATGGCGATTTCATATTTATCTAAGTATAAAACCGTTTTTCATAGGGTCATTTGGGTCAATAATAAAAGTGTTTGCACCTGTAATATGGGCTGTTCCTTCCACTTGAGGAATCACGGCTTTGAAAGCCCCGAAGTCTTTTTCGGAAAACAATGAAGCGTTAAAAACACTTCCCGTAATACTTTCAATTGCCAGTTTGCTGTTGTAATCTATTGTGTTTCTTGATTTTTCTATAGCTATTCTTCCCGAAACCCCTGAACCTGTTGGAGAACGGTCGACTTCTCCTTCGGCAAATACACATACATTTCGGCTATGATTTTCTTTTTCCTGTGCATCATCAATAAATATGGTTCCGTATAAAAAGCTTAAATCGTCTTCAAAAGGATGCAGTATTCCACTGTCATGCTGCATTACTGCCTGTTTAATTTCCATGCCTTTTTGTATGATAGTACGATAATCAGAATCGGTTAAGGTAAACTTTAAAGTATTGTTTTTTCTCAAATCTACATACGCATAGAAGGCACCACCATAGGCCAAATCATAAATAATTTTCCCTATTCCTGGTACTTCGACTTCACGATCCAGTCCTACGACAAAACTTGGAACACAATGAAAACGAACTCCCGTTACTACGCCCGATTTTACATTTACGTAAGAGGTTATTCGGCCACAAGGAGCATCGATTTCAAGTTTGTTTTCTCCTTCTTTTACTGTAATCCAGTTCATGTTTACCGCCAAAGTACTGATTGCAATAATGGCATGACCGCACATGGTACTGTAACCTTCATTATGCATAAATAAAATACCAAAATCGGCAGTTGCATCATTTGGCGGAAGCAAAACACAACCATACATGTCAGCATGACCACGAGGCTCGAACATAAGTGCAGTACGCAAATAATCGTAATTTTCTTTGATGTCCTTACGATATTCCAATACGGAAGATCCTTTCAATTCAGGAAAACCGGAAACGATTACTCGCAAGGGTTCTCCGCCCGTGTGCATGTCAATTGTTTTAATTTGAACCCAATTTTGAGGTACTGTATAATCTGTTTTTGAAATTATGTTTTTATAAGTTGAAGACATAGCTTTTTATTTTTTGGATATAAATTCAGAATGAAAATAAGAGGCTGCAACCAAGTCTTCTAGAGCATGCCCAACCGATTTAAAGTAGGTGATTTCTTTTTCGGATGTTCTTCCTTTTTTGGAGCCAGTACACAACTCGAATAGATCCGCTTTAATATCTTCTATGTTTAAAGTTCCATTATTTAAAGGGATTACAATATCACCGCTTTCTTTTAATCCTCCTTGGTAAGTGTCTAAGAATACTGATGATTTTAAAACAGCTTCATCATCCGCTTCTCTCATATCCTTTTTATAGGCGCCCACTAAATCGAGATGTTGCCCCTCTATCAGCCATTTTCCGAAGACTAAAGGAGTTGGTGATAAAGTGGCACAAGAGATAATATCGACTTCGGAGATTTTATCTTCAATGTTTGTGATAGCTATGCAAGAATAAGAAGCACTCGATAATTCATCACATACCGTTTGTGCTTTTTCCAATGATCTACCCCAAACATATACTTTGGTGATAGGCCGTACACTGGCATGTGCTTGAATTAAATTTTTTGCCAAAGCTCCTGTTCCTATCATTAATAAGGAAGAGGAATTTTCTCTGGAGAGATAGCTGCTGGCCAATGCTGAGGTTGAAGCAGTACGTTTTGTAGTCAGTGATTTTCCATCCAAAATAGCTTTGATATTCCCCTTATGAGCATCCAAATAAATATAGGTTCCTTGTATGGCAGGAAGATTATAATTACCATTATTGGGACTTACTGTTACTATTTTTACCCCCGCATCTACGCCAGGATTGAAGGCAGGCATCAGTAATAAAGTCGAGTCTTTGTCTTCAGGAGGATTTGGATAATCATGGTGATGACGCATTGGTACTTCTATAGATGGGTTTGCAAAACCATCTTTTAACCGATCAATGAGAAGTTTAAAATTGCAATTGTTTTCTATAAACGAATCAGAAATGAGTTGAATAGTATTCATTTTAAGGCTGTATTTTCAATAAAATTAGACTATTTATTTTTTTTAAATACTTTTCAATCCGTATCAGATAAAATATTACAATTTGAGGTTAATATAGTATCATTTTAAGGTGTGATGAGATTGTATTTTTAAAAAATAATTATAACCAATATGCAATGAAAATTAAAAATATTCTACTGATACTATCTTTCATTTTTTGTTCTTATTTGAGTTTTGCCCAAACAGGAACAATTGCTCCAACGGATTTAAAGAAAAAATTAATTGAGCTGTTTCCTGATGCTGAGATTTCTGAGATAAAGAATTTAGAAGGATATACTGAATCGTATCAGTTAATTTTGAATGAACCATTGGATCACAAACATCCTGAAAAGGGAACCTTTAAGCATTATATTTACCTTTCTCATTGTGATTTTAATAGTCCAATGGTAATTGAAACGCACGGTTATAATACAGGTAATATAAAAAGCGAAGTGAGTAAATTGCTAAACTCAAATCAAGTGGCTGTAGAGTATCGATTTTATGGTAAGTCAAGACCAAATTCTGTTCAATGGGAGTATTTAACAAATGATCAGGCGATCGAGGATTACCATAACATTACAATAAAATTGAAAGAATTATACAAAGGGAAATGGATTTCGACAGGAATAAGTAAAGGGGGAGAAACCACATTAATTTATAAATCGAAATACCCCAATGATGTAGATGTGGCCATGCCTTATGTAGCACCATTGATTAATACCCAAGAAGATCCAAGAACTGTGGAGCATGTAAAAATTGTGGGTACTCCTGAATGCAGAGCAAAAGTCACTCATTTTCAGAGAGCATTATTGCTAAATAGAGAAGCTCTTTTGAAGGAAATTAAAGAATATGCCGAGAAAGAAAAAATGAGTTTTACTGAAGTTTCTGTTGAAGAAGCCTTAGAATATGGCACTTTAGAATTCCCATTTTCTTTTTGGCAATGGGGCGGAAAATGTGAAGATATTCCTGTTGAGGGAGCCAGTCCTGCAGCATTATTTGATTATTTGAATAAGATAGTGGGGATTAGCACTTACAATGATCAAAAATATTTTGATTTATTACCCTCCTATTATCAGCATCTGAGTGAATTGGGATATTATGGTTTTGATTTCGAACCCGTAAGAGATTTGTTGAAAACAGTAAAAAGTACTTCTAATTCACGATTTGCTCCCAAAGAGGTTACGATAACATATAATCCAAAATACATTAAAAAGGTGCGTAAATATGTAGAGACAAAGGGTAATAAAATACTTTATATCTATGGAGGATTTGACACTTGGGGATCTTGTGCACCAACCCTAAATCCTAGTTTAGATGCTTTGAAGATGGTGCTTCCAGGTGGGAGTCATGCAACGAGAGTTAAAAATTTTCCAAAAGAAGACCAAGAAAAGATTATGGCAACATTGAATGGTTGGTTGAAATAAAAAAGAGGCATAATTGCCTCTTTTTCTATAATGTTTTCATTTGCTTTTCTAAAAAGTTATTGGATTGCTGTTCCAATAATTCTGTTGCATTTTTTCTTTGCAAATCATATAATTTTTTGTCCTCGGCAATATCGGCATAGATTTTATCGTGCATTGCAGCACTGGTTTTTATCAATAATTCGCGTTGGTATTTGTCTTGCTCGATAGTGGCTTTAAGCGCAGTTTCCAAGTCTTCCAATTTGAAATCGTATTCACCTCTAGGCGATAATAATTTGGCAATAATTGGAGAAGTTTCAATAGCTAAGAACAACAACATTATGAAAAATGAAGGCAACCAAGGTAATTTTCCCAGTGCATTGATTCGAGCCATCAAGCCATCGAAACCATCTATTATAGGCTTTGTCTCGGTTATTTTTTTGTCTAAATCGGCTTGTAAAGTTTTGGCTCTCGCTTCTTTATCGGCAATGGTTTTAACCGAATTTGATTTTAAGGAATCTAATTGTCGTAAAGCCAAATCATGCGCTTCTCTTTTCTCTTTATAAATAGGCCCTTTACCCATTTTTTTAGTTCCGGCGCTGCCTTCAGCTTCGGTAATATAGGATTGGTATAAATCGGCTACTTCTTTTTCTTTAGTTTTAATATTGGATTTTATACTTTCTATTTCCGACTGATTTTTAGTCACATCGCCTTTAAAATAATTAGATACTTGATTTTTATTGGCAATAGCCATTTCGTTTTTTTCTTTCAGTAAAACGGTGTTGATCTCCTTTTCGAAAATTTTAATTTCCAATGGTTTTGAAATCACGATTGCAATGATGAAAGCCAAAATAATTCGGGGAGTGGCTTGTAGAAATTCATTGGCAAAGCTATCCCTTTTTCGAATAGTGGAAACAATAAATCGGTCTAGATTAAAAATAAGTAGACTCCATACGAACCCAAAAAGTAATGCGGGAATGACGTTGTCAAAAACGGTAAAAAGTGCATAGGCACTGGCAATAAAAGCCATTACTGCCGTAAAAAAAACGGTGGCTCCAATACCGACAAATTTGGTTTGTTCGCCATCGGAACAACCTTCAAGAAGCTGTTTGTCAGCCCCTGAGCAAAGGATAAAGAATTGTTTTAACATGATTGATTTGATTTTTGATTGATTGATTTTTTGTTTCGATAATTATCGAAAGACGGTACAAATTTAATACCAAATAAATTAATTATATCTTAAATTGTTGATTTGTTTTTGGTTAGACTTTTTTATAAACAAAAAAAGAGCTGTTCGTTATCGAACAGCTCTTTTACGTATTGAATTAAAATTAACTAAGCGATCGGTGCTCCTGCCATTATTTCGGCATTGGCAAATTCTTTAAATTTGGCAAAATTCTCTTCAAATTTATGAGCCAACTCAGTAGCTTTTTTGTCGTATAATTCTTTGTCTTCCCAAGTGTTTCTTGGATTTAGAATTTCACTAGGTACTTCTGGGCAAGATTGTGGAATTGCAATTCCAAATACATCATGATTGATAAAATCGACAGTGTCTAATTGTCCTTTTAATGCTGCTGTAATCATGGCGCGAGTGAATTTTAATTTCATTCGACTTCCAGTACCATAAGGTCCACCAGTCCATCCAGTGTTGATTAACCAAACTTTTACATTGGCATCTTTCATTTTTTTGCTCAACATTTCTGCGTATTTTGTTGGGTGTAATGGCATGAAAGGCGCTCCAAAACAAGCTGAAAAGTTAGGTTGTGGTTCTGTAACACCTGCTTCTGTTCCAGCTACTTTTGCAGTATATCCAGATATAAAGTGATAAGCGGCTTGCCCAGCAGTTAGTTTGGATATAGGAGGTAAAATCCCATAAGCATCGGCAGTTAAGAAAAATATGTTTTTTGGATTTTTTCCAATAGAACCAGGCTGAATGTTATCGATATGGTCAATAGGGTAGCTTACTCTTGTGTTTTGAGTGATAGAAACATCTTCAAAATCTACTTCATTAGTCCCTGCTTTGAAAACCACATTTTCAAGAATAGCTCCTTTTTTAATAGCTCTGAAAATGTCTGGTTCGTTCTCTTCAGTAAGATTGATCACTTTCGCATAGCATCCTCCTTCAAAATTGAAAACAGTATTTTCGTTAGTCCATCCGTGCTCATCATCACCAATTAGTTTTCGTGCAGGATCTGCAGATAAAGTTGTTTTCCCTGTTCCTGACAAACCAAAGAATATGGCAGTATCTCCATCTTCTCCGACATTAGCGCTACAGTGCATCGGTAATGTATTTTTGAAAACAGGTAGAATAAAGTTCAATGCCGAGAAAATTCCTTTTTTCATTTCTCCGGTATATCCTGTGCCTCCAATTAACGCAATCTTTTTTGTAAAATCTAAGATTGCAAAATTCCCTTGGCGGGTTCCATCAATGGCTGGGTCTGCAATGAATCCAGGAGCGCAAATTACAGTCCACTCCGGTGTGAAATTTTCTAGTTCTTGATTAGTAAGTCTTAGAAACATGTTGTGACAAAACAAATTGGCCCAAGCGGTTTCGGTTACCACACGAACATTTAATCTGTAATTGGTATCGGCACAAACATAAGAATCTCTAACAAAAATCTCTTTGTTAGATAAGTAAGCGGTAACTTTTTTGTAAAGAGCATCAAAAGCAGTTGGTTCAAAAGGAATGTTTACTTTTCCCCACCATACTTTGTCCTCGGTAATACTATCTTTTACAATAAAACGATCCTGTGGAGAACGTCCTGTAAATTCTCCGGTATTTATTGCTAATGCTCCAGTAGAATTTTCAACTCCCTGTCCAGATTGAATGGTAATATCGTGTAACTCATTAGGGGTTAGTTGATACTGAATTTTGGCATTTTCAATTCCCAGTTCTTTTAACGAAATCGATTTCGTAAACAAAGCGTAGTTGTCCATAAAAAATAAATTTTTTTGAGTGTTGTTTATTTCACCGCAAAAGTATAATTTTTTTTAGAACCATATTAAATTTTATTTTTCTTTTTTTATTGGTTTTATTAAGTCAAAAAACAGTAGGAACCATGCAGAAATAAGAAATATCCCCCCAATTGGTGTAACGAATCCAAATATTTTGAAATCAATTGGCATCAAGGAATTGGTAGCCAAAAGGTAAATGGAGCCAGAAAATAGTACGACTCCAAAAACGGTCAAATTATAGATTGTTTTTTTTGATTTTTGACGAATTATAGTTGTTGTTCCGATAAACAATAAAAACAAAGCATGGTACATTTGATACCGTACACCGGTTTCAAAAGTAGTAAGTTGTTCAATAGTGAGTACTTTTTTTAGGGCATGTGCGCCAAAAGCACCTAAAATTATTGCTATCATTCCTAAAATGGCCGACGTTGTAATTATTTTTTTATCCATTATTTTTGTTTTATAAAAGGCAAAAGTATTTCTAATATTTTTAAACTGAAAGTGTTTTGTATGCAATGATAAAAGTAGTTTTTTAGTAACTCAAAACATAGGTATTTGAGCTTTTTTCTTCTTTTTCGAAAATGGCAAATTGATTTTAACTGTAAATGTTTTTTAAAAATCGTTTGTTATAAATACAACAATATTGTATGTTTGTGTTATATTTTTAAAACAGTCAAAATGTAATCTGTTTTAAATAGGGATAAATATATCCTGTTTAACAAGAAGAATATATTGAAATGTATAATATTACGTTTTTAAAATAAAATAAGTCATGAGAACAATTCTTATTATTGGGGCAGGAAGGTCTGCTTCTTCGTTGATACAATACCTTTTGAAAAAATCGGTATCCGAAGAATTGCATCTTATTATAGGTGATTTGTCTTTGGATTTAGCTCAAAAAAAGACAAATAATCATCCAAATGCAACTCCTATCGCTTTAGATATATTTGATGAGAATCAAAGAAAAAATGCAATTCAAAAAGCTGACATTGTAATATCCATGTTGCCGGCTCACCTTCATATTGAAGTAGCAAGAGATTGTATCGTTTATAAAAAACATCTTGTGACGGCTTCCTATATAAGTGATGCGATGCAAGAGTTGGATGAGGCAGCCAAAGCAAACAATCTAATTTTCATGAACGAAATTGGACTTGATCCAGGAATCGACCACATGAGTGCCATGAAAGTGATTGACGAGATTAGGGAACAAGGAGGCAAAATGCTTTTGTTTGAATCTTTTTGCGGAGGTCTTGTAGCTCCAGAATCTGACAATAATTTATGGAATTATAAATTTACTTGGGCTCCAAGGAATGTGGTGCTTGCTGGACAAGGAGGAGCTGCCAAGTTCATTCAGGAAGGCGCTTATAAATACATCCCGTATGTGAATTTGTTTCGTAGAACCGAATTTTTGGAGGTAGAAGGTTACGGTAAATTTGAAGCCTATTCGAATAGGGATTCGCTTAAGTACAGAAGTGTTTACGGTCTAGACGATGTGCTTACCTTATATAGAGGTACGATTCGAAGAGTTGGTTTTTCTAAAGCTTGGAATATGTTTGTGCAATTGGGGATGACAGATGATAGCTATATTATGGAGAACTCTGAAAACATGAGTTACCGTCAATTTGTGAATTCGTTCCTTCCTTATCATCCAACGGATTCAGTTGAAATCAAAATGCGTTTGATTCTAAAAATTGACCAAGACGATATCATGTGGGATAAATTATTGGAATTGGATTTATTCAATCGAAATAAAAAAGTAGGATTGAAAAATGCCACACCTGCACAGATTCTTGAAAAAATACTTACTGATAGTTGGACTTTAGAACCAGATGATAAGGATATGATTGTGATGTATCACAAATTTGGATTTGTCCTCAATGGTGAAGAAAAGCAAATAGATTCCAAAATGGTTTGTATAGGTGAAGATCAAACGTATACTGCGATGGCCAAAACAGTAGGGTTGCCAGTTGCAATGGCTACTTTGTTAATCTTGAATGGTAAGATCACAACTCCAGGAGTACAACTTCCTATTCGTAAAGAAGTGTACCTTCCGATTTTGAATGAGTTAGAAGAATACGGAGTTGTTTTTAATGAGCAAGCGATGCCTTATATAGGTTATAATCCTGATAAAGTTTTTAGTTGAGGTTTTTTTTAATTTTAGATTTTTTTTAAATTTTTTTTTAGACAAATCCGCTTCGAAAGAAGCGGATTTTGTTTTTTGGTATCTAATTATATAGTTATAAAATCATTCTATTTCTTGTTCAGAAACTACTTCGCCATTATCGTATTTGCGTATTAAAATCAGTTTCCCTTTTTCGGTGTAATATTTCCATTTGCCATTATAAAACCAATGTGTTTGTTCGTCTTCAGTTGTTATTTTTGTTATTCCTTTCGATTCGACTTTACCATTTTTGAAGTAGTTTTTTGTTCTGCAGTATGAGTTTTGAATAGTTTTCCTTTTTTATGCGTTTACCGTTCAAATAATATGTCCATTTTTTTATTGGCTCGCCATTATGATAGTTTCCAACAGATTTATAATTTGAACTGTCTTGACTGTAGTTTTCTATCCAAAGACCTTCTCTCTGTTTGTTTACTTTTTGATTGAGTTGCTTTGGTTTACAGCTAAATAGAAATCCGATAAGCATTAGATAAATTAAGAAGGGGCGCATATAATATTTTTGGTATCATAAATGTATAATTATTTTTTTTATATAAGATAAAATTTATTTTTCTTAGAAGACCTAAAGCCCTAGCCCAGATGGAAACGGCATCCTGTTGTCCCGGGGTTCGGGACAACAGATATAGTGTACAGCTGGAATTAGCTCCTAATTAAAATCAAAGTTGTTTTGAGAAAAGTGCAAAAAAAATCCGCTCACAGAGAACGGATTTAGATAATGTTAGAGGAATCTTATTTGCTTAATTCCACAAAATATTTGTAAAACAACGGAATTGTTTCGATCCCTTTCAGATAATTGAAAATCCCGAAATGTTCGTTTGGCGAGTGAATAGCATCACTGTCAAGGCCAAAGCCCATAAGTATAGTTTTGCTTTTTAGCTCTTTTTCGAACAAGGCAACAATAGGAATACTTCCTCCAGAACGGACCGGAATTGCAGGAACACCAAAGGTTTCGGTATAAGCCATGTTGGCCGCCTTGTAGCCGATGCTGTCTATAGGAGTCACATAACCTTGGCCGCCATGATGAGGAGTAACTTTTACGGTAACGCCTGCCGGAGCAATGTTGGTGAAATGTTTGGTGAACAAGTCGGTGATGACTTCCCAATCTTGGTTTGGTACCAATCGCATGGAGATTTTGGCAAATGCCTTACTCGCAATTACGGTTTTTGCACCTTCTCCAGTGTAACCTCCCCAAATTCCGTTGACATCCAGCGTAGGGCGAATGGAGTTACGCTCATTGGTTACGTATCCTTTTTCACCATAGATATCATTCAAGTTTAGTGCTTTCTTGTAGTTGTCTAGATTAAAAGGAGCTTTGGCCATTTCGGCTCTTTCCTCCAGTGACAATTCTTGAACATTGTCATAAAATCCTGGAATCGTAATGTGATTGTTTTCGTCATGTAAGGAAGCAATCATTTTTGCTAAAACATTTATAGGATTGGCAACAGCACCTCCGTACAGTCCAGAATGTAAATCACGATTTGGTCCCGTAACTTCTACTTCCACATAACTCAAACCGCGAAGACCTGTGGTGATAGAAGGTTGCTGATTGGAAATCATTCCGGTATCCGAAATCAAAATCACGTCATTTTTTAGTTTCTCGGTATTGTTTTCCACAAAGGTTTTTAGGTTAACGCTGCCAACTTCTTCCTCACCTTCAATCATGAATTTTACGTTGCAAGGCAAAGTGTTGCTTTGAATCATGTATTCAAAAGCTTTTACGTGCATATACATTTGACCTTTGTCATCACAAGAACCTCTGGCAAAAATAGCGCCTTCGGGATGGATTTCTGTTTTCTTAATAACGGGTTCAAATGGGGGAGAAGTCCATAATTCTAATGGATCTGCCGGTTGAACATCATAATGACCGTAGACTAAAACGGTAGGCAATTTTGGGTCGATTGTTTTTTCTCCGTAAACGATAGGATAGCCTGCGGTTTCGCAAATTTCTACAAAATCGCATCCAGCTTTTACTAAACTTGCTTTAACAGCATCAGCAGTATTGAGAACATCTTGAGAAAAAGCGGTGTCTGCACTTACGGATGGAATTTTCAACAATTCAATTAACTCATTGATAAACCGATCTTTGTGTTTTGTAACATATAATTTTATATCTTCCATTGGATCAAATTTTTTTGAGGATCAAAAATACAAAAAAGAGAATGAATATTTTTTTAAAAAAATCCTTTGAAAACTCGAAGATATGATTATCTTTGCACCCACAATTACGCGGATATGGTGAAATTGGTAGACATGCCAGACTTAGGATCTGGTGCCGCAAGGCGTGTAGGTTCGAGTCCTATTATCCGCACAGAAAGCCCAAACATATGTTTGGGTTTTTTTTATGCAAATTTGTGAGAGACTTATCTCGTTTTTTGAAAAGCTCTGTTGTTCTTGCTAAAGGCTCTTCTCTCGAGAAGCTTTTTTGTTTTAATTCCTTTTTTAGTCAGTAATATAGAACCTCGTAATCTGACAAAATTCATTCTAAAAGTTTGTCAGATGATTTTGTGAATGGATATAGATTTTGGTCTTTGTGTTTTTGTAGTGTTTTTGCAATTTTTTGTTACCTATATATAGGTGAAGATTTCAGATCAAACACATTAATTAATTCCTCCAATATTCTGGAGCTTAATCCCGCTATCCGCTACAATCTTGTGGTCCGAACTCCGGACCACAAGGATTTCCACTGCTATCGGGGCTAGGGTCTGGGGTTTTCATAAGAAAGAAAGCAATAAATCCACACCTTTATATATAGGAGAGAAAGACCTGGAAACAAATTCGTAAAAATCTCCCCTTTTGCTCAAGTAAAATCGTTTTGTCTATCTTCAATTTGGTATTGAAAAAATCAATCAAAGTCCGAAAACGTTGGTAAAACCTCAAAAAGGCTATAAAAGAAAGCTACTAAAATGTCAAAGTCTCAAAAAATGCGTCCCATAAAAGACAACATACCAGAGGATTAAAAAATACTTTGAAAAAAGGCTAAAAAAGCCATTGTTTACACGAATAAAGGAGCTACTTTTGCACCCGCAACGACGCAGACGTTCCTAGAAATCCTGACAAGCCCACGAAATCGAAACGAAAATTTATTTTCAAAAAAAGATTTAAAAAAGCTTGTGAGATTCGAAAACGTAAGCTATTTTTGCACCCCGCAAAACGCGTAACGTTCCTTGAAATACTGCTGAGAAAAAGAGAAG